>NZ_JBFRJJ010000011.1:0-126838 GCF_041468785.1 Shewanella sp. 10N.286.52.E4
GTGCCAGTGCCAGTGCCAGTGCTAGTGCCTGAGTCATTATTGTTTGCACCCAAAATGCCATAATGTGCGTTAACTGGTTGTCCATCAGGCCCTGTGACTTGAAGCATTTGCATTTTGCCGCCAGTGGCATCTACCATGGCTTGTACAGTACCTTCACCGCCATCGGCCATGGGTACTTTGCAATATTCAGCATCAGGAAACACACGCTTAAAACCTTCTTCAATAGCATTAGCAACACCTAATGCACTCAAGCTTTCTTTAAACGAATCAGGGGCAATGACTATTTTCATATTGTCTCTCTTGGGTTTAAAAGAGCCACCTACTTAAGGGTGGCTATAATGGATAACAATAGCGGGTTAAAGCAAAACTAAGCTTAAAAGGTAAACCAGTGTCATGGCTGTAACACCTTGAACCAGTGTTGCCATGGTTTGCGCACGATATGCTTGTTTAACGCTCATGCGACTAAACTGGGTAACCACCCAGAAGAAGCTGTCATTAGCGTGTGATACGGTCATAGCACCCGCGCCAATGGCCATAACGGTTAATACACGTCCCATATCACTTGCAAGACCAATATCACCCAGCAGTGGCGCGACTAAAGCTGATGTAGCCACTAATGCAACCGTTGACGAACCTTGTGCTGATTTTAATGCTGCAGCCACAATGAACGGCATAAATATCCCGACACCTAATGCCGACAAGCTACTTCCAAGGAAAGTACCGATTTCAGTAGCTTTGAGAACAGCACCGAATGCGCCGCCTGCACCAGTGATTAATAAAATAGGCGCGGCAACAATTAAGCCTTGGCTAATACGTTCGCTGAACTCTTTAATTTTGTCAGCGCTTTTTAACAAAGGAATGGCGAGTAACAGACCAATCATTAAGGCGTTAACGGGTTGACCTAAAAACATCAAGGTATCAAATATGACTTCTTTACCCAGTGGCGCAGAAGGGAAGTTGGCTATAGAGCCTAAGCAAATCAACAATATTGGTACAAAGATTGGTGCGAAAGCTTTTGTTGGGCTAGGTAGTGCACCGTAGCTTTGCTTTAAGGTTTCATAATCTTCAACTTTATTATTGAGCTCTTCAGCGCCTTCACCATCAGGTTGCTCATTGGCAAAACGATTTGCCCATAATGTGCCAGCAAGCGCGGCTATTGCAGCGATAAATACACCAATAGCAATGACTAAGCCTAATTGATTTTCAAGGCCTAGGTTACCGGCCGCAGCAATAGGACCAGGTGTGGGTGGCACAAAAGTATGAGTTGCGTATAAACCCGTTGCAAGAGCAACACTCATGGAAACACTTGAAACTTTCATTCGATTTGCCATTGACTGTTTTAACGAGTTCAAAATGACAAAACCTGAATCACAAAATACAGGAATAGAGACGATGTAACCGATTATCGACATGGTGAGCGTTGGGAAACGTTTACCCAGCACTTTAATGACTACATCGGCCATGGTGATAGCGGCACCGCTTTTTTCCAAAATCGTGCCTATGATGGTACCGAGTACAATAACAAGCCCTATGTAACCTAAAATACCGCCAAAGCCACTGGTAATGGTTTTAGCAATGTCGGCACTAGGTAAGCCATAGGCAAATGCGGCTAAAAAAGAAGCCAAAATTAATGTCAAAAAGGGGTGTAGCTTAAATTTTGAAGTCGCAATAACGATAAATGCAATTACGCCAATTAATATCAAGATCATGCTCATGATAACGTCTCTGGTCAGGGTATAAAGATAGTTGTTTTTGTATGCGTATTATTAAAAAGTTGCACAATATATGCTTTGTTCAATTGAACAGATTTTTATGGATATAAAGATTTAAACATGTGCATATGCACATATTTTTGACATGTAGATGGTTAATAAAAGGACTGGACTGTTTTACTGACGAAATAAGCTAACGTGTTAACTTTGCAGTCATTAAGCTTGATGCATGATTTGACCAAGGTACAAATTAAGTAAGTGATGGAACTCTTGCAAATTTGTTCCGGTGATTTGCTGAATTTTATCTAATCGATAGCGGAGCGTATTGCGATGAATAAACAGCACTTCTGCACACTGTTTATGATCGCCAATATGTTGAATATAAACAGATAGTGTTTTTTGAAGTACACCATTTTTGTCTGCTTCAACTAATTTTAAATAAGGTGCAGACAAGGCATCACCGCGCCAATGTTGTTTTAAGCCGGTAAATATCACTTGAAGGGCATAGTCTTCATATAAATACTTACTGGATTCAGGGTTTAAGCTTTTACCAATAGCCAAGGTCTCTTTCGCGGTACGATACGATTTTGCAATGCCTTCAATACCGATAAAAAAGTGGCCAAGTGAAATATTGAGGTTTAATTCCATATTGGCAGGAATACGCTTTAACAACTTATCTATTCGATGGCTCTCAAGTTCCGGATCCCATTGTTTACCATTAAGGTATGCGGGTTTTAGAATGACCAGCTGATTAAGTGATGTCATCGCAATCAGGTTATTACGATCTGGGTGCTGCAGTAAGTGGACGATTTGTTTCAACGCTTGATTATTGTGAACTTGTTGCTGCTTGACTGATTCTATTTCAATAATGGCGACAACACGCTCAACGGTAATATCTATGCCTAACTGATGTCCCCAATGAGTTAATTGATCGACATCTTTATCTTCATCTCGAATCAGTTGAAGAATGAACTCTTCTTTCTGTCTATTTTGCCATTGTAATTGATCTTGCAAGTTAGCTTGTTCAACAATCATTTCAGCGGTCATTTTTAATAACTCGCCATATTGGGCTAATTCACAAGGCTGACCTGTAATGCCAATGACACCCACTATCTGACCTTGATAGTGCAGAGGTAAATTCAGCCCTGACTTTACCCCGTGTAAGCTTGGGGCAATGTCTTGATTAATTTCAACATTTCGGTTTTGACTAATTGCCAGTAATGCACCTTCATGTATTGAGCCTATTCGCTCATTAGAGCCAGAACCTAAAATAACGCCCTGGGCATTCATCACATTGATATTATGCCCAATAATTTTCATTGTTCTGTCTACAATCCTGTTGGCGATTGCACTGTCAATTACATACATATGTCCACTCAGAGAAGTTGCAAAATTAACTCATTACCTGAGTTATTAATTGATAAAGCCAGTAAAACAATAAACCGTAACTGGTTAATAAAGTCAATACAGTCGCGAACTTAGCGAAAGGCGGTATGTCAGTTTGTTTAAGCCCAATATGACACAAAGCAATAGAAAAAATGCTGATAGGTGCGACGATAATGCTCAAGGGTAATATGACAATGGCCCCAGTCAGTAAAATTAACGTCGAGAGACGCGATGGGGACTTCTTATTCGTTAATGGCATAGGGATAAGTGCAGTACCAATAGACAGCACAACCGCGCCCAAATACAGTACAAATTGTGCAAATGATTCGTACTGGCTTACAAAGCCTATAAGGGCAGCAAGTGGAAACAATAACGAAACTGTGACATGTTTTTGACTAAATGAAGATTGCACATATTGACCAGAGAAGTAACAACAGGCTTGTACGATGGCATTAATAAATGAGAAAGCCATTAAGGCAATCAAAATGAGAATACTGTCATTTGCCATTGATGTGGTTGAAGCATAGGCTGGCATAGCCAATAAAGAACCTGCTAAGCCTGATAGAATAAGGTGTTTTTTTTGCATGATATCTTGAGTCTACTAAGTCACTTAAAAATAAATTTTAATAGACATCGCTTAGAATAGCTTTTGTTAATTTAGCAATATCGAGTTATTTGTTGGTATTTGCGAAAGAGGGCACAAATAGAAAGTGTTTTACAACAAAAAAGCCTGCAAAAATGCAGGCTTTTAATCAATTAATGCGTTGCTTATAACTTGTAGTTAACGCTTAGCATTATCATGTGAGCAGTATAATCATGGCTATTGCTGCCAAAGGTCATGACATTCCAAATATTATCAGGTGCGATATCATTTGCTGCATCATTGTCTAAGTACTTTTCAATTTTATAATCTAAACGTACAGCCATTTTTTCAGTGGCTTGGTATTGACCATATAAATTAACATTATGTACTTTGGCAAAGTAATCACCGTAATCACCCGTCACGCCTTGGCGAACTTGAGTGTTACTGTCAGATTCTGAATAGGTGTAATCTAAACCTAAACGTAAGCGGCTATCCATTAAGTTGTTATAACTTAAGTTAGCGCCTACTACATCAACAGTGTCTTCGATATCAGCTTGCCAAGTTGGACCTGAGAAAGTGCTGCTACCTGATTGTTGTGATTCAATAACCTGGTGGTTATAGAACGCATTCAACATGACATCTTTATTGAACATGTAGTTTACATTGATATCGTAACTGGTGTCTTTTGACTCAGTTAAGCCAATTTCAGTATCAGTATAGTCATCTAGTGCATAGCGCACGCCTAAATCAACAGTTAATGCTTCAATAGGGGTATGGCTTACGCGCGCTTCTACCATGCTGCGATCACGATCTGCTAGGTAATATTTACGTAATAGGTCGTTATTTTCAGATGATGTCCACTCAGATGCTTGGTAATCAGAACCGTCACGGTTACCGTAACTCCCTTTTACCCACATATCCCAGTTTTCAAAACTGTTGACGCGGTAACGAGCCCAAAGGGTGCTTTCTTCGGTCACTTCACGCTCTGAGTAACTACGTTCATCACGCTTGTAATCGACACCACCATCAAGCTTCATTCCGCGGCTAATGCGGTAATCAGCTGCTAACTTAGCGCGATGAGTTGTTTGATCATAAGGGGTGTTGTAAGCCACTTGACCATTAACATCGTTAATGCTGATTTGTGTCCACTCTTCAATATTGGTGTTGTTTTCGCGATCTGAGTAGTCGTAACTACCAGATACGCGCACACTGCGATTGATTCGGGACACGGCTTTTAACGTCATGCCAGTTAGGTCAACTTTTGCATCAACAGATTCTGTTGGCACACTGTAACCATAACCTGAAGTGACAACGTCTTGATCTTGACTCATCTGTCCAAACATCAAACGGCCACTGACTGCTGTGCCGTTTTCAGTATATTGACCAAGCAGAGACACAATATGTGACTCATTGTCTGGATCAAGTGCCATATAACCACGGGTTTGTGCACCAAACGTCGGGTTAAAAGCATTATCGTAACTTAATTGGGCATTATCATTTTTAAAGATAGAGCCATCGTAATTCAAGCTCGTAAACCAGTTTTTACCGCTAAACTTAATACCAGCATTAATGGTATCAGTGGTGTAATCAACTGGTTCAGCAATCATCATTGACTGATTGAAGAAGCTACCTGATGCTGTCTTAACACCAGTTTTTTCTTCACGCTGATAATTCACGTAAGTAGTGAACATTGATTCTGTTTGGTATTCAAAACCCAAACCTGCACGTTCACGTTTAAGCGAAAGCTCAAATGGGTTAAGGCTGCTGTATAACTCAGTCATACCGTCAGTTGAACCCGCTGTTTGCCAGTTATCGGGTAAAGTTAAGTCTGAGCCTCCAATACCACTGTACGGTGATACAACACTATTTGAGTCGTACGTTGCAATAGAGCGGTAGTTTAGGTTCAGGTTGTACTGACCAAGCTTACCGACATTCACGTCTAAACGACCGTTATCAAGACCTAAGTCAGTCGCTTCAACTTTTGCACGGTAACCAGACTCGCCAATGTAATTCACATCAGCATCTAGCTTAGGTGCAAACTCATTGTCGCTGCCAAATGCGTTAGCTGAATGAATGTCATCTTCGCTGTTGTAACCAACACCCACGCCAACACTACCTGTTACGCCAGTTTCTACTGCACAACCTTTACAAACCCACTTGTCGAATTTGACTTTGTCAGTATTGGCACTGCCTACACCGTAACCATCAGCTGCCATTGCAAATCCTGCATTGGCAACTAACGCTAAGGTGATTATATTCAGTTTAAATTTCATAGTCGTACATCCTTAACGCTGAAGTAATTTGCCAGAAGGGTGGTTAGAACCATGTACTTGGCTATGACAATTTAAGCAACTGCGTCCACCAGTAAAGGCATTATCACCAACATTAGAACCCATTCCTGTGTTCCCTAAGTAAGCATTGCTTGCATGGCCATCACTGGCATGACATTGCTGACATAGTTGTGGAGCACGAGTCTTAAGCATTCCTTCATTCACTGAACCATGTGGGTTATGACACGTTACACAGTTTTCAGTTACTGGTGCGTGCTCCCAAAGTTTAGGTCCACGTTTTTCAGCGTGACATGTATAACAAGTCTCGTTCACGCTTGGTTTAACCAAGTCTGAATCAGCCATGCTTCCATGTGGATTATGACAATCACTACAAGTCATTTGATTCCATTGCATTGGATGACTTGAGCGCTTATTCATATCTGTTTTTTGTTTTGTATGACAGCTAGTACACACTTCCATTTCTGTCTTTTTAGACAGAATAGGGTCGTTAGCGGTATGGACACTGTGACAAGAAGCACAAGCAACATCGGCATTATCATGATGGCTAGTATTCCAAGACATGCGGTCATCGTCTAAGTGACACCCCATACAAACACTGTTTTGTTTCTCTGGCGCTAGGGTAGAATCAGGACCAAAAGCGATAACTGGCTCGTTACCACCACGGTTATGTTTACCCATTGGGCCGTGACATGCTTCACATTGAAGGCCTGCCATTGGACTCTTTGACGATTCAATAGCACCGTGAACACCTTTAAAGATATCCATGACTTTTTCAGAACGTCTGTGACACATTAAACAAGAGTCGGCACCTTTTGGAGAGTAGCTGCCTTCTTCAAATTTCTTATCTAGAACAGCTTCAACTTCGTCAGGGGTCATTTTAGCATCCCACTTCGACGCATAAGCCGAGTGAGACATCCCAAGAGATAGCATAACAACTGCTACAAATGTCGGGATTATAGAATTTAGTTTCATTTTGATTTTCATAGTATGGCTTCCCAATCTATCCATGATGTAGATGTGATTTATGTAATGAAAGGGAGAAGCAAGCTCCTCCCTTAACAGTAAATTACATGTTCACCGCGGTGTGATCGAAAATGGTAGGTTTATGACAACCCATACAGAACTCGACTTGAGCTGAAGCATTTGCATCTTCGTAAGTACCGTTCACAACGCCACCTTGGCCTTCAGCATGCGCTTTAATTTCGTCAAAACCGTGACAAGAAGCACAAGTAGCAGTGATTGGAGTGGTGTATTCACCAGCTGAAGTCGCTAATGCACCTTTCAGTTTGAACGCATCAAGATTGAAGTCATTATGACACTGGGTACAATCACTGATGATATCTTGCTCACCATGAACACTGTGAAGTTTCATTTCAAGTGCACCTTGGTTTCCACCTGAAGCGTAAGTACCGTCTGGAGTATGACAAGTCACACAACCATCAACACCGACAATCACTTCACCATCTGCATTTTCACGACCTAATTGCTCAGTCATGATGAAGCCTGCATGGTAGCCTTTGTGTATCTCAAATGTTTCGCCGTGACAGTTTTCACACGTATTGAATGCAACTGAATCAGTGTGACGCATACTAGCTGCTTCACCTGAAAGCGTACCGAATACTAAGTCAGCTTTCATACTTGTAGTTGCGATATCATCGCCACAATCAACTGCAGCAGTGCCATCGTTACACATTTCTAAACCAATGAAGGTAAAGGCGGTATCTGTGTCTTGGATGCCAGCAGGTGAGTATTCTCCAAATGGAAGAACCGGTAAGGTGTACTGTAGTGCACCAGCTTCAACAGAAACGTTTTCGCCAAGTTCGCCATTACGTACTAAATCGTAAGCAACTTTTGCTTGTCCATTTCCTGGGCTTGCGTTGTAACCCATTATTGGGAAGTTAGGACCAACGTTAGTGATCGTTTCAATACGTTGAATCTTGCTTACTAATGTTGATGCATCAACAGCGCTGCCAGCAGCATCAGTAATCGTCACTGAGATAGTGGCTGTTTTGTCTGAGTTAACCATCAAGGTAGAAGTTAAACCATACATGTCGATAAATGCTTTCTTCTGTTCGAAACCACCTGTGTGGATTTCTTCAGTCCAGCTCGCGTTATGACATGCAATACAGTTTGAGTTATCTGACTGTTGAGAGTGACCTTCACCAGCGACGAAATCGATGCCAGTGTGACAACTTGTACAGGTTTCCATTGTTGGAATACGAGTCCAGTTGCCCCATTCAGTTAGTTCTTCTGACTCAACGTGACAAGATTGACAGTTGTCTTGAACAATTGCGTGTGCAGTTTCTGCAGTGTAATCGTTACGACCCCAAACTTTATTAGAGTTATGAACGTTATGAACTAAGTGAGCAAAAGCAACTTCAGGTTTACCACGACCATCTGCCCACTCTTGAGTGTGACAAGTGATACAAGTTTCTACAGTAGTTGCTTTGTGATAAATCTTTTCACCTTCAGCGTGACAACTTGCACATACTTCATGAGAAACGATATTTTTGGTGTATAGAGCTTGGTAGCCTTCACCGTCGAAGTCTGCAACGATTTCGCTGACAGGAACAGACGTTACACCATCCAGTAACGTCGAAGCCTCAGCGACAATGTTGAAGCGTTGAGTTAATTCAGCGTTGAATGTATCAGTATCGAAACTGTCAAAACTAAACTCATAGCTACCGTTTTTGTTATCAACGAAAGTCGATGTAGAGCCGAGTTTCTGCCAGTTTGCGCTATTACCAGCGCCGCTAGCGCCAACTGGGATAAGCTGAGCTGCATTTTCGATTGAAAAGTCTTTAAGGCCGACTACTGCTTCATCATCTTCATTAGTCGCATAAACTTTTACAGTAGGGATGTTGTCAGCGTAAGAAACTGACAGCACTTCTAATTTTAGCTGCTCAATTGCTTCAGCTGGAGTACCGCCTGGAAGACCAGGGTTACCATCTTTACCATCATCACCGTCACTGCCACAGCCTGTTAAGGCTACGCTGACTGCACTTGCTACAAGCATCAGTGCTATTTTAGAATTTTTCTTGTTCATCATTTGTCCCTGCGTAATAAGACATTGCATAAATTTGACTTGGCTATTTGTATTGCCGAGATACGTAGTCTCTTGAGTCAATTTAGCTTTTTGGGTTTTAAATTCATCAAATACAAGGTTAATCCACAATCAGAGAAAAATCTTTAAACCTAGACTGATACTGTGAAGCAGATCAGTCTATTTCTAAAGAGGTATACATTTTCTCAAGTAAACCTTGTTTTTATTGGCTTAAAGCAAAAAAGAGCCGCACGGTGGCGACTCTTTGTATTGCTAGCTAACCTTTACTGTCCACCCCAGTCGGAGTGTGCTTCAAGGATCTGACTATCGTTGTGACAAGTAGAGCAAGCCTCTATCACATTTAATGCGTCATAATCCGCCTCTGGTACACCTAGACTGTCGATTGTTCCAACTACACCGCCATTAGTTTCAATGTGGCTAATTGTTGATTCACTTAATCCGTAAGGAGGTACGTGACAACTTAAACAAGCTGCTGATTGAGGAGACACAACTAACAGGCCAACATCATCTTTACCAAATGCTACGGGAGCTGCATCAGTAGCAATGCCTTGGATAGAGAAACCATCATCGCCGTGACAAGCTTGACACTCAGTTTTCTTAAAGAATAAAGTTCCACTTGAGTCATAGACATAATGTTTATCATGAACTTTAGTTGCTAAGTTAGATGCTTCGCCACCTGATGTTGCACGTGTTCCATTATGACATGATGCACAACCATCAATATCATTGGTATAACGATGCGTAATTTGCGTTGTATGACATTGTTGACAATCAGCCATTTCAGCATGCTGCATACGTGGAGATTCAGCCACTGAACTACCATCTAAATTGAAGTAGTAAGTATCAGACGTTACGTATGGAGCATCTTGGTCACCCGCATCTAAATCATCAGCATCACAATATTCAACCACACCTTTGCCAGAACAAACATGTAATTGGCTGCTTAGTACAATAGTAGATCCAGCATCTATTAATGTCGCGATTTCAAAGTCAGCAGCACTAATAGTCGCTGTAATTGAGCCATCAGCTTCTTCAGCAAATGTGTCATAACCTACTTTTTGGTAATTAACCAAGAAGTCATCAGTCAGTACACCATTGATAACGATTGCACTATTAAAGCCACCGTATTGGTAAGGGCGTGGATCAATTTGATTTATTGCTACTAATTCATCACCATTTTTAACGGTGAAATTAACTTTAATTTCTGATTCATCATCAGCAACTGTCATCGATGAAAACTCAACTTTTAGCGCAGTTGCTAAGAAGTTACTGTTCAAATCATAATGAGCTTCTTCTGTACTGCGACCACTTCCTTCACTTGTATGACAATCTAGACAATTATTTCCTTGCCTATGTGATTTTGGAACACCAGCGGCTTCAGCAGCAGGGCTAGGGCTGTGACAGCTCCAACATGCAGTGGTATCAATATCAGCTTTCCAGCTATCAGTTAGGTTAAAATCTTCATTCGGATTATGACAAGTCAAACAGTTTGACGTCATTTGCGGGTATACACCGTCATCTGAGAAGTTAGCCGTAGTATGAATACTATGAACCATACCTTTAATCGAACCATCATATTCGTAAGCATCACCAATTGGGGTTCCATCTGCATCAGTGTCTTGCTTACTATAACTGTTATAATCTGTATGACAGAAAGAACAAGCTTCTTCCGTTACGTGTTTACTGCCATGCATAGAGAGTTCGCCTGCTTGATCTGCTCTATGACAAGTTTGACAATCAGAATTTGCTAAAATTTGAAGTGGCTTTTCAACTTCAACATCAGTAGCTGGTACCCAGTAGAAAAAACTATTGTCTACAATAGTTTGAGCATTGTTGTTGGATGTTTTGATTGACATGTAAACGCCATTGGTAGCGTCAGCCATGTATTCATACTTTTCTAAAGTATCAATTGCTTGGTCGATTGTGATTGAGTAACTGCCATCATTATTATCAACGAAACAATCCTCACACTCACTTTTACTGCCATCAAAGTAATTTGAACCAGTAAAATAACCGTCGCCTTTATCTTTATTGAAATAGCTTAACCAGATTTGTCTATCAATACTTGGATTAACGATTTCGTCTTCACCTGGTTCATTAGCAGAACCGACGCGGCCAAAAGAAATAGTGGCGATATCTGCTTGAGTTAAACCAGTTACAGCTACGCCATTGGCGTCAGCAAGCTTAAAATCAACAGTTAGAAATTGGCTTTCATCAACACTAGCAGTGGTAATCGTGCTCGTTAGAGTGGTTACAGAGCCGATTGGCTTACCAACGGTGCCATCTTCGCCATCTTCGCCGTCAGTTCCGTCGCTGCCACAGCCGGTTAGCGCGAAGGCTAAAAGCCCAGCACTAAATACCGCTTTAGCAGTAGTATTAAAATTGAATTTTTTCATCATTGTTCCCTGCAAGAGATTTTGTTTTAAACTTGATTCTTCATCATAAAATCAAGTGTATGGATAATATCCAAGTCTATGTAAAGCTCTTTTATTCTATTTAGTTAGGGCTAAAATCACTGTGATTTAGATCTTACTATTCCGAAAGAGGTATTACTTAATTCTACAATTTGAAAGTTAAAATGTTGAAATTGTAAAATGTGAAAAGCGCTTGCGTCGCAATTGTTGCTTGAGCGTTGCTGTAGTGTTTTTCACTAAACTATATGGATTATTTAATTAGAGTAAACTTAATTAATAGAATCATTAACTAACGTACCATCCAATACATTACTTACTGCTAAAATTACCATTACTAATAATAAGTGAATTGTGTGACTTTTGTTTGTATTTGAATGACTTTTTATGTGGTTTTTAGCGTTAAAATCTCACTTTTGTTAAAAAATGTGATCTAGATCGGCTTTGATGGCTTTTGATTAAATTAAAGGTTGTTCTAATTAATCTAAAGCAGAGAAAAGTGACTTATGAATGGCTTTATTGATTTTGGCAATGTACGAAAAAGCATTCAATTGAGTAATCATTGTTCAAACAAACATAAAGATGATGAAAGTATGGCGATTTAACTTGATCATGTCACAGGTGTGGGGGATAATCCTGCCGTTCACGTAAAACAGGTTTTATGTGAAATCTATGGTGACCTTAGGGTCCCCCCGCAATGATAACTTGTGAACTCGGCCAGGCCTGGAAGGGAGCAACCGCAGCAAGTGACTCGTGTGCCGGGGTGTGGCTCTAGGGGAACCTCCAAATTCTTCTTGTTTTACCATCAAAATTCTTAATGTCTTACTCATACATATTTTATATAGAAAATTTTTGTATTCAATTTTCTCAGTTTAGATCTGTTTAATTTTAGTACTTTTAATTTTCAGTACTTTCAATTCTCGGTATCGATTCAAGTTTTGCCTTTGCTTCAGCTTCTTCTTCCGCAATACGTCTTTTTAAGTTGGCTTTCAAAAATTCACGAGATTTCTCTAATGCGAGTTGTATTTCATTTTTCATGCTTTGCAGTTCGTTGTAATCTTCGAAAAAATACGTATCGACTAAATGCCTGATGTAACGCACTGGAAGCTGGTTTAAGGTTACGCAACATAGATCCGCTAAATACTCTTCTGGCAGTTCTTCTAATAAACCTTCATCTCTTAATATTTCCATTAATAGCACTTCATAGTAATTACGAATATCAACTTGCATGTTTTACTCCAAGAGAATGAATTTTTATATCAGTTTGCTACCAGATTGAATTGGCTGCAATAAAAAGTTGACTATGACGATGAGTTAATTCGGCTTCATTTCGGCTGTAACCACCGCCTATGACTGCTGCAATAGGGATATTAGCTTGTTTAGCGGTTTTAAATATAAACTTATCACGCGCTAAAATACCTGCTGTCGAAATGTTGAGATAGCCTAAATCGTCATCTCTATGAATATCGACGCCAGCATCATATAAAATTAGGTCTGGCTGGTGAATATTGATGAGGTAAGGAACCACTTGTTCGAGTGAATGAAGAAAGTGGCGGTCATCAATTCCTTTATCAAATTCTATGTCATGGTCTGAATGAGGTTTTCTTGAAGGAAAGTTTTTTAAGCAATGAAAAGAGCAACTGATAATATTGTCGAATTGTGATGATAGGGTTGCGGTGCCATCTCCTTGATGAACATCACAATCAATAATAAGCACTTTAGTCGCTTTAGCATTAGTAATCATGCCATTGGCAGCGACTATTAAGTCATTAAATATGCAAAATCCACTGCCAAAATCATAGTGGGCATGATGGTATCCACCGCTGAGATGTAAAGAAACGCCATGTTCGATGGCTAAATTTGCACATAAGCTTGTACCACTAACGGCGTGTAAGGTTCTATTTAATAGTGCTTCACTCCAAGGGAATCCAATTCGGCGCATGACTTTAAGGTCAAGTTTATTGTCGATGAAATCATCAACATACTTGTCTTGATGCACTTGCTTGAGTACTTCAACTTGAATCATTTCCGGTGAATGAAAATCGGAGGGTTTAGCTATTTGATTGTTCAGCAAATATTGCTGCAGCAACTGATATTTACTTGTTGGAAATCGGTGGGTAGAAGGTAACGCCAGCTTAGAATAGCTGGCGTGATAAACAAGTGGAATACTCAATGTGAAATTTACACGCTTATTTTGATATTCAATTTACAATTGCTTGATTGCCCAGCTCATGAATTCTTTTCTTGTTTCTTCATCTGCTTGTAACCACCAATATTGAAGCATTTGTTCTGGGTGTGTTGCTGTCTCACCTGCAGCTGGAGTTGCAGCTTTTACTGCAGGTTTTGAAGCCGCAGGGGCCGTTGCTGTAACTGTTGCGCTTGTTGCTACTGCAGCAACTGGTAGCGTTTTCGTATTACTGTCAGTCGCAGAAGCTGCTAGCGTATCAATATCTTCACCTTTATTACCGCTAAACAAATTACTGATAAAAGTACTCTCTTCATAATCAGTTTGCGTCACTTTGTAATCAACAGCACCGTTGTCTTTACGAGAAATAACGATTTGCGGGTCTTTAGCAAATGACTTTGGCTTTTTAACAAATTCACCGTCAATTGGCTTGAGCTGATACTCATGATCACCATCAACATTGATAGCCACAATAAAAGGTGATGACTTTACAAAGCTTTGACTGTCACTAAAATCATCATCAACCATGTCATGATAGCGAATAGCAATTTTATGGCTGCCGTTATCAAGTTCAAGGTCAGTCTTATGAGTAAACATGTTGGTATCGATTTCTTTACCGTCAAGTGCAAGATATTCAAATGACATTGGGATAGTTAGGTTAGCCGCCATAGCTGACGTTGAAGTCGCTAAAGCTAATAACGCTGCACTGAGCGGAAGGGTAAATTTCATTGTTGCTCCTTAACGATTGTTATTTCGATGCGGTCGTTCAAACATTTGAATTCTTTCTTCAATATAACTGATTGCTTGACGACATTTCCCTAATCGACGATGTAGAGAAAGTATTTCATTTTGTATCATGATTTTGTCAGTACTGTGGCAGTTTGCAAGCTTAGTTTCCATTTCTGCAATTTTTTGTTCAAAAGTTGTAGCCCAATTCAAATGTTTATTTAACTCTTGATATATTTGGTGGCTATTCTTCATCACATTACTGGCTATCCAGCCAAAACCACTGTCTGAATGTTGTTGCTGTTGTTTCTTAGCATACCTTGCGCGACTGTTGGCACGTTTCTGCTCTGCAGTCTTAACATTGATATTGGTTGTAACGAGTGCGCGGCGCAATGCGGTAAAGCGATCTTGAATACGTTGACAACTCAGTTCGATTATTTTGACATCGAGTTTAAGAGAAAGTTGCTTTTCTAATTGTTGAATGTCTTTTTTCAGTTGCTGAATACAAGGGCTAAGTTGCGCTCCTTGTTGAATAAATAGTTGTGAGTTAAAACGTTCAATATCTTGGAGCATTTTCTTTTGCTGGGCTGGCAATTGTTGATCATGATGCAGTGCATCTTGTTCAAGTGAGCTGAGCTGCTGCTTTAATTGATAAATAAGTTGGTTGGTATTTCTCATAACCAGGCTGTCCAAGCAAGATGTGCTGCAATTGATAAAACAGTAATAATAAACAGAGGTTTTACAAAGGGAATACCGAATCTAATAGCCGATTTAGCGCCAATGAATGAGCCTGCCATCATGCAAACCCCCATCCATAACCCTAGAACCCAGTCGACTTCTCCTAGTAAAGCGAAGATGACTAATGCAGTGACATTACTAACAGAAGTCATTACACGCGCTAATGCACAACTATTTAGCAGTGGCAATTTGTATAGTCTTATGCTTGATACCGTCCAAAATGCACCAATCCCAGGACCTGCAAAGCCATCGTATCCACCTAATAGTACACCTTGAGCAGTTTGTTTTTGTTTGCATGGGGATGTCATCGGAGCGGCTTTTAAATTCTCGCCCATTGCTTTGGGGCTAAATAAGGTATAGATGGCGATACTGATAATAACTAAAGGTAAGATTTTCTCGAGCCAAGCTGCATCTATAAGATATACAAAAATACTGCCTAAAATTGCACCGAAAAAAGTCGCGATAAAGGCGGTTCGCCAAAATCTTAAGTTAATAAGCTGTTGCTTATAATAAGTATACCCAGCAGTCATTGAACCAAAGCAAGCTGCTAGTTTATTGGTACCAAGTGCTAAATGGGGCGGTATTCCCATTGTTAATAATGCAGGAATAGATAATAATCCACCACCACCCACTACAGCATCAATAAAACCGGCCACAAGACCAATAACGGCCAAGATTACCCAGTGGCTTGGATCTAACAAGAATTCCAAATAATTACCTATTCTATAACTTTACGAAATGGCGGAAGGGCATCAAGTAATGATTTGCCATAACGCTTAGTAATAAGACGTCTATCTAAAATGGTTACGCGACCATAGTCATCTTCTTTACGGAGTAATCTACCACAACTCTGGATTAATTTGCGTGAAGCATCTGGAATAGTTAGCTGCAGGAATGGATTGCCACCTTTACTCTTTATGTATTCAGCATGTGCTTGTTCAACGGGTGAGGTTGGCACCGCAAACGGCAATTTAGTCACGATTAAGTTAGTTAAATAATCTCCCGGTAAATCTAACCCTTCTGAGAAACTGCCAGTACCAAAAATTATGCTTGGTTTACCTTCATCACAGCGTTGTTTGTGTTGTTGCAATATTTGTTGTCTTGGCATGGTTCCTTGAACAAAAAGTTGCTCTTTAGGTATTTTGCCACTGACTTGATCTGTGACCTTTTCCATTTGCCAATATGAGGCAAATAAAACCAATGTCGCCATTTCATCTTCAACTAGTGCAATGATTTGTTCAGCTAGTTCGTCAGTATAGGCATCTTCTGTTGGCTCGTTATTCATCTGTGGGATAAATAAAGTGGCATTATTTTCGTAATCAAATGGCGATAGTAGTGCTAAGAAGCGACTGCCATCATTAAGGGATAGACCAACTTGATGAGCAAAATGATTGAAATTATTTAATGCTCGAAGCGTTGCACTACATAATACGACCCCCGCTGCTTTTTGCCACAGCATGTGCTCAAGCATAAAGCCAACTTCAATAGGGGAGGCGCAGAATAAGTAATCCTGTTGTTTTCCGGTAATTAATTCTGCCCAACGTGCCATCGGAGCACCTTTTTTCGAATCCTCTTTAGCTAACATTTTCCAAAGCTTACTTAAGTTCTCAAGTCGCTGCAGGATAAATCCCGCTTCTGAGAGAACGGCTTCAGATTGATGTTTAGGCAATTCACCATCTTTAATGGCTTCACTGAGCACTGATTGAATTTTGTTAAACTGTTTGACGGCTAGATTTGAGGTGGTCGCTAAATTTTCGGCCTGTATTAGTAATGACTCTGGTAATTTGCCATTTTCAAAACGTAATCGAGTTTCTGGGTTAGCAAATAATTTAGGTTGTGTATCGCAAAAATGCGCCACTTGATTAAGTTGAGTCACTAAATCGCCAATATGGTCAAGCATGGCTTGTACTGGCGCAATGATATGAGTCGTTTTAAGTTGATTTTGCAGTTTTGAGCAAGTTTTCGAGGCTTTTTCTAACCAGTCACTGGCTCCTCTTAGTGTGGCTTGCGCACTGGAAAAGTCTCTGGCAACGGTTGGCAGGTGATGGGCTTCATCAATAACGTAAAACATATCTTCAGGCTCAGGTAAAATCACCCCGCCGCCAAGCTCTAAGTCAGCAAATAATAGACTGTGGTTTACAATTAATACGTCCCAAGTTTCGACGTCTTCGCGCGCTTTATGAAATGGACAGTTGTGGTGACTGGACATTTGACGATGGCAGCTGTGCTTGTCACAACAGATTTGTTGCCATAAGAAGTCTGGTAATGGTTGCTCTAAAGTATCAATTTCGCCATTCCATTTACCTGCCTGAAAATCTTGATGCAGTACTTTTAGTAAGTCAATTTGGCTTTGGTCAGGTTTGGTTTGCCACATTGCTAATTGTGATGTGTCTTCTGGACCAATCATTGCTGCAAGTTTTGCTAGGCAAACGTAGCGCTGTCTTCCTTTTACGAGACCAAATTTAAAGTCGACACCTGATTGCTGTAAAAAGAAGGGCAGGTCTTTGTGCAATAATTGTTCTTGAAGGGCCACAGTTGCGGTGGCAATACATACTTTTTTCTTGCTGGCTAATGCAAGTGGAATAGTACCTAAGATATAAGAAAGAGATTTACCAATACCGGTACCAGCTTCACAAACCATGATCCTGCGATGTTTATCATAATCACCAGCTAATGTTTTAGATATTTCAGCCACCATGTAGTTTTGCTCTCTACGAGAACGAAAATTTGGCATCGCAGTCGCAATATCTTTATAGATAGTGCGGATCTGAGTTTTAATATGATCCGTTAACATGTATGGCCCATTAGTAATCTTTACTTACTAATTCTTTATTTGCTGGTATATGCTGTACATAATAACAGTGATTTTAAATGTTCGGAATAAATAATCGAACGTTTATAGCGTCTTTAGCGACACAGGTAAGTAATTTAGTGGTAAAGATAAGTTTATTTAGTTAACTGAAAATACTTATTTGCCCCAACGATAGGTTAATCATGCATAAACAGACGATTTCAGGGCAACATTGTAGATGACAATACAAAATTCAATAGGCACTGATACTAGCACTAGCACTAAAACTAACAATGATGCTTTACTTTCGATCAAAGGAAGGGTGCTGACTAGACATGCGACTTATCGTCACGGCCGATTAATGCTGCAATATTATATAAAAACAGAAACAGGACCGGCACTCATTGAACTAGAACAAGCTGAAGTTATCTGTTTTTGTAAACAAAGTGACAGTGAATTGATTCTCGGTCATTTCAATTCAGGTATACGTATTGAGCCTATCAGTTTAAAAAACTTTAAGCATCAAGCTGTTTCATGCATCTATTTAAAGTCAACGACAGTACAGAAGCAATTGCTCAGAATTGCCAATGATGCAGGAATCGAGATCTATGAAGCCGATATAAGGGCAGAGCAACGTTATCTTATTGAGCGATTTATTGCGTTAGATGGAGAGTTCATTGTTTCTGCTGACTCAAGCAATGCAGAAACACCTTTATCACTGACTGAGGGGGCTACTTTTGCAAGTGCTAGCCATTCGAATGACCCACTAGCATGCTATGCAGCATTCAAAACAAGAAAGGCAGATTTAGCCATTCCATTATCAATGATTTCACTGGATTTTGAATGCAGCCCATCTGGAGAGTTGTACTCAGTTGGATTATATGGCTCTCAATCAGCACTTGATAATCAAAGCCCCTTATATAAAAAAGTCATTATGCTTGGTCGACCTGATTTTGACGCTGATGAGATTAATGAGTCTGATGATAGCGTTGAATATATTCAATGGGTTGATGACGAAGTGGCATTAATCCATCAGTTAATTCATTGGTTCAATGAATATGATCCTGACATTATTATTGGCTGGGCAGTGGTTACCTTTGATTTAGCACTTCTATATAGGCGTTGTCAGTATCATCGAATTCCTTTGTTAATTGGTCGTGGCGGTACAGAATTGTCATGGAAAGTTGAAGATAAATTCAGACCAGAAACGCTGTCTTTACCAGGAAGGGTTGTTTTGGATGGTATTGACTGGATAAAAGCGGCATTTTATCAATTTGAGCGTTATTCACTCGAACATGTCTCGCAACATTTATTAGAAGAAGGTAAAGCCATTGATCATGTTGAAAATAGAGGGCAAGAGATTTGCCATTTATTTGCTAATGACAAAAAAGCACTCGCTTTTTATAACCTGACAGATTGCCGACTGGTTTGGGATATTTTTCAAAAAACACAATTATTGGCTTTTGCCTTAGAAAGAGCAAAGTTGACGGGGTTAGAATTTGGCCGAGTTGGAGCATCGGTTGCGGCTTTTAATAATCTCTACCTTCCGCATTTACATCGAAGTGGCTATGTTGCCCCTGCAAGAGCAACAAGTCATGGCTTAGAATCACCAGGTGGTTATGTGATGGACTCTATTCCTGGTTTTTATAAGGATGTATTAGTTCTCGATTTTAAGAGTTTATACCCTTCAATTATTCGTACTTTTTTAATCGACCCCAAAGGATTAATAGAAGCGGAAAATCAACTTAAGGAGCATACGGTCCCAGGTTTTTTAGAGGCTCAATTTAGTCGTGACAATCCCATTTTACCAAAACTTATTGCTCAGCTCGCTGCGCAAAGAGAGTTAGCTAAACTTAATCATGATAAACCTCTTTCTCAAGCTATAAAGATAATCATGAACTCTTTATATGGGGTTTTAGGCTCCAAAGGTTGTGTGTTTCATGATGCAAAACTCGCAAGCTCAATTACGATGCGTGGCCATCAGATAATGAAGCAAACCAAAACATGGATTGAAGCAGAAGGTTATAAAGTGATTTATGGCGATACTGACTCAACTTTTGTATGGCTTGGTCAACATCATCAAATTGAAAATATCGCCAAGCTAGGAAATAAACTTGCAAAAATGGTCACTGACAAGTGGACAAAAACCTGTAAAGAGCAATACCGAATTGAAAGCTATCTTGAGTTAGAATTTGAAAGTCATTTTAATCAATTTGTGATGCCGACTTTAAGAGGCTCTGATGCGGGCAGTAAAAAACGTTATGTAGGCGCAACAGAAGATAAAGAAGGACAAATTGAACTTACCTTTAAAGGAATGGAGCAGGTGCGAAGTGATTGGAGCCCTGTTGCGAGAAGGATTCAATATCGCTTGTATTTTTTACTTTTTACTAAAGGTGACGTGAAGGCGTATTTGCAACAAGAGCTGCAAGATCTTGATGACGGTAAATTGGATGATGAACTTATATTTAGAAAAAGATTAAAAAGACATGTTGAAGAATACACTGCGAAATCGTCACCTCATGTAAAAGCTGCGATTAGACTTTGTCAATTAACAGGAAATGATAAAGCGGGCAAGCGGGGCACTATGATTGAATACCGTATGACATTAAATGGCGCTCAGCCCATAGAGGCCACCGCTGAAAAAATTGATTATCAATATTATGTTGAAAAACAGATAAAACCGATTGCTGAACCTGTTTTAGCGTTACTTGGAGAAGGGTTTGAAAGTCTAAGCAGTAATCAGATGATGTTAATTTAGTGTTACTTAATATTGCATTTGTGGTAAATCGTTACTATTTTTGAGTGGTTTGGTAGTTGATTGTGCTGTTTGATGTGTTGTTTTAGTTTATTCAGGCGTAAAAAGCACGCATTTCTTTGTTTTGATATATTTCAGCATGCTAGCCTTTGATGAAAGGATAATACAAACAAAATGGACTGTTATCAGAAATTATGATGAAAATAAAATGGGAAGGTTTAGCTTAATGAAAAAGACTTTAATCGCTTCAGCACTTGCAACTGTTATGTTCGTACCTGCAGCTTCAGCTATCGAAATCTATAAAGATGATAAAAACGCTGTAGAAATCGGCGGATTTATTGATGCGCGTGTATATCACGGACAAGGTGATACTGAAGTTGTAAATGGCGCTTCACGTATTAATTTCGGTTTCGATCGCCAAATGGGTGATGGCTGGAATGCATTTGCTAAATTAGAGTGGGGCGTAAATCCTTTCGGTGACAGTAAAATCCAGTACAACAATGACCAATTGTCTTATGAAAATGGTGACTTCCTAGCTAACCGTTTAGGTTATGTTGGTGTGAATCATGACACTTACGGTTCAGTGACAATTGGTAAGCAGTGGGGTGCTTGGTACGACGTAGTTTACAACACTAACTATGGCTTTGTATGGGATGGTGATGCATCTGGTACTTACACGTACAACAAAGGTGATGGTTCTGTAAACGGTACCGGTCGTGGTGACAAAACAGTTCAATACCGTAATGCATTCGGTGATTTTAGTTTTGCAGTCCAAGCACAGCTTAAACAAGATGAATTCGATGTGCTTTCAGATGGCAGTATCAACCCTGAAAATCCTACAGCGCCATTGATCAGTGCTCAACAAACTGTTGCGACCGTTGAATACAACAACACTTACGGCTTAGCATTAACTTACCAAGCCACTGACAACTTTGTTGTTACTGCAGGTGTTAACGTAGGTGAGTTTAAAGGTTCTACAGTTGAAAATGAAAAAATCGAAGAAACTGATATCATTTATGGCTTCGGTTTAACTTACGGTGGTTGGGATGCTGAAGGCCTATACGCAGCGGCTAACTACAGCAAACAAGAATTCCATGATACAGATAACCTAGGTCGTCTGATTTCAGAAGCTTATGGCGTGGAAACGCTTTTATCATACCGTTTTGATAACAACATTCGTGCGTTCCTTTCATACAACATCTTAGATGCTGGTGATGAATATAAAGCAGATTACAACGGTGATACGTTTAAGCGTCAATTCACAGTTGCTGGCCTACATTACATCTGGGATGCTAATACAGTTATCTACTTAGAAGGTCGTGTTGATAACAGCGACTTTAGTGGAAGTGAAGAAGCTGCAATGAAGTTATCTGACGATGACGGAATTGGTTTCGGTATTCGTTACGTGCTTTAATAATTTCACAAGCCGTTTTTAAATTGAAAAACACCCTATTTAGGGTGTTTTTTTTGGCCTTTTTTTTATGAACGAAACAACAGATGTTAATTACTTGTACATGCTTTGTGCTTTTATTAGGCATATCTTCTACTTGTTAGAGCTTAAAAAAGAACCAGATAGAAACAAATTTTTAACATTAAGCGTTTTTGATGGTAATTAAATTAATTGTTTTCTTTCAGATGCTTGCATGAACACTGCAGAGTATAACTCTGTTTGTGTTCATATATTTGAACAGATCAACTGCGTTAATGCCTCAATCTCTCGTTATGTTAATGAAACATATGTTGAATAAATGTTTTATTTGTGATTTTATTGCTCTTGAAATGTAGTAGCGGTGTAACTCGCACACATTCACCAACTTGATTTTGTTCAGTTGGAAAAATAAGAAAGATATAAGTCCAGGGAGATTGACAATGCATAAGAATTTATTAGCGAAATCAGTGCGTCTAGCAATGATTAGCGGTGCAGCTGCGGCAGCACTTAGTTCACCGGTAGCTTTTGCTGCTGAAGAAGGCGCTAAAGTTGAGCGTATTTCTGTAACTGGTTCTCGTATCAAGAGAACTGATATGGAAACTGCTTCGCCTATTACGGTAGTGACAGCAGAACAGATGAACCTACAAGGTATTCAGGACGTAGGTCAATTTTTACAAAATAGCTCAGTAATGTCTGGTTCTCCAGCCATGACCACAACAAACAATGGTGGTAATGGTGGAACATTTGTTGAGCTTCGTGGTTTAGGTACTTCTAGAACACTTGTTTTGGTTAATGGTCGCCGCCCAGTAAGCTCAGACTTCCAAAATATTCCAAGCTCAATGATTGAACGTATTGAAGTATTAAAAGATGGCGCTTCTGCAACTTACGGTGCAGATGCTGTAGCTGGTGTAGTTAACATTATTACACGAAGTGATTTTGAAGGTCTTGAAATTACTGCTCAAGCTAAAAATTCATTTGATGTAGACGAAAACTCTCAAACTAGCTTCAGCCTTGTAGCTGGTAAAGCATTTGATGATGGCCATTTAGTTTTTGGTGTTGACTGGGTTAAACAGGATGAAGTATACCAAGGTGATACAAGTATTGATTACCTAAATTACCCTTGGCAAGTTTGGGGTGAAGATGCTGAAGAATCTTTCTGGAAAAATGGATTAATTGGTACTGGAGACAATGCTAACGTTATTGAAGTCGGTTCAGGTTCTGTTCCATGTGGTAACTTTTATTTAGCATCTGGTGGTGCAAGCCAAACAAATGGTACCTGTGATGGTGGCATTGCTACAATCGATGATATGAGAGATTTTGTTGGCGGTGGCCCAAACAATGATACTTATAACTACGCACCAGTTAACTACCTTCAAACTCCTTATGAAAAATTAAACATATTTGTTGAAGGGAAGTTTGATCTTACAGATAATATGCGTGCTTACACAGAGACTCGCATTAACAAACGTGAATCTCGTCAAGAATTAGCTGCAGTACCTTATGATACTCGTTTTGACCCTGGATACTCAGGTGTTACTCCAGATGGAACTGAATTTAACGGTGTTTCTGTTGATAACTTCTACAACCCGTTTGGTGAAGATGTTGTTCGTTCAAGACGTCGTATGCTAGAAGGTGGTCGTAGTTTTGAACAAGACATCACTCGATACCAACAAGTCATTGGGTTTGAAGGTGAGTTAGGCGATAACTACTATTATGATGTGAATTATAACTATGGTCATAGCCAAACAATTTCTACCGATTTTGGACAACTATATGGACCAAACTTAGCTAAGGCTATGGGACCATCTTTCCAAGATGCAGAAGGTAATATTGTATGTGGTACAGCTGCCTCACCAATTTCCGATTGTGTTTCAATGAACGTATTTGGTGGCCCAGGTTCTGTTACACAAGAAATGTTAGACTATGTAACTGCTCCTCTTGTCGATTCTGATATTTATACTCTTCAAACTGTTACAGCATTTATTGGTGGTGATTTATTTGAATTGCCTGCAGGTATCATGACTGGTGGTGTTGGTTATGAATATCGCGATGAGGAATATAAAGCCCGTAGAGATTCTGGTAAGTTTATGGGTGAAGTAACTGGTAATAAATCAAAAGGAACTCAAGGTCGATTCAACGTAAACAGCTTATTTGCAGAATTCCGAATTCCTGTATTAAGTGATTTACCATTAGTTGAAAGTTTAGAGTTGCCAGTTGGTGTTCGTTACGATGACTTCTCAGCATTTGGTGGAAGCACTACTTATCAATTAGGTGCAGAGTGGAAAGTCATTGATGGATTAATGGTTCGATCTACTTATGGCACAGTATTCCGTGCTCCAACCATTTCAAACCTGTATTCACCAGAAAGTGATTCATTCCCATCGGCAACAGATCCATGTAGCACAGCAAACTGGGCTACCCTATCAGCAGCTCAACAAGGTTACTGTATGGCTGATGGAGTTCCAACTGGTGGTTCTAATAACTTAGATGCTCAACAACTGGCTCAGGTCGGTGGTAATGAAGATTTACAGCCTGAAGAAGGTGATACATTCACAGTTGGTTTTGCTTATTCACCAGATTTCCTCGAAGGTTTTGGTTTAACAGTTGATTACTGGTCTATTGAAATTGATGATGTTATTGACTCAATTGGTGCTGATGATTCGCTTAAAGGTTGTTATTACGGTGGTATCGAATCTCTATGTGCAAACATTGAACGTACTAACGGTGAACTATCTTACATTAGTGAAAAAGACACCAATTTAAGCAGAATGACTGCAAAAGGTGTAGATTTCGACGCTAACTATGCATTTAGTGCATTAGCTGGTGACTTTAATCTAAACTTATCTTGGACTCATTTCTTAGAACGTGAAAACCAAGTTTATAACTCAGATACTTTCGCATTTGAGATGGAAGACTTGAATGGTCGTTTTGAAAATGACGTTAGTTATGCGACAGATAAAGCTAATTTTACTGCAAACTATACTTGGGAAGATTTAACCATTGCGTATGCTGCAAATTATATCTCAAGTTTACAGTATGATGATTTATTATATTGGGGCACTACCTTAAATGATCCGAACGATCCAAATTCAGGTAACCACCAATATGAAGTTGATTCGTATTTTTACCATGATATTTCAGCAACCTACAATTTCGACACTGGTACTAAAATCAGTGTAGGTGTTGAGAACTTTACTGATGAAGAGCCTCCATACATCGAGCCTGCATTTAACGGTAATACTGATGAAAGTACTTATCGTCTATTTGGAGCAAGTTGGTTTGCTCGAATCTCTCAAAAGTTCTAAATTGAAAACTTAGTTAAAAAGCACCTTCTAGGTGCTTTTTTTTTGTCCTTTATATGATACAAATGATCCAATAGATTGTTTAATGATTATAAATTAGGCTTTCGTTTGACTTTGAGCACCTAACTGGTCTTTCCAAGTATTTTAGATGTTCTCAATTGTTGACACAGGTCAACATTTTGTGAAATGATGCGAGCGGGTCTATACCTTAGCAGGTATAGAATAGGGAAGAAAAAACTAACAATCACAAGAGAAAGATAGACTTAGTAGCAGCAACAAAGATTAACAAATTAATCTTGGTTGTTACTCATTAGTTAAGCTTTCTAATTCACTATAAATTGGTTGGGAACTATGTCCAAGGTAAGCAATAGAACAAAAATCGCTACTGCACTTGTTGGCGCGCTTGCATTAGCTAGCAGCAACTTCGTGATTGCAGATCCTCTAAGCGATGTACAAAAAGCAGATACTAAGATTCATACAGATGCTGCTGCGTCGCAAAACAAAGTAGACAAATATTTTGATCAAGCACAAGACATGCTATTTGAGTATGGCTCAGTTGCTGATGAACGTGAGTCTCTTAAATCATACAACGATTACGTTGCAGGCTTAGTTGCAGATCAAGAAGCAACTATGAAACTAATTCAAGATGATATCGACGGTGTTGATGCTCTTAGACAAGGTGTTGTTCCTTTAATGTTTAAAATGGTTGATGCACTAGAGCAATTCATTGCTTTAGACCTACCATTCAATCTTGAAGCGCGTGAAACTCGTGTTCAACGCTTAAAAGATACATTAAACAGTGCTGAAGTTACATTAGCTGAAAAGTACCGTTTAATCCTTGATGCATATAATATTGAACGTGAATACGGTTCAAAACTTATTGCAGAAACAGGCCAATTAGAACTTGACGGTAAAGAAATCCTAGTTGATTTCTTAAATTTCGGTCGAGTAAGTTTATATGCTCAAAGCCAAGATCAAAAGTCGGCTTGGATGTATAACGAAGATTCTAAAAGCTGGGATAAGTTAGAAGATAGCTATCTTCGTAACTTAAGCAAAGCAATTAAACAGGCTCGTGGTCAAGGTGCTCCTGATCTATTCGCCTTACCAATCCCTGCTGCGGAGGCTGCGCAATAATGAAAAAGTTTATTACTACAGCAATCGTTGCTGCAACTCTGTCACTAACGTCTGGAATGGTTAGTGCTGCTGATGCACCAAAGACGATTGAACAATTGTTGAAACAAGTACAGACAGATCGTGCAAACGCAAGTAAAACAAACAAAAAGCGTGAAGCAGAGTTTTTGAATGAGCGTGGCGATAAAGCGGCTCTTTTAAAGCGTGAAAAATCAGCTTTAGCTGCTGAAACTCAACGTGGTAAAGATTTAGCTCAAGCTTTTACTGACAACGAACGTAAAATTGCACAACTAGAAGAAGATCGTAAGATTGCTTCTGGTGATTTAGGCGAAATGTTTGGTGTTGTTAAAGGTGAAGCCGGTGATTTTGCTGGTAAGTTAGTTTCATCTAACATTACTGCACAGTTCCCAGGTCGTGATGCATTTATTGCAGAACTAGGTGCTCGTAAAGAATTACCTAAAATTAACGAACTAGAGCAGTTTTGGGAAGCACAGCTTTTCGAAATGGTTGAATCTGGCAAAGTTGTTAGTTTTG
Source organism: Shewanella sp. 10N.286.52.E4 (assembly GCF_041468785.1). Taxonomy (NCBI): domain Bacteria; kingdom Pseudomonadati; phylum Pseudomonadota; class Gammaproteobacteria; order Alteromonadales; family Shewanellaceae; genus Shewanella; species Shewanella sp. 10N.286.52.E4. The sequence goes on from NZ_JBFRJJ010000011.1 coordinate 27,039, forward strand.
ATGCAGACGTTACAGGTTTAGACGGTAGTGTTCAGAACACCTCTGTTATTCGTGTTGGTGCATATAACTTATTAGCTGACGGTCAATATGTTGTTTACAACGCAGACCTTGGTTTAATTCAACAACTATCACAACAACCGGGTGGCGCTCAGGTTTCAAGTGTTAAGTCATTCACTAGTGCAACTTCAGGTTACGAAAAATTATTTGTTGACCCTGCACGTGGCGTATTACTTAGCGTATTCACTCAAAAAGCGACAATCGAAGAACGTATTGAAGCGGGTGGACCAATTGGTTACATCATTATTGGCTTACTTGTTCTTGGTGCTTTAATTTCGATTGAACGTCTAGTAACGCTATATGTTGTTGGTGCTAAAGTTAAAGCGCAACGTAAAGATATCAATAATCCAGGTAACAATGCATTAGGTCGTGTTCTTAAGGTTTACCAAGAGAACAAAGATGTTGATGTTGAAACACTTGAGTTGAAACTTGACGAAGCAATTTTGAAAGAAACACCTGCTCTTGAAGCTCGTATCTCAATCATTAAAGTACTAGCAGCTATCGCTCCAATGATGGGTCTACTAGGTACAGTAACGGGTATGATTGCAACCTTCCAAACAATTCAATTGTTCGGTACAGGTGACCCACGCTTAATGGCTGGTGGTATTTCAATGGCATTGATGACAACTGTTCAAGGTCTAGTTGCTGCACTACCATTAATGCTTATGCATGCAATCGTAGTAGCACGTAGTAAAACAGTGGTTCAAGTTCTTGAAGAGCAAAGCGCTGGTATTATTGCAGAGCATGCTGAGAAGAGGGCTGACTAATGATGCTAATCCTGATGGATGTTTGGGACTCTGTCAGGGGCTTCATGGCCACCGGAGGAGATATCCTCTGGCTGGTAGCGGCTGTACTATTCCTAATGTGGGTATTGATGCTAGAGCGCTTTTGGTATGTCAATTGGGTAGCACCAAAAGAGCATAAAGGTATTATTAACTTATGGAATAATCGAGAGGATTCAACCTCTTGGTATGCGCACCGTATCCGTGAAGCTTGGATGTCCCAAGCAAAACAAGATATGAATGCTCGTATGCTGATGATCAAAACCTTGGTAGCCATCTGTCCTATGATTGGTCTACTTGGTACCGTAACCGGAATGATTGCAGTGTTCGATGTGATGGCAGTTCATGGTACGAGTAACGCTCGTATGATGGCGGCTGGTATTTCAATGGCAACCATGCCGACAATGGCAGGAATGGTTGCAGCATTATCTGGTGTATTTTTTAGCACTCGATTAGATGCAAAAATGAAAATCAGTCTCGAAAAGCTTAAAGATAGCTTGCCACACCACTAGAGAGAGTATTTAAAATGGCACGTAAAAAGCATTTAAATGTAGAAGAAGAAGCACAAGTAGATATGACTCCGATGCTAGATATCGTGTTCATTATGCTTATCTTCTTTATTGTGACGACTTCGTTCATTAAGCCTTCAGGTCTTGATTATAAGAAACCTGAAGCTTCTACAGCGACACAACAGAAATCTGCAAACATCTTTATTGGTGTGAGTAAGACAGGCGTAATTAAGATGGAAAACCGTCAGGTTGACATCGAGCGTGTAACAGCAAACGTAGAACGTATGTTAGCTGAATCACCTGAAGCGGCTGTATTAATCGAAGCAGACCAAGAAGCCGAGCATGGCCTTGTAGTTAAGGTTATGGACAACGTTAAGAAAGCGGGTATCGATAAAATTTCGATTTCAGCGGGGAAAGACTAATATGCTGAGAGCAATAGTATCACTCATTTTAGGTGCTGCTGTTACTTTCGCCCTGTTTGTCTTCATGGCCTTCTTGGTCGGTGGCGGCGCCAAGCGCGCCGATACCAAAACTGATTCTCCTATTATTGAGATCAGTATGGATAAGCAGGATACGAAAGTTCAGGACAAGCCAAGGGTTAAACCGAAGCCACCAGCGCCACCTGAGCAACCACCAAAGCCGGATACGACTCCGCCTGACACGTCATCAGATATTGATACGAATATGGCATTTAATATGAGTGGTGTTGTGGCAGGCGGTGCTAGCACAGGTTTTAAACTTGGCAACATGATGACGCGAGACGGTGATGCAACACCAATTGTACGTATTGATCCTCAATACCCAATTGCTGCAGCACGTGATGGTAAAGAAGGTTATGTTCAACTTTCATTTACTATTAATGAACTCGGCGGAATCGAAGATGTTAAAGTTATTAAAGCTGAACCTAAACGTTTATTTAACCGCGAAGCAGTTAGAGCACTAAAGAAATGGAAATATAAGCCTAAGATCATTGATGGAAAAGCAATGAAAGTTCCTAATATGACAGTACAGCTTGATTTCTCATTGGATAAAGGAGGTAACTAATGCGTAAGATATCTACACTAGCTAGTGCGTTATTACTGACTTTATCATCTAGCTCTCTACTTGCTGTTTCAACAGCTCAAGCCGCTGAAAAGTGTCCGATTGATGACCGTCAATCTAGAGCTGTTGGTGCAAGTGCTGGTAAAAAAGTTCAAAAAGCTTTTGAAGAATATACAGAAGGCCGTCTTGACCAAGCGATTGAAATCTTATTAGAAGTTAATACTAAAAATGATTTCGATAAAGCGTATATCGATCGTATGATCGGTTCGTTTTATGCTGAAAAGGGTCAAATGGCGACAGCAGTTAAATACTTAAAAACTGCTGTTGATGCTGATATTCTTGGTGGTACAGATCATGCTGCGACATTACGTCTCTATGCTGATTTGTTACTTCAGGAAAAGAAGTTCAAAGACGCTATTCCTTACTACTACAAGTGGATGGATTTCACTTGTAAAGTTGACCCAGTAGTATACCGTCGTGTCGGTATTGCCTACAGTGAACTTAAACAGTGGGATAAAGTCCTTGAAGTAGCCGATAAAGGTCTTTCGTTAGTTGAAAAGCCTGATAAAGGCCTTTACCAAATGAAGTTGACTGCTTTCTTCAACCAGAAGAAGTATAAAGAAGCTGTAAAGATACTAGAAGTTATGGTGCCTTTATTCCAAGACGACAAACGTCTTTGGGTTCAGCTTGCTCAATTTTATTTGATGACTGAAGATTACACTAAGTCATTAGCAACTTATGATTTAGCTTATAAAAATGGTTTTCTTGAGTCTGACGGTAACATTACTCGTCTAGCTCAGCTTATGTCGCAAAACGGTGCTCCAATTAATGCTGCTAAGCTTTATGAAAAGCATATGAAATCTGGTTTAATCAAAGAGTCTGAAAAGACAATTAAGATTTTAGCCGGTTTCTATCATAATGCTAAGGACTTCACGAAAGCTGCTAAACTTTATGGCCAAGCCGCTGAGTTGTCAGGTGACGCTGATCTTTACCTTAAACAAGGTAAGATTTTAGCAATAGCTGAAAAGCCAAAATCTGCAATTCCTGTGTTTGAAAAGGCACTGTCAATTGGTTTAGATGAGCCAGGTGAAGCAGAACTTGAGTTAACATTAGCGCATTTAAGTTTGAAGCAGTATAAGTCTGCTTACAAACGTGCAAATCGAGCTGCTAAGTACAGCAAGACGAAGCGTAGTGCTAATAGCTATATTTCTTATATTAAAGAAAAAGCACGTATTAACAATATTACGTTATAATATTTGTTAATAAAAAAGCCCCTTTATGGGGCTTTTTTTATGCCTGTTAATCTTATAGTTATCTGTAATAATCAGTTTTCTTTGTTATCCTCTGTTACAGTTTTCTACTGGCTTTTAGTCGCTAAATTCCATAAATTACTCATAAAAATTAAAACTAGATTAACAATTGATTTCGGTAAACTTGTTGCCGCAAATAGGGAAATACCAATGAACAAAAATATTCTAGCAGTAGCTATTGCAGCTGTTGTTGCCTTATCAGCTTGTAACGATAAAAATATTACTAATAATGTTAGTAACAAAAATACTTCGACTACAGAAGCACCTGAATCTGCAACACAATCAGAAGCAGAGCGATATAACCAAATGGCTGATAGCTATTTTAAAGATTTATTGGCTTTAGAACCCATTTATGCCACATATGTAGGGGTTAATGATTACAACGATCAGTTTGGTGGTTCATTAACACCGGCCTACCTTAAGCAAAGACATGAGCTTAATTCTCGCTATTTAAAGCAAGCTAAATCAATTGATGTCGAGCAACTACCTGAAAACTTAGCGCTGAGTTTTGACATGTTTATCTATGATCGTCACATGGATTTAGTTGCTGAGTCTTATCCTGAATACTTGATGCCTATGAATCAGTTTTATAGCACTGTCATTAGTATGATTCAGTTAGGCAGCGGTGAGAGCGCTCAACCATTCAAAACAGTTGAAGACTATCAAAATTGGTTAGGTCGTCTAAAAGGTTTTATTAATTGGACTGTTTTAGCCCAATCTCAAATGGATGAAGGTATTAAGAGCAAAGTTGTGCTGCCTAAAGTGTTAGTTGAACGTATTATTCCTCAATTAGATGCTCAATTAGTTTCATCACCAAGTGAAAGCTTATTTTATGCGCCAGTTAATGCACTACCAGATGATTTTAGCGAAGCTGAAAAGAAAGCCATAACAGATGAATATAGTGTGTTAATTGAAGCTGATTTATTACCAGCATTAACACAATTACGAAATTACTTTAATGAGACGTATTTACCTCATGCTAGAGCATCTGACGGTTGGTGGGGACTTCCTAATGGTAAAGAATGGTACCAATCTCTAGCCAATAGCCATACAACAACAAAAATGTCAGTAGATGAAATTCATCAAATTGGTTTGTCTGAAGTAAAACGTATTTTAACTGAAATGGATGTGGTGAGAGAACAAGTAAAATTTGAAGGCGATTTAACTGCGTTTTTTGCATCATTAGGGAGTGAACCTGAATACTTCTTCAGTGAAAGACAGGGGCTTATTGATGGTTATATGTCGTTGAAAGATGACATTAATAAAGAGTTACCAAAATACTTCAATGTTATGCCCAAAGCAGATTATGTAGTAAAACCTGTTGAAAGCTTTAGAGAACAATCAGCAGCAGGCGCTTCTTATCAATCTCCAGCTGTGGATGGGTCTCGCCCTGGTGTGTTTTACATCAACACTTATAACCTAAAAGCTCAACCAAAGTGGGGCATGACGACGCTCTCTTTACATGAAGCCGCTCCTGGTCATCATTTTCAAATTGCCATCAAGCAAGAGCTTACTGGTATACCTGAATTTCAACGCTTTCAAGGTTACACGGCATTTGAAGAAGGTTGGGCGTTATATGCGGAATATTTAGGGATCGAAATGGGCCTATTTAATGACCCTTACCAATATTTCGGTAAGCTGTCAGATGAAATGTTACGTGCAATGCGCTTAGTGGTCGATACTGGTCTGCATGCTAAAGGTTGGAGTCGAGAGCAGGCAATTCAATACATGAAAGATAACTCGCCAATGGCGGAGTCAGATATTGTCGCCGAGGTTGAACGGTATATGGCAATTCCAGGCCAAGCCTTATCTTATAAAATCGGTCAACTTACGATTTTGAAGCTAAGAGCTGATGCTGAAGAGCAACTGGGTGAGAAATTTGATCTGAAAGGTTTTCATGACCAAATATTAACCACTGGTTCATTACCAATGGCGGTTATGGAGAAAAAGATTGCACGTTGGGTTGAAACTGAATTGGCAAAATAGTTAATTACTGTTAGCTTAGCGATTGTTATTTAAATTTAGGGAGCAATTGATGCTCCCTAATATTTTACGTTTTATTATTTAAAAGTAGGGGTTCACCATGGTACAGGCAACAGCAAGACACCTTTTAGTTAGTTCAGAAGAGCAGTGTGAACAATTGAAGCAACAAATCGTTGCAGGTGCTGATTTCGCTGAAATCGCAAAAGCGAACTCTTCTTGTCCTTCAGGTGCGCAAGGCGGTGAATTGGGTTCATTTGGTCCTGGAATGATGGTTCGTGAATTTGATGAAGTGGTATTTAGTGCTCCATTAAATGAAGTGCAGGGTCCTGTAAAAACTCAATTTGGTTATCACCTGCTTGAGGTGACTAGCCGCGGTTAATTCAACATTAATCGTTGAAGGCAGCTTCGGCTGCCTTTTTTGTCTTTAAAATATGAAGCGCATAAGGAATGTGAAATGGTTGAACTGTATACGGATAGGTTAGTGATCAGAACAATTAAAAAGGAAGATTGGGCTAATGTTTTCGCCATAAATTCAGACCCATCGGTTTTGAAATATATTAGGGAATTTACTTCAGAAGAAGATATTAAAACTACTTTTGAGCAACGCTTATTACCTTGGGATTTTCAATCAGGTAAATGGCTAACATTGGTTATTGAAACTGTTGATACTCATGAATTTGTAGGGTTGACGGGATTTATTCGTGATTGTGAAATAATGAATAGGGCTGAAGTGGGTTACTTGATCACACCGAGTAAGCAGGGATTTGGTTATGGTACAGAAAGTCTTAAAGCGGTAATTGATTGGGGAATTTTCCAGTTTAATATTGAAAAGTTTATTGGTCATTGCGCGGTAAAGAATAATGCTTCAGCACAAGTCATGAAAAAGTGTGGTTTCATTGAGGAAGGTTTGCTTAGAGAAAACCATAGAATCGGTGATGTGAAAATTGATGAACACGTATTTGGCTTGCTTCAATCTGACATACGTTCATTAGCCTAGATAACACGAAAGACAACACGAATTTCTTTTATCTGTAAATTTACAAAATTAATACACAAAATATCTTCTTAAACATGGATATTTATCACATAATTACCAATACAATTGAAAACTATTCTCGTTTCCACTTACAAAACATGATCTAGGTAAAGGTATTGCTTACATGGCTCATATAAAATCAGCCCATAACAAAATTTTTGAACGCAAGGTGAATGTCTAATGAAGCTCAGTGAACTCAACCCCGGAGACACGGCGAAGATTGCTGAAATCGGTCAACTCTCTTTACCTCAAACGGTAAAGCGTAAATTGTTATCAATGGGGATTACACCTCATACAGCGTTCAAAATGCTCCGCCGTGCACCGATGGGATCAGGCGTTGAATTAGAGTTACGAGGCAGCCGTTTATGTATGCGCCGTGATTTAGCGGATATTATTGAGGTGGTAGTAACAAATGACTAAAGAATTCCATTGCGTAACAGTAGGCAACCCAAATGCAGGTAAGTCTACTTTATTTAATGCTTTGACAGGTTCTAACCAGCAAGTGGGGAACTGGTCTGGCGTGACTGTTGAGAAAAAAACAGGTTATTTCACCCTAGATAATACAGATGTTCATTTAACAGATTTACCGGGAATATATGATTTACTACCAGCTGGCAATAGTTGTGACTGTTCTTTAGATGAGCAAATAGCACAACAATATCTCGCTGAGCAACGTGTTGACGGCATCATTAATTTAGTTGATGCGACAAACATTGAAAGACACCTTTACTTAACCGTACAACTTAGAGAGCTTGGTGTTCCTATGGTTGTGGTGCTTAATAAAATCGACGCTGCCAAAAAATTGGGTATCAATACTGATTTAGCGTTAATGAGTAAAGAGTTAGGTTGTCCTGTCATTGCTGTTTGCTCACGAAAAGAAGCAGACGTAAAGCAAGTGCAAGATCAAGTATTAAGATTATTAAATGGTGAAATAACTGAATCACCGCTTATGCTTCAATACGATGAAAGTATTGAGTCAGGCGTAAAAACTTTACAGCGCCATTCAGAAGAGCTCAGCCGCGGTCGTGCATTAGCTATGTTGGGCAATGGTAATGGTTGCGGTCAATGTGATAGCACTAACCTTAAAGATGTTGTCAAAGAATGCACCCAAATAGCAGAACAATCAGGTACTGATATTGAAGTATTGGTAGCTACAACACGGTTTGATTTCGTTCAAAAAGTTTTCGATGGTTCAGTTGATATTGCAGGGCACGAAAGTGCCAGTGACAAGTTAGATAAAGTATTATTACACCCGGTTTTAGGGGTGCCAGTATTCTTATTTGTTATGTACTTGATGTTCATGTTCAGTATCAATGTTGGTAGTGCATTTATCGATTTCTTCGATATCGCTGCAGGTGCTGTATTTGTTGATCAGTTCGGTGCACTACTAGAGTCGATTGGTTCGCCAGTTTGGCTTGTAACAATCCTTGCAGGCGGTATTGGCCAGGGTATCCAAACAGTAGCGACTTTTATTCCTGTCATTGCAGCGCTCTTTTTAGCCTTGTCAGTATTAGAAGCGTCGGGTTACATGTCTAGAGCCGCTTTTGTGGTCGACGGTTTGATGCGTCGTATCGGTCTTCCGGGTAAAGCATTCGTTCCAATGATTGTTGGTTTTGGTTGTTCAGTACCAGCGATTATGGCTACCCGTACTTTAGGCAGTGAAAGAGAAAGAATCGTGACAGGCATGATGGCGCCATTCATGTCTTGTGGTGCACGTTTACCGGTTTACGCATTGTTTGCTGCTGCGTTTTTTCCTGAGTCAGGACAAAACTTAGTCTTTTTACTTTATATCATCGGTATTATTGCTGCAGTGGGTACAGGTTTATTACTAAGAAGCACAGTATTACCAGGAAGTAGCAGCGCGGTTGTAATGGAATTGCCTAGCTATGAAATGCCTAAGCTTAAAGCAGTGTTTTCCCGTACAACTAAGCGTACAAAAAGTTTTATTTTAGGTGCAGGTAAAACCATTGTGATTGTGGTGACCTTGCTTAACTTTGTAAATGCTATTGGTACTGATGGTAGCTTTGGCCATGAAGACAGTAAAGAATCTGTACTAAGTGTATTAAGCCAAAAAGTCACTCCGTTATTCTCGCCAATGGGTGTTGAGCAAGATAACTGGCCAGCAACAGTAGGCATTATTACAGGTATTTTTGCGAAAGAAGCTGTTGTAGGCACATTAAACAGTCTTTATTCAGATCCATCTGATGGTGATGAAGAGCTTGCAAGCCTTTCTGAAAGCTTCTCAGAAGCATTAGGTACAATTCCTGAGAACCTATTTGGTATTGCACCTGAGGATCCATTGTCATTAGATGTGGGTAATGTTGAAAGTATTGAAGAAGCTGCTGAGGAGCAGGGCGTGGATCGCTCAACGTTTAGCGCACTTCAAGCTGGCTTTACCACTAAGGTGGCTGCATTTTCTTACCTATTATTCGTATTGCTATATACGCCTTGTGTTGCTGCAATGGGTGCATTAGTGAATGAGTTCGGTAACAAGTGGGCTCGATTCGCGGCTTTATGGACATTTGCTTTAGCTTACGGCAGTGCTACCGTGGTGTATCAAGGTGCTAATATTGCCAAACACCCAGTGCAATCGGTCAGCTGGATTTCATTCTTTACTATTGCTTTAGTGGGCTATTATTTCTGGCTTAAGAAACAAGGTAAGAAGAACCAACAGATTATTCCAGGTGTAAGAGTTATCACTGAATAAGCCTTTTTAATGTTCAAATTAAAACCAGCATTTTGATAAATGCTGGTTTTTTGTTTTTAGACTATTATTTTTATCAAACAGGCATTGTAACTCGCGTAAAACTGTAGGATCATCGAAGGTCTGAAAATTTTACCATCGTGCACTAAGAGGAACTCCATGAGTCAAGTGGACAACGAAGTACGTCCAAGTAACTTCATACGTAATATCATTGATGAAGACTTAAAAAGTGGCAAGCACACTAGTGTGCAAACCCGTTTCCCGCCAGAGCCAAATGGTTTTTTACATATTGGTCATGCGAAGTCTATTTGTTTGAATTTTGGTATTGCACAAGATTATCAAGGTCAGTGTAACTTGCGCTTTGATGATACCAATCCTGAAAAAGAAGATATCGATTATGTTCATTCAATTCAGGATGACGTTCGTTGGTTAGGTTTCGATTGGTCTGGTGAAATTCGTTATTCGTCTAATTATTTTGATCAACTACACCAGTATGCGGTGGAGTTAATCACTAAAGGTCTGGCTTATGTCTGTTTCTTAAATGCAGAAGAAACGCGTGAGTACCGTGGCACATTAAAAGAGCCTGGTAAGAACAGTCCTTATCGCGACACTTCTGTTGAAGAAAACTTAGCGTTATTTGAGAAAATGCGTTTAGGAGAATTCAAAGAAGGTGAATGTGCACTAAGAGCTAAAATTGACATGGCTTCGCCGTTCATGTGTATGCGCGACCCTGTCATTTATCGTATTCGCTTTGCACATCATCACCAAACCGGTGATAAGTGGTGTATTTACCCAATGTACGACTTTACTCATTGTATTTCTGATGCCATTGAAAATATTACGCATTCATTATGTACCTTAGAGTTTCAAGATAACCGTCGTTTGTACGATTGGGTATTAGATCATTTGGATGATTTCAATCAGCCTAACCGTACTCGTCAATATGAGTTTTCAAGATTGAATCTTGAGTACACTTTGATGTCGAAACGTAAATTGAACGACCTAGTGACTAATAATTTAGTTAACGGCTGGGATGATCCTCGCATGCCTACTATTGCAGGGTTACGTCGTAGAGGTTATACACCTGCATCGATTCGAGAATTCTGTCAACGCATTGGTGTGACCAAGCAAGAAAACTTGATTGAAGGTGGTGTTCTAGATGCTTGTATTCGTGAAGAATTAAACGAACATGCACCGAGAGCAATGGCTGTATTGAGACCAATTAAAGTGGTTATTGAGAATTATCCTTCAGCAACGCCTGAAACGATCAATGCACCAATGCACCCTAATAAACCAGAAATGGGTACGCGCGAATTAGCTTTTGGTAAAGAGCTATTTATAGATGCGGAAGATTTTCGTGAATCAGCAAATAAGCATTTCAAACGCCTAGTATTAGGCAAAGAAGTTCGTTTACGTAATGCTTATGTGATTAAAGCTGAGCGCTTTGAACAAGATGACGAAGGTAATGTCACAACGGTTTATTGTACTTACGATAACGAAACCTTGGGTAAGAACCCAAGTGACGGTCGTAAAGTAAAAGGTGTGATTCATTGGGTCGAAGCAAGTACTGCTAAACCTGCTGAGTTCCGCATTTATAATCGTTTATTTACTGATGCAACCCCAGCGGCATTCGATACTATTGATGAAGTTATCAATAGTGAATCATTGGTTGTCTTACAGGGAGTTGCAGAAGCAGGCCTAGTGAATGCTGAAGCTGAAAAAGCTTATCAGTTTGAGCGTGAAGGCTACTTCTGTGCGGACAATAAAGATTCTAGTAAAGAGCATTTAGTGTTCAATTTGACTGTGCCATTGCGTGACTCTTTCGCATAATCAGTTAATATAGCAGTTAATGCCTCGTTGCTTAAAACGGGATTTAAAATAAATAATGCCAGAGTGAATACTCTGGCATTTTTTTATTAGCATTTGAAAGCTCAAAAGCGAATTGAAAATAAGTTATTGATTAGCTGTTATCAAATGTAGCGGAGCACTTTCGCTGAGATAAGCTTCATCTACTTGTTCAAGTTTATTGAATCGAATCATTTGTTGAATTCCATCAATATATGCCTGGCCTCGTTCCGAGTATTTATCCAATGTATTGGCTAACTCTAAACCTGTAATTGGCTGATTATTTGCTCTTAAATCTCTTCGTAGCTCACGTAATTTCAAATAGGCAGCATTAGTGTTGATATTGAGCATATAGCCTTCAACAGAAGCTTGAGGCGTGTCAAAACGAGCTAAGCCATAATTGCCTAACTCTTTTCGTTGTTGTTTTGGGATCATGCCATTACCACTGAAGTCCCATTGGCCAAAGAAAGCATTACCTTCAAGAGTAAACCTCGAGGTTGCCCAGCCGCTTTCTTCTGCCGCCTGAGCCAATACTAGAGAAGGTGGCATGATATCAACACGTTTTAATAGCTGCTGGCGTTGTTCTTCGGTTATTGCCTCAAGGTGATCATTAATGACTCGGTATTTACGAGCAATAGTGATCAGTTGCTCATCATTTAAGGAAGCCTCTTTAACTGTTTCTCTTTCTATTGTTATGTTCTCATTGCTGATAAGAATAAGTGGCGCCATTAACCTAAAAAATACCATTTTTTTTAGTTGTACCGGTATTTCATTAGATGTTTGTTGCCATTTCTCGCTGACACTTTCAAACGTTAAGCGAGGGACCTCTCTAACTCCAGCGGCCCAGTTTTCTGTGTTGTAATTAAGTGAGTTAAACAATTCGATTAGTTCATCTAAAGAGTTCAAACTAATGTCTTTAGCAGGTGGTTGGCTACTCTTGTTTATTACAGGTTTAGGTTTTGCATTAGCAAGCTTGGTATTTGAAGGTTCGGTATTAGCAGATTTGCTAGGTGACTTTGCAACATATGAATTATTCTCTTGCTCAACTGGCGAAGGAGGAGATTTTACCCAGTAATTAATGGCAAAAAGACTGGCTAGGAGTAATACAACAAAGAGTATTTTTTGGTAGGTGTTTTTGGTCATATTTTATCCTAAACATAATTATTTCAAACTGAGCGAAAAAGGCTAAATCATTTACGCAATAAAAAAGGCGCTGAAAGCGCCTTTAATTATAGTATATAAATATTTATTGCATCATAGGTCCAAAGCCTAAGCTCCATAAAATAACGCTACTTCCCATTAAGCCGACTAATAACACGAGTCCTGCAGTCACTACAGAGCTGGCATAAATAAAGCCTTTTTCTTCGGGAATATTCATGATGATAGGTACGCCTGCATAGAGTAAATATACTGAGTAGGCTAAACCAGCAAGTCCAACCAGCATGATAAACCATAACACTGGATATAAAACTGAAATACCGACCATGAATAATGGTGTCGCTGTGTAAGCTGCTAATTCTAAGGCTTGAGTGAATGTTGGAGAGGCGTCGAAGGTCTTAGCCATCCAATAAGATAAATAAGCTAGCGCTAAAACACCGCCAATCAATCCGAAATACATGCCCACAGACATAAACATTGCACTTTGTGGGGTTAAAAATAATGGTTCACCATTTGCAGGGTGCCATCCAATATAAGCTGTTGCGATAAAGCTGCATACTGCAGGAATTAATGCGATAAGTAAGATGTGACTGAGACTGCTTTTGACAGCCTCATGGTTGCGTTCAATTGTTTTCCACTCTTCCTTCGGATGAGTGTATAGCCCCATTAAGTGATTTAGTATCATTGTTATTATCCTTGTTTAGCATTCATACATAGCTCGCCAAACTTCAGACGAACTGATCATAGCCCCATATATCAACCGCCTTAATCAGTCCAACACATACTGTCTTAAATGCTCTGCTTTTTGAGCGATTTAATCACAGTAATAACTTCATCCCTATAGAAGTTTATCCATTAAAGGCAATCGAAATACAACTTTAGCAACTATTGTTACGAAGATGTATAGACTATTTATTGAACATAAGCATCGATTCGTCAAGGGTTAATCGTGTTTTATCTGTAGAAATATCCTCAACGAAGGTAAAATACGTTCAAACCCTAACAAAAGTTTAAGTACATGCAGCAATTATTGGCGCCCATTTATCGTTTTTTAAAGTGTGAGACACCAGATAGTTGGATTAAAAAAGCGAGCCATTCTGATAATCTATCGGTTATATTACGCGACCATTTACTTTGTGAGCTTAAAGCGGCGCAAAGTGCGATGTTCCTTATTCGGAAATACGCTGTAGATAAAGAAAGTGCTAATAGATTAACTGAGTGGGTTAAACCTTATGAAGAGTTTGCTTACAAACGTATTGGCGATCTAAGCTCTTTAAAAGGTAAAAGTAATATTACCAAGCAAGTTATTGTGAGAGAAAACTGTCCTTATGGACAAGATCTCGTTGATAAAATGGTGCTGCTGATTAAAGAAGAATTACATCATTTCTATCAAGTCATGGAGCTGATGGAAAAAAAGAATGTCCCTTATGAACTTCTTGAAGCGGGTCGCTATGCTAAAGGCATGATGAAGCACGTTAAAACGTTTGAACCTGATGCATTAGTCGATAAGTTAATTATTGGAGCGTTTATTGAAGCTCGGTCGTGTGAGCGTTTTGCGAAACTTGCTCCACACCTTGATGCTGATTTAGAAAAGTTTTATATCTCTTTACTTCGATCAGAAGCGCGGCATTACAAAGACTACTTATCACTTGCAGAGTCTATTTCAGGCAAAGATATCAGTGAAAGGGTCGCTTTTTTTGCCACTGTAGAAGCAGATTTGATTTTATTGCCCGACGAAGACTTTAAGTTTCATAGTGGCTTACCAGTTTAAACCTCAAGACAATCAGTTTAATCAGAGCGTGATTGTTAACCATAGGATGATTTAGTGCGATTATTGGTTGGCTGAATAAAAGTTATCAGCAACTAGAGCTGATTATTTTTTAGCAGAGAAGGGCAGTTGCTGTAATTCAGCACTGTCTTTTTTTACAATTAAAATGCTGCCTTGATCGTACCAATCACCGACAACGATACGTTGTTTATTATTGTTTAACTCATGAATGGCTGGGCGATGAGTGTGGCCGTGGATCATTCTTTGGCAATCAGTGTCACTGAGTAATGCATCAACCGCTGTTTGCTCAACATCCATAATCACATAGCTTTTATCTTTATTGCCATTTTGACTTTTGTGCCTGATATCAGCTGCAATTTTTTGTCTAGTTGACTTAGGTAAGTGGCAATATATCCATTTCACAATGGCCGAATTTCTAAAGCGGCGAAAACGCTGATAAGACTTATCAAGAGTACATAAGCTATCACCATGCAGCACAACCGTTTTGATGCCATATAAATCGAGTATTTTAATTTCTGGTAGCAATTGCATGCCAGATTTAGCAGCAAATTCTTTGCCTATCATGAAATCACGATTACCATGAATAAAAAACACTGGCATGTTTTCAGACACTTGTTTGATGTGCGCCGCTATGACGTCAGTAAATGGTTCAGCAATGTCATCACTGGTCCAAACTTCAAACAAATCACCAATGATATACATCGCCTCAACGTCAGATAAATCTGAATCGAGGTAATCGATAAAGGCTTGTGAGATATCAGGACGATCTGCACTTAAGTGCAAATCGCCCATAAATACAGTATGCACTATTGATTATTCAGCAATAGACGCACTGTTGATGACTACTGCTTCCAGTGGTACATCTTGATGCATACCACGGTTACCCGTGCTAACACCTTTAATTTTTTCTACGATGTCCATGCCTTCAACTACTTCAGCAAATACACAGTAACCCCAACCTTGGCCAGTTTCTGCTTTGTGATCTAAGAAAGTGTTGTCGCTAACGTTAATGAAGAACTGCGCAGTCGCCGAATGCGGATCAGAAGTACGCGCCATTGCTAATGTGCCAACTTTGTTTGATAGGCCGTTATTCGCTTCATTCTTTACAGCAGCGTTAGGTGTTTTCTGAACCATATCTTCAGTGAAACCACCACCTTGAACCATAAAACCATCAATCACACGGTGAAAAACGGTACCGTCGTAAAAACCGTCTTTAACGTACTTGATGAAATTTTCAACAGTAAGAGGCGCTTTTTCAGCATTTAGAGCAATTTTGATGTCGCCCATGTTTGTGTGCAAAGTGATCATATTTAAATACCTAGATAAAAATTGTTGCGCGATTCTAACTTATCTAACTTGAGGCTTAAAGTGCAGTGTTCAAAACAGTGTTGCTCATGATAGACTTTGTTCCCATTATATTGGTATTAAAACGAGTAAAAGAGAACCATCGATGTTGAAAATTTACAATAGTATGAGTCGTGAAAAGCAAGAATTTAAGCCGATTAATCCAGGCAAAATTGACATGTATGTATGTGGGATCACCATATACGATTTATGTCACATTGGTCATGGTCGTACTTTTGTTTCTTTCGATATGATTGTTCGTTACTTACGTTACCGTGGTTATGACGTGAATTACCTTCGTAATATTACTGACGTTGATGACAAAATCATTAAACGTGCTGCTGAAAACAAAGAAAGTTGCGATACGTTAACAGAGCGTTTGATTGGCGAAATGCATAATGATTTCGATTCATTAAACATGATGCGCCCAGATTTCGAACCTCGCGCGACATTACATATCGATGAAATTATCGAAATGGTTGAAACATTAATTGCCAAAGAGCATGCTTATGTCTCTGATAATGGCGATGTGTTATTCAGTGTGTCTTCTTATGCGCAATACGGACGCCTATCAGGGCAAAACCTTGAGCAACTTCAAGCTGGTGCGCGTGTAGAAGTAGAAGATACTAAGCGCGATCCTATGGATTTTGTATTATGGAAAATGTCTAAACCAGGTGAGCCAACATGGGAATCGCCATGGGGACCAGGTCGTCCGGGCTGGCACATCGAATGTTCAGCAATGAACAGTAAGCATTTAGGCGAGCATTTTGATATTCATGGCGGCGGTAGTGATTTACAGTTCCCCCATCATGAAAATGAAATCGCTCAATCCTGCTGTGCCCATGGTTCACAATATGTGAACTACTGGATGCATACAGGTATGGTCATGGTTGATAAAGAAAAAATGTCTAAGTCATTAGGCAATTTCTTTACTATTCGTGATGTATTAGCGCATTACGACCCTGAAACGGTTCGTTATTTCTTACTGTCTGGTCATTACCGTAGCCAGTTAAATTACTCTGAAGATAACTTGAAGCAGGCAAAGTCTGCACTTGAGCGCATTTATACTTCGCTTAAAGGGTTAGATTTAACTGTTGCCGCAGCGCCTGCACAAGAATTTATTGCCAAATTTAACACAGCGATGGATGATGATTTTAATACGCCTGAAGCCTATTCAGTTATTTTTGAAATGGTACGCGAAATTAATCGTTTGAAATTAGTCGATATGACACAAGCAAGTGCGTTAGGTGTGAGCCTAAAATCCTTGACTGATGTATTAGGCTTAATCAATCGCGACGTTGATACTTTCTTCCAAGGTGAAGGAAGTGATGATGAAGTTGCAGAGATTGAAGCGCTTATTGTTGAGCGTAATCGTGCTCGTACAGAAAAAGACTGGCCTGCAGCAGATGCGGCGCGCGATAGACTAAACGCATTAAATGTTGTTTTAGAAGATGGCGAAGAAGGCACGACTTGGCGTAAAAAGTCGTAATCCAAACTGAAAGTTAAGTCTTAAATAACAAAGCCTGCTCATTGAGCAGGCTTTTTTGTGGGGGCGAATAAACGAATAAACGAATAATCAGTTGATTCAGATGAGCACAGTAAATTGATTAGTCGTGATATTGCTCAGCGGCATACAAGGTATTTTCAAGTAAGCTTGCAATCGTCATCGGGCCTACACCACCCGGGACTGGCGTTATAAATGCGGCTTTTTCAGCTGCTATATCAAACTCTACATCACCAACAAGTTTGCCGTTTTCAAGTCGGTTAATACCAACATCGATAACAATAGCGCCAGGCTTAATCCAATCACCAGGGATAAACCCAGGTTTACCCACTGCAACAACCAGTAAATCGGCCTGACGTACTTTCTGTTCAAGGTTTTGAGTAAAGCGATGACATGTTGTGGTTGTACACCCTGCAAGTAATAACTCTAGTGTCATTGGACGACCGACAATATTTGATGCACCTACAATGGTTGCATCTAAACCGTAGGTGTCAATTCCTGTCGATTTGATTAAGGTGATAATGCCTTTTGGCGTGCATGAGCGAAGTACTGGGATACGCTGAGCTAAGCGCCCTACATTGTATGGGTGGAAACCATCAACGTCTTTATCAGGTCTGATACGCTCAATGACTTTCGAGTCTTCAATATGATCAGGTAATGGCAACTGTACTAATATGCCATCGATTTTTGGATCGTCATTACATTGATCAATCAGTGCAAGCAGTTCTGCTTCTGTTGTGGTGGTTTCAAGGTCATAAGAGTATGACTCAAACCCAACTTCTTCACAGGCGCGACGTTTACTGCCAACATAAACCTGTGATGCCGCATCAGCGCCAACTAAAATTACAGCAAGACCAGGAACACGTTTTCCAGCTGCTTTGCGCGTCAATACTTTTTCTTTTAATGTGGTTCTTATAGATTGAGCTATCGCTTTGCCATCAATGTTTTGGGCTGTCATGTGTGTATAGTTTCCTTTATATGGCGCGATTGAGGTAAAATTTAACGTGGCGTATTCTACCAGTCAGGCATAGGCATGTCATGAATAATGGCTAAACGATTTATTAAAAACAGAATTTTTTGTTTGTAAAAACAGCAGATGAACCAGTTTGTAAAAAAAGTCGTTGACGATATTAAAGTGACTCGCTAATATGCGCTCCGTTCTCACAGATAAGCCGATTAGGGCAACTTAATAATTATTTGCAGTAGACATCTCGGTGATTAGCGCAGCCCGGTAGCGCATCTCGTTTGGGACGAGAGGGTCAGAGGTTCGAATCCTCTATCACCGACCAATTTTATATTTGTAAAGCATAGGCTTTGCGAATAAGCTTGAAACATAAGTTGAAGACCAAATCAATTTATTAAGCTTACAGGTTATACAGATAATATTTGTAAACCATGCGCCACTAGCTCAGCTGGATAGAGCAACGCCCTTCTAAGGCGTGGGTCTCAGGTTCGAATCCTGAGTGGCGTACCATATTATGGTGATTGTAGCTCAGTTGGTAGAGCCCCGGATTGTGATTCCGGTTGTCGTGGGTTCGAGCCCCATCAGTCACCCCAAATTTTGCATTAAAAATGCACGATTGTAGAGAAAGCGACCTTAGGTCGCTTTTTTTATGTCTAAAATCCCCATTTTACCCCGTTTTCACACTCGACTCAGCAGTAAACCGTCGCTATAATGTCGCGTCTTGATAAATATCTAATACGAATTACTACGGGTAATGGCGCTGAAAAGCTGCTGTATCGCACTTTTATTAGTAAACATTAATCATCAAGAAATGAATATTTAATAGTTGAGCTTTCGACTATTACAAAGGACGTCAGACATATTTCGAGGTAAAACAATGCAAGTTTCTGTTGAAACAACTCAAGGCCTAGAACGTCGCCTAACAATTTCTGTTCCTGCTGAACAAATTGAGAAATTAGTTAAAGACAACTTATTACGTGAAGCGAAACGTGCAAAAATTTCAGGTTTCCGTCCAGGTAAAGTACCTGTATCTGTGATCAACCAACGTTACGGTGCAGCTATCCGTCAAGATGTGACTGGTGAAGTAATGCAACGCAACTTCATTGAAGCGATCATGGCTGAGAAGTTAAACCCAGCTGGCGCACCTGTTTTCGCTCCAGGCGAAAATGAAGGCGAAAACTTCGTCTTCGTTGCGACTTTCGAAATCTACCCAGAAGTTGAGTTAACTGGTTTAGATGCAATCGCAGTTGAGCAACCACAAGCTGAAGTTAATGACGCTGACGTTGATACAATGATTGAAACGCTTCGCAAGCAACACGCCACGTTCGCTGTAGTTGAAACTGCTGCTGAAGAAGGCAACAAAGCTAAAATGAACTTCGTAGGTTCAGTAGACGGTGAAGAATTTGAAGGCGGCAAAGCTGACGACTTCGAACTAGAGCTTGGTAGCAACCGTATGATCCCAGGTTTTGAAGCTGGTGTTATTGGTCATAAAGCCGGTGATGAATTCGAAATCGAAGTGACTTTCCCTGAAGATTACCATGCTGAAAACTTAAAAGGTAAAGCGGCTAAGTTCGTTATTACCCTTACTGAAGTTCAAGCTGCAGAATTACCAGAAGTTAACGATGAGTTCGCTTCTTTATTCGGTATCGCTGAAGGTGGCTTAGAAGCGCTTAAAGCTGAAATCCGTAAAAACATGACTCGTGAACTTGAACAAGCGCTTAAAGCAAATGTTAAAGAACAAGTTATCGAAGGCTTATTATCAGCTAACGAAATCACAATTCCTTCAGCATTAGTTGATGGTGAAGTGAATGTACTTCGTCAACAAGCAATGCAGCGTTTTGGTGGTCAAACTGAAAACATGCCTGAGCTTCCAGCTGATTTGTTCACTGAACAAGCTGAGCGTCGTGTAAAAGTAGGTTTACTTTTAGGTGAAGTTATTAAGACTAATGAACTTCAAGCTGAAGACGAACGTGTTCAAGGTTTGATCGCTTCAATGGCTTCTGCTTACGAAGATCCAAGTGAAGTTGTTGAATATTACAATGGCAACAAAGAGCTTATGCAAAACATGCGCAACGTAGCGCTTGAAGAGCAAGCTGTTGAAGTTTTATTAAAATCTGCAAAAGTGACACTTAAAGATGTCGAATTTGAAGAATTTATGAACAAGGCAACAGGTAAAGCGTAACCTTCGCTTGACTTGATTGGCGGTTCGCCATTTAATGGCTCGTATGAGGTTCCTCATACGAGCCATTTTTATTTTAGGGAAGCATAAAATGCATAAAGCGCCAGAATCTGTACTCAATGCTCTTGTACCTATGGTTGTTGAACAAACGGCTAAAGGTGAGCGTTCATATGATATTTACTCTCGTTTATTAAAAGAGCGAGTAATTTTCTTGGTTGGCCAAGTGGAAGAGCACATGGCTAACTTGATCGTGGCGCAACTATTGTTCCTAGAATCAGAAAGCCCAGACAAAGATATATCTATCTATATTAATTCACCTGGCGGCTCAGTTACTGCCGGTATGGCAATTTACGATACTATGCAATTCATTAAGCCGAATGTAAGTACTGTATGTATTGGCCAAGCATGTAGCATGGGTGCGTTTTTATTAGCAGGCGGAGCAGAAGGTAAGCGTCATTGTTTACCTAATTCACGTGTGATGATCCATCAACCACTTGGTGGTTTCCAAGGTCAAGCATCGGATATCGCAATTCATGCTCAAGAAATCTTAGGCATTAAGAATAAATTAAACGAAATGTTAGCTGAGCATACTGGTCAACCGATTGAAGTTATTGAGCGTGATACAGACCGTGATAACTTTATGAGTGCGCAAGAAGCTGCTGATTATGGATTAGTTGATTCAGTTTTTGAAAAGCGTAGCTGATCTTTAGGCCTGAGTAGGCTATTCTGTGATGAATAGCGTATAAAAAATATTTGACTGTTCCTGTGCAGGTTATTAATTGTACAGATGGTTTTCTAAAAACAGTGAACAGGCTGCAACAGAGGTAGGGTAATGGGCGATAACAAAAGTACCGGTGACAGTGGCAAACTACTGTACTGCTCTTTTTGCGGAAAAAGCCAACATGAAGTTAGAAAGCTAATCGCTGGACCTTCAGTATATGTTTGTGACGAGTGTGTCGAGCTTTGTAATGACATCATTCGCGAAGAAATTAAAGAAATATCGCCTAAGCGCGATCATGATAAATTACCAACACCACATGAATTACGAACTCATCTAGATGATTACGTAATCGGTCAAAATCAGGCCAAGAAAGTGTTGTCGGTAGCAGTTTATAACCACTATAAACGTTTGCGTAATGGCACACCGATTGAAGGTGTTGAATTAGGTAAAAGTAATATTCTACTTATCGGTCCAACCGGTAGTGGTAAAACGTTACTTGCTGAAACGTTAGCGCGCTCTTTAGATGTGCCATTCACGATGGCCGATGCGACTACGTTAACTGAAGCCGGTTATGTGGGTGAAGATGTCGAGAACATCATTCAGAAACTACTACAAAAGTGTGACTACGACGTTGAAAAAGCGGAACGTGGTATTGTTTACATCGATGAAATCGATAAGATCAGCCGTAAATCTGATAACCCTTCAATAACACGTGATGTGTCAGGTGAAGGTGTTCAGCAGGCCTTATTGAAATTAATTGAAGGTACTGTTGCTTCTGTTCCTCCGCAAGGCGGTCGTAAGCATCCACAGCAAGAGTTTTTACAGGTTGATACCTCTAAGATCTTATTTATCTGTGGTGGTGCGTTTGCTGGACTTGAAAAAGTGATTGAGCAACGCGGCTTAACAGGAACAGGGATTGGCTTTGGCGCTGAAGTCAAAGGCGAAGCTGACAAAACGACGATTTCACAAACGCTAGGTAAAGTTGAGCCAGAAGATTTAATCAAATTTGGTTTGATCCCTGAGTTCATCGGCCGTTTACCTGTTGTTGCAACGCTAACAGAGTTAGATGAAGCAGCTTTGGTACAAATTTTATCTCAACCTAAAAATGCACTGACGAAACAATATGGTGCGTTATTTGAGATGGAAGAGGTAGAGTTAGAGTTCCGTGAAGATGCACTTAAAGCGATTGCCCATAAAGCAATGACGCGTAAAACAGGTGCTCGTGGTCTACGCTCAATCATCGAAGATATCTTGTTAGATACCATGTATGACATCCCTTCTGTAGAAGGTGTGATTAAGGCTGTAGTTGATGAATCAGTAGTAAAAGGTGAGTCTGCACCTATATTGATTTATGAAAACACCGACAATCAAGTCGCTGGTGGCGAACAATAAATAGACGCTTTTAGCCGTTTATGAAAAATAAGGAGTCCATTGGGCTCCTTTTTTCGTATTAGCCATTGAAAGTTCAAGAAACATCCCAATATACTGATTATAAAATCCATTCATCAAACGGAATCGAACTATGACCCAAGAGCGTGAAGCGCATATCGAACTCCCCGTGCTGCCACTTCGAGATGTAGTGGTTTATCCCCATATGGTAATTCCGTTATTCGTCGGACGAGAGAAATCAATTCGATGTTTAGAATCGGCAATGGAACAAGATAAACAAATTTTATTGGTCGCACAGAAAGAAGCTGATTTAGACGAACCAACAAAAGACGATATTTTCGAAATTGGTACAGTGGCGTCAATTCTGCAATTACTTAAATTGCCTGACGGCACAGTAAAAGTATTAGTTGAAGGTGGTCAGCGTGCAAAAGTTGACAAATACACCCAAGAAGAAGAGTTCTTTGTTGCAACAGCACAATACTTAGAATCTGAAGAACTTGCTGAAAAAGAAGAAGAGGTGCTTGTTCGCAGCGCTATCAGTCAGTTTGAAGGTTACATTAAGCTTAATAAAAAGATCCCGCCAGAAGTACTGACGTCGTTAACAGGAATAGAAGAAGCGGCTCGTCTTGCTGACACTATGGCTGCACATATGCCGCTGAAGTTAGAAGACAAACAGTCTGTACTTGAAATGATTAACGTCGGCGAGCGTCTTGAATATTTAATGGCGATGATGGAAGGCGAAATCGACTTATTACAAGTTGAAAAACGCATTCGTGGCCGCGTTAAAAAGCAGATGGAAAAAAGCCAACGCGAGTACTATTTGAATGAGCAAATGAAAGCCATTCAAAAAGAACTTGGCGATCTTGATGAAGGTCAAGACGAGTTTGAAGTACTCGCTCGCAAGATTGAAGAAGCGAAAATGCCAGCAGAAGCCAAAGAAAAAGCTGAAGCTGAGCTAAACAAATTAAAAATGATGTCACCAATGTCAGCAGAAGCGACAGTGGTGAGAAGCTATGTTGATTGGATGACGTCAGTGCCTTGGAGCCAACGTTCTAAAATCAAACGTGACTTATCTAAAGCTGAAGAAATTTTAGATACCGATCATCACGGCTTAGAGAAAGTGAAAGAACGCATTCTTGAGTATCTTGCGGTTCAAAGCAGAGTTAAGCAGCTTAAAGGGCCTATTTTATGTTTAGTAGGGCCTCCAGGCGTCGGTAAAACGTCACTGGGTCAGTCAATTGCTAAAGCTACTGGTCGTAAGTATGTACGTGTGGCACTAGGCGGCGTGCGTGATGAAGCTGAGATCCGTGGTCATCGTCGTACCTATATCGGTTCTATGCCTGGTAAAGTCATTCAGAAAATGGCGAAAGTGGGCGTTAAAAACCCATTATTCCTATTAGATGAAATTGATAAGATGAGTTCAGATATGCGCGGTGACCCATCATCAGCATTACTTGAAGTCCTTGACCCAGAGCAGAACGCAGCATTTAACGACCATTATCTAGAAGTTGATTATGACTTATCTGATGTGATGTTCGTTGCGACATCTAACTCAATGGATATTCCTGGACCGTTACTTGACCGTATGGAAGTGATTCGTCTATCGGGCTATACCGAAGATGAGAAACTCAATATCGCTAAAAAGCATTTGCTGACTAAGCAAATTGAGCGTAATGGACTTAAGCCTAAAGAAATCAATATCGAAGATAGTGCCATTATTGGCATGATCCGTTATTACACTCGTGAAGCCGGTGTACGTTCATTGGAACGTGAACTGTCTAAAGTGTGTCGTAAAGTCGTTAAAATGATTTTATTAGATAAGTCTGTTAAAACCGTAAAAGTGAATCAAGATAACTTGAAATCATTCCTAGGTGTGCAGCGATTTGATTATGGTAAAGCTGAGTCAAATAACCAGATTGGCCAAGTCACAGGTTTAGCATGGACTCAAGTTGGCGGCGATTTGCTAACAATTGAAGCAACTTCAGTATCAGGTAAAGGCAAGCTTGCTTATACCGGTTCTCTTGGCGACGTAATGCAAGAGTCAATTCAAGCTGCTATGACTGTTGTTAGAGCGCGAGCAGAGCAATTAGGCATTAATGGCGACTTTTACGAGAAACGTGATATTCACGTTCACGTACCTGAAGGGGCAACACCTAAAGATGGTCCTTCAGCCGGTGCAGCGATGTGTACTGCATTAGTCTCAAGCTTAACAGGTAACCCTGTTAAAAGTGATGTGGCAATGACAGGTGAAATTACCCTTCGTGGTGAAGTGTTGCCTATCGGTGGCTTGAAAGAAAAGTTACTTGCAGCACACCGTGGCGGTATAAAAGTTGTTCTTATTCCTAAAGAAAATGAACGCGACTTAGAAGAAATTCCTGCGAATGTTATTGCAGATCTTAAAATCCACCCAGTTAGATGGGTTGATGAAGTGCTTGAATTGGCCTTAGAGAGACCTGTAAAGGGCTTTGAAGTGGTCAAAAAGTAGCTAAATAGCAAAAAAAGTTGCTTTGAACCTAAAAAAAGTGAAAAAAGGGGCTTAACAAACGCGAAAGCTGTGGTAGCCTAGATAAGTGGAGAGTCAGTTAGCACCAAACCCTTGGCGCAACTGACTTTGAGCTGTATCCAAGTACATTTTTTATGGTTTTCCAATTAAGTTTGGTGTGGTATCAAACTTATAACAAAAAAGCCTCCGCAGACCGCTCTAAAGACGGATTTGGTTGCGGCGCGAAAATAAACATTCAAGGGGATGACATGAACAAATCTGAACTAATCGAGAAAATCGCTTCTGGTGCTGACATTTCTAAAGCAGGCGCTGGCCGTGCATTAGATTCTTTCATTGGTGCTGTTACTGAAGCACTTAAAGAAGGCGACAAAATTTCTCTAGTTGGTTTTGGTACTTTTGAAGTACGTCAACGTGCAGAACGTACTGGCCGTAACCCACAAACTGGTGCGGAAATCAAAATTGCAGCAGCAAATATTCCTGCTTTCAAAGCTGGTAAAGCTCTAAAAGACGCTGTTAACTAAATAGTTAATATCGTTGCCTTTTGTAAGGCATTTGTAGAAAGCACTGTTTTAACAGTGCTTTTTGCGAAAAAAATATCAGAAAGAACACAGTTAGTTTTGATATTCGGAGGAATTGGGTCATACCCGAGGTAGCGTCTGATAACTCCATATAAATTACAAGAAGGCGCATCCCGAAGTGGTGCGCCTTTTTATTTTTAATCGCAACAAGCGAGAATTCAGATGTTAGAAAAAATTCGCGAAGGTTCACAAGGCGTTATTGCTAAAAGTATTTTAGTGCTAGTGATTCTTTCGTTCGCATTTGCTGGTGTAAGTAGTTACCTAGGGACTTCAACTGATGTTGCTGTCGCCGTAGTTAACGGTGACGATATTACTGCAAATGAACTAGAACAAGCTTACCAAAACGAACGTGGCCGCCTAGAGCAACAACTGGGTGAAATGTTTGATGCATTATCTGCTGACGATAACTACATGAATGGTATCAAGCAGAATGTATTAGACCGTCTTATTGCTGACAAATTAATGAGTCAAGCTGCTGACGATTTAGGCCTACGTGTTTCAGATGACCAAATTAGACAAACGATTGTTAATGAACCTGCTTTCCAAACGGATGGTGTGTTTGATAATGAGCGTTACTTAGCTGTTTTACGTCAGCTAGGCTACCAAACTGCTAGCTTCAGAAATATGATGCGCACTGACATGACGCGTCGTCAGTTACTGACTTCGTTAGTCGGCACTGAATTTGTATTAGATGGCGAAGCTAAACAATTAGCTGAAGTCCAAGGACAAACTCGTGATATTCGCTATTTAGTTGTTGATTCAGAACCATACTTAGCAACAGCTACAGTATCTGATGAAGCGATTAAAAATTACTACGACAGCAACTTGATGCAATTTATGGATCAAGAAAAAGTGAGCTTGCAGTATGTAGAGCTAAATGTTGCGAACATTGCTGAAGGTGTTGACGCTTCTGTTGAAGATGCACGAGACTTTTACGAAGAAAATAAGCAACAGTACCAAACTCCTGAAAAACGTTTAGCTGCGCACATTCTATTTGCATCAGGCGATGACAGTGCAGACGAAGCGAAAGCTGAAGCCAGTCTTGCTAAACTCAATGCAGGTGAAGATTTTGCTGACGTTGCTAAAACTGATTCAGATGATCAATTTAGTGCAGAACAAGGCGGTCAATTAGACTGGTTTGAACAAGGCGTAATGGATCCTGAATTTGATACTGCATTATTCTCACTTAACCAAGATGAATATTCTCAAGTGGTTAAAAGTGAATTCGGATATCACATCGTTAAGTTACTTGACGTTCAATCTGGTGCTGCTGCGCCATTTGAAGATGTTCAAGACAAAATTGTGGCTGATCTAAAGAATAAGAAAGCAGTAGATGAATTCTACAGCTTACAAAGCATCTTAGCTGATACTAGTTACGAAGTGCCTGATACGTTAGATGAAACTGCGCAAGCACTTAATGTTGAAGTTCAGTCGACTGAGTTATTCTCACGTAATAATGCACCTGCTAACCTAAACAAGCCAGACTTGATCCGTGCTGCTTTCTCTGATGATATTATCGGTAGCGGTATGAACAGCGAAGTGATTGAGCTTGAGCCTAATCATGTTGTTGTTATTCGTTTATTGAAACACCAAGATGCAGGTACTTTACCACTGAGTGAAGTAAAAGCAGGTATCGAAGCACGTTTAGTGCAAGACCAGGCTAACCTTGAAGCCAGTGAGAAAGCTAACGAGTTATTAGCTGAGTTAAAAGCGGGTAATGAAATCACTGAAGTGACTATTGCAACTAAAGCGCAATTACCTCGTTTCAGTCAAGATATCGACCAAGCTATTACAACTAAAGCATTCCAAATGCCAGCGCCAGAATCAGGTGCAGTTGCATTTGATACAGCTGCATTAGCCAATGGTTTTGCCGTTATTGCACTTGATAAAGTGAATGCCGCTGAAGGTATTGATAGCAATGTTGTTGATAGCATCAAACAACGTTTAGCTCCTCAGTACAGTGAAGCTGATTACCGCTCTATTATTGAAGCGTTGAAAGCAAAAGCTAAAATTGAATATCCTGTAGCTGAATAATTTTTTAGCACACTAGATAGATTAAATAGCCAAGGGAAACCTTGGCTTTTTTATATTTGTTTTTTTAACAAAGTCAGTCAATTATGATTAATCATTTATTGGCTCATGCAGAAGGATCTTCATGAATATTGCGCTTTTTGACTTCGATGGCACCATCACAGAAACAGACTCCTACACACCATTCATATACTTTAGTGCGCCTAAATGGCGCATAGTGATTTGTTACCCCTTGCTAGTGCCATTGATTTTGCTTTATAAATTGAAGCTTATTGGCGGCTCAAGGATCCGCACTGTTGTCAGTTATTTTTGTTTCTTTAGACGTTCACATAAAGCCGTTTGGGCCCAAGGTAAAGAATATGCTTCGACGCTTGATTCAATCATCAAACCGGAAGCCAAACAAAGGCTAGCTTGGCATAAAGCGCAAGGAGATGTGATTGTCATCGTATCTGCATCACTCGATGCCTATTTAACGCCATGGTGTGAAAAGCACCAATACGAATTAATTTGTGCAACATTAGCATCAAGAAATGGACTGTTAACAGGAGCTTATTTAAATGGCGATTGCAGCGCCGATGAAAAAGCGCGTAGAGTAAAGCAATCATATCAACTGGATTCATTCGAAAAAGTTTATGCCTACGGTGACACGACAGAGGATAAGCAGTTGTTAGCGCTGGCTGATGAAGCTTATTTTTGTTGGAATAAAGTCAGTTAACGACTGGTTTGTAAAAATCACCGCGAACGTTTTGAGTGCATTATTTGTCGTATAAGTTTTTAATTCAAGATCATTTATTTAAGGTTAATTGCAGTGGAAAAAATCAGCCAACGCTTTGAGCACGTTCTAAGCCATATCGATAACAATTTAACATCTCGTTTAGATTGTAAACTTTTGGCAAGCATCGCTCAGGTTCCTGAGTGTCATTTCGATTTTATCTTTCATAGTTTATTTCATACAAGGACTGAAGATTATATTGGCTTATTACGTAATCTTGAAGCGGCGCAACAACTGGGTTTTGATAAAACGATACCTATTTCAACAGTGGCTGAGTCTGCCGGCTTTGGTAGTGAAGCAAGTTTTACTGAGGCGTTTACTAAAGCAATAGGTCAAAGTCCAAGTCAGTTCCAGTTAACGCCTGACTGGGGGAATTTTTTCGAGAAACAGCAGCCATTAAAAACCTTGTCAGAAGGCCATGACGAATTAATGGCAGATCAAGTGAATATAGAATTGGTTGAACTTGAAGCTATTCCTCTAATTGCTATTGAGCATCGGACACAAGCTCAATATTTCCCACAAACGATTGAGGCCATGAGGGCTTTTAGACAAGCTCATCAACTTTCACCCGATACAAGTCGTACGTTTAATTTTATTTATCAATCTGCAGCTGAACCTTTGCAGCAATTTAATATTGATATTGCAGTCAGCGTTACTCAAACGCAAAAAGCTGATTTACGCTCTGTCATTGATGTTTCAGACTACTTTATGGAGTCAATGATATCAGAAGGGCGTTATGTAACTTTTTTACATTCAGGCTCGGATGAAGATTTAAATAAGAAAGTGAAATACTTGTACGGTACTTGGCTTAATGAGCAAAGCCAGAATAAAGCTATCCAATTAAAAAACCTACCGCTGATTTTTGAAAAGCTAAACATAACTCAACCCCAACAGATAAAAACCAGAGTCTATTTAGGGTTAGTTTAACTATTGTCTTTATCGATCAAAATGAAGTCTTTAAATCTCGAATCGTCGCTCATTCAGGCGCTTACAAAAACAGGTACTACAAAACAAGCGTTTACAAAACTAGCGCTTAAAAAAGGTATTTAGAGCTAATAATTAAGGCAGCGGAGGTAGCGTAATTGTAACAGCGTTACGTAACCTTTAGCCTCAACTTTAAATGACAGCTATTGAGCTGTCATTCTCATCAATTCTGCGCATATCCAAGCCATATAAGTTGCCCAAGCATAGCCAAATACCGAAAACAGAATTGCCACAGGAGCCAGTGAGCGGTGAAATGCCATTGCTACGACTGGTGATGATGCCGCTCCGCCAATACAACATTGACTGGCTAAAGCCATATAAGCGACAGGCGCCTTTATCAGCAACCCTGTTACAACCACCACGATGACATGAATAGAAAGCCAGACAAATCCGATAGCAAAATAGATAGGAAAATCATCAACCATAGACAGATCCATCTGCAGACCCATATTTGCAATTAAGCAATACAACATTACTGTTGATACTTTAGAAGCACCTACTGATTCAAGTTCCCATATTTTGGTATTGGATAGGACAATACTGGTTGTGGTGACAATGATAACAATCCAGAAGAACGTTGAGGTTAAGCTATATTTTTCAGTTTGGGGGTAATTTTCGGCAAAAAAAGGCGCGATGATGTCAGCCCCGAAGTGAGCAAAACCAGTAACGCCAAAGGCAACGCTGAACATCAACATGTAACTCTTCAGTGTGGGTAAACCTTGTTGGTTTGATATGCCTCTGTCGGTCACTTCAATGAGTTTTTTAAACTGGCTGGCATCAGCGCCTATTTTCTTATCAATGAAGTTTGCGTTATTAGCGCAAATCAGTAGGAATGACATCCAAATAGCCGAGTATATGACATTGACAGAAATCATAATCGCAAAAAGGTTTTCTTCGACCTGATAAATCTCTTTCATGGCGATTTGATTTGCAGTACCACCAACCCAATTAGCGGCTAAGGTTGCCATTCCTTTCCAAGCCGCATCAGCGCCAACCCAACTTATCGTTTCAGGTGCTATTTTTGCAAACAACAGTAAGGTCAATGGGCCGCCAATGATCACCCCAAAACTGCCTAATAGAAATAAAATGATTATTTTGGGCCCAAGTAACAGCATAGATTTTATATCGACACTAATAATTAATAGGGTTAAGCAAGCTGGCATTAAAAATTTGGATGTAATCGTATTTAATTCACTTTGACTGGCATCGACAATATTGAAGGTATTAAGTAAAGAAGGGAGTACGTAGCACATCACCATGACAGGGACGAAGCGGTAAACCTGTTTCCACACTGGATGAGAGGACTGGCTAGTATAAAACACTAAACCAATGATGGTGGTGAGTAAGCCAAATATGACAGGATCTTGGTTGATCATAAACGCTTTGGCTACCTTACAGTGTTAAGTGACGCATTATGCGTTACAAAAACGAATGAACTCTTCTAATAATGGCGATAAAGCTTCGTCATTTCGGCTAATTGACCAATATTTACGTTGAAAATCCCAGCCTGCTAATTCTAATTCAACTATCTCACCACGACGAATTTCTTCTTTTACTGCAAGATATGGCAGAACACTAACGCCAATGCCTGTACCTATGGCACGTTTAATTGCGCCCATGGTATTCATCGATAATTCATTATTGATGTTGATTTTAGCACTGCGTAATAATTGGGTATTTCTGAGCCTTGAAACTGACATGGTAGAATCCAGCACCCATAATTGTTCAGACAATAACTCAGCGGTAATCGTTTGTTCTAGTATCGGGTTATCGCAACTGGTGACAAGGCAAATCTTATCTTTAATCCATTGCTCATACTTAAGGTTGTTCAGCCCTGGTTTTGCATCAACAAAACCCAAATTCAGCTCTTTTTCTGAGACCATCTTTTCAATTGTCAGGCTATTATTAATGACTAACTTGATATCT
Source organism: Shewanella sp. 10N.286.52.E4 (assembly GCF_041468785.1). Taxonomy (NCBI): domain Bacteria; kingdom Pseudomonadati; phylum Pseudomonadota; class Gammaproteobacteria; order Alteromonadales; family Shewanellaceae; genus Shewanella; species Shewanella sp. 10N.286.52.E4. Next base: position 58,148 of record NZ_JBFRJJ010000011.1, read on the forward strand.
ACCAGTGGGTGGGATTTTTTAAACTGGGGGATCTTACGCGATAAAATATAATTACCTGCTGTTTTACTACTACCAATCTTTATCGTACCGCCAACTGCATTTCGCTCAGCAAACATTTGTTCAAGCTGAGTCCCTTTAGACAACATCTCATTGGCATAAGGGAGAATAACTTCGCCATTATCATTGGTGGTTAACCCATTGCTGCTTCGTTCAAATAAGCGTGTGCCTAAAGAACCTTCCAACTCTTTTAGCGCCATACTGACAGCTGGAACAGACATATGAAGCTGCTGCGCAGCTTTTGAGATCTGTCCGTTATCATGTATCGCTTTAAAAATAGTAAGTTGTTTAAGGGTGATTTTCATAATGAAACAAAGGTTTTTTTAATGATGTTTGGGATTATAGCGAAATATGAATAAACAACGTTAAAATCATTGTTTAACTTCCTTTTTTTGTAACCTTGTTCATATTTTTAGTAAAAGTGTAACCTTGCAAGTGGATGTAAGGCTATTAAAGAGAAATAACCTTACATCCTAATCTTTTTAGAAGTCGTAACGAACACCAATACTAAAGATATTATCTTCATCTAAATCGATAACAGGGCCAGCGTTTTCGACTCTATATTCACCTTCGTATTTGGCGTAATGAGCGAATACCATCGTTGATTTTGAAAGACGGTAATCTGCGCCGATTACTAAAGAGTTAATATCAACATCTGTTGCTTGCTTATAGTCACTTGAAGACATTGCGCTATTTTTGAAATACTTACCAAAACCAGCCTCATCTTTACCTATTTCAGCTTTTAAATTAACGCCATTTAAATTATAAACTGCACTCAAGAAGTATGAATTACCTTCTTTATAGCTGTATTCTTGGCTTTCAGTGTTTTGGAATAAACCACCTAATTTTAAGTTGCCGAACTTAACTTGAGCCACACCGCGATAAGCATCGACCCCACCGATAGTGTTATAGGCTGCAGCTAGGTAATAAGGTTGTTTTTTTAGCTTTTTATCACCAGCAATAATACTGACAGCATACTGCTGTTCGTCATAATCGCTGCGCTCACCGTTGTCATCATATTCTGCGTAGTTATCATCCATTAAATAAGTGGCGTTGAAAGTAATTAAATCAGCGATTTTTGGCGAGTAATACGTAATACCGTCAGCTTTACGAACTTGACCAGCTATCATACGGTTGTATGCTGCATTGGTTAAAGCAAACGCTTCAGCAGTCCCTTTTGATGTTTTCATCACAGTGTCATTACGTCCCACCAAAACCGTACCTAGATTTGTTTTTAAACCTAAATAGGTATTTCTTGCTTTGAATACGTCATCGTTACCTTCATTTGTTGCTGAGTTGACCTGAACTTCAACGCGATAAAGTAACTCAATATCGTTAGTAATTGTTTCACTGCCACGTACACCAAGTCGTGAGAAGTTATTCTCCAATACCGTTCCTGACTTACCATTTTGAGTTGTCGTACCGTTATCTGAATTGGTGACTGCCATTTCTAAACGGCCATAAAACTGCGGTGAATCGGCAAGTGCTGAATAAGAGTTTGCAGAAAGCAGTGTTATAACTGATAGCGATAGTAGTGATTTTTTCATGTTCAATCCCATTGTTTTAATTATAAATTTTGTCTTATTTATTATTGGTGTAAAAATCTTAACTGGATTAATGTGCCACTTTTTCAAATGGTTATTTATTAACGTTCTAGGCTAAAAATTTATGTAGATTCATTGTCTATCTATCTAGATAGGTAACTAGATTTGATGGTTCACATCGTAGTGATTTTGGTTATTGATAAAATGAACATGAGTCACAGCTGTTTGTTTTATGTTGCTGATTAAAGAAAATTGAATAGGTTTTCATTAAAACTTAACCGAAGCTTAAACATGACAAAGGTCTAAGTTTTGATACTCCTTAATGAGTAATCTTGCTCTCAACAAAGAGACATAAAAAACACTTATAAAGGATCGAACACATGAAACTTAAATATTTGGCTTCGGCAGTAGCAGTGATGATGCTTACTTCTGGCAGCGTAATGGCAAAAAATGACTTAGCGTCATTCCATACAGAAATGGGCGACTGCCAAACTTGTCACGTAACTGGCAAAATGAAAGACATCAAGAAAAGCATGACTGATAGCCAAACTCATGAGAACGCCCAGTGTCAGGACTGTCATGGTGGTTATGCTGATTTAGTTAACGATGAACTTGCGTTTGACCCTCATGCATCTCACTTGGGTGAAATCAACTGTACTTCATGTCATACAGCCCATGCTAAACCAGAGTTGACTTGTAATAACTGTCACAACTTTGAGATGGAGATGCCTTTTGCTGATTCAAAAGCGAAGAAGAAGTGGGATGGTGATTGGAATCAAGACAAAATCCAACAAGCGATTGCTAAAGGCCCTGTAGAAACGGTTGATGTGATTGTTGTTGGTGGTGGTTCTGCTGGTTTTAACGCTGCTATTTCTGCAAAAATGGCGGGCGCTAATGTGGTGTTATTTGAAAAAGCACCATACACAGGCGGTAACTCAATGTTAGCTGCTGGTGGTATTAACGCTGTAGGCACACCGCAACAAAAAGCCAAAGGCATTGAAGACACTGTTGATTGGTATGCTGAAGATGCCATGAAAGGGGGCCGTTATCAAAATGACCCTAAGCTTGTGCAAACAATGGCGGAAGAGTCTGCTGGCGCAGTGGCATGGCTTGAGTCTTTAGGCGCAGATATGTCAGAGCTTAAACGTTCAGGCGGCGCAAGAGCTGAGCGTACTCACGCTCCTTCTGGTGGCTCGTCAATTGGTCCACATTTAATTGATACCTTGCGTAAAGCGGCAGTTGAACGTGATATCCCAGTTCGCGTTAACTCAAGAATTGAAAAAATCGTCTTAAACGATGACCAATCAGTTGCAGGAGTGGTGGTTCACGGCCGTCATTCTGGTTACAACATGGTTGCAGCTGACTCTATTGTACTTGCGACAGGCGGTTATGGTATGAATAAGCAGATGGTTGCTTACTACCGCCCAACGATGAAAGACATGTCTAGCTCAAACAACGTTACAGCAACGGGTGATGGTGTGTTACTTGCTAAAGAAATCGGTGCTTCTATGACTGATATTGATTGGGTTCAGGCGCATCCAACAGTAGGAAAAGATAGCCGTATCTTAATCTCTGAAACTGTACGTGGTGTTGGTGCAATCATGGTTAATACAGATGGTCAGCGTTTCATTAATGAATTAACCACCCGTGACCGCGCATCTGATGCAATTCTTAAGCAAAAAGATCAATATGCTTGGTTAGTGTTTGATGAGCAATTGGTTGAGAAAAAGAAAATGGTACGTGGTTACGAGCATTTAGGTATGTTGAGTAAAGCGAACACCATCGAAGAGTTAGCCCAAATCACTGGCATGAGCGATTTACCTAAAACAGCGGTTGATTACAACAAATATCAAGCAGCAGGTAAAGACGATGCATTCGGCCGAGCTAATTTACCATTAAGCCTAAGTACGCCACCTTACTACGCTGTAAAAGTAGCTCCAGGTATCCATCACACCATGGGCGGAATTGCAGTCGATACTGACTCGAACATCTTAAACTTGCAAAGCTGGAAAATGCCTGGTTTATTTGCTGCTGGTGAAGTGACTGGTGGTGTTCATGGTTATAACCGTCTAGGCGGTAATGCGATTGCTGATACAGTGGTATTCGGCCGTAAAGCTGGCGAAAATGCAGCGAAACATGCTTTAAAGAAATAAGCTGTAATTAAAATTCATCATCACTAATATCCCCACAAAGGCCAAGTATCTTCTACTTGGCCTTTTTATTGTTTGTTCATCGCAATAGATTTCAACTCATTTTTAGTTTTGATACCCATTACATCGTTAAATAATAATTTTATTAAATTTAGAGTTTCACTCTGCTAACACTGATTAGTAAGGGGGAGTTTTGAAGAGGGAGGTTGAAAATATTTAATCTCATGCTTGGCGTTAATAAGAACTACAGACATAAAAAAACCAAGTCATCAGACTTGGTTTTAATTGATATGTTATTAGTTTCTTCTTATAAACTTACAACATCAAACGTCACGTTAGGGTTAACGTCCGCTTCATAATCAATGCCGTCAATACCGAACCCAAACAGTTTTAAGAACTCTTCTTTGTATTCATTGTAATCGGTCAATTCAGCTAAATTTTCAGTGGTCACTTCAGCCCAAAGCTCACGGCAATGCTTCTGAATTTCTTCACGTAACTCCCAGTCATCTAAACGTAAGCGGTTATCAGCATCAGTTTCTGCAGCTGTTCCATCTTCACGGAATAAACGCTCGCTGAACATGCGGTAAATTTGGTCCATACAACCTTCATGAACACCTTCTTCACGCATTTTCTTGAACACCATTGCAATATACAGTGGCATAACAGGAATAGCAGAACTGGCTTGCGTTACCACACTCTTAAGCACTGCAACATTAGCTGAACCGCCAGTTGCTGATAACTTAGTGTTTAATGCATGTGCTGCACGGTCTAAATCCATTTTGGCTTTACCAAGCGCACCGTGCCAGTAGATCGGCCAAGTGATTTCAGTTCCAATGTAGCTATAAGCGACTGTTTTACAGTTGTCGGTTAATACGCCAGCTTCACTTAAGGCGCTCATCCATAATTCCCAATCTTCACCGCCCATTACAGTGACTGTGTCAGCAATTTCTTGCTCACTTGCAGGCTCAACTGATGTTTCGATGATAGTGTTTTTATTCGTATCTACAGCTGTCGCAGTGTAAGTCTCGCCGATTGGCTTAAGACTTGAGCGGATAACTTCACCCGTATCAGGCAGTTTACGAACAGGTGATGCTAGTGAGTAAACTACCATATCGATTTGACCAAGGTCTTCCTTAATCAACTCAATCACTTTTTGCTTAGCTTCATGGCTAAAGGCGTCACAATTAATACTTTTAGAATATAACCCTTCAGCTTTAGCAAACTTGTCAAAATAAGCTGAGTTATACCAACCCGCAGTACCAGGCTTAGTTTCAGTGCTTGGTTTTTCGAAGAAAACACCAATAGTGGCAGCATCGCTACCAAACGCAGATGCGATGCGCGAAGATAAGCCATAACCACTTGAAGAACCCACTACAAGGACCTTTTTAGGGCCATTAGCAATTTTGCCTTTCGCTTTAGTTAATTCAATTTGTTCTTTTACGTTAGCTTCACAGCCAACTGGATGCGTAGTGGTACAAATAAAGCCACGTGTCTTTGGTTTAATAATCATAATTTCGTTTCTTCCTTTAACAATGGCCCTAGGATAAATAGTTAGCCGCCGAAATGGCACTCATTTTTGTTAAAAATGGCCATTTAACTCAGTGGTTGGAGCAGTTTAGCGTTTTGCCGAGAGCTGAGTTTGCTCTGCAATTAATCTGCGAGTGTATTCATGTTGTGGATTTTCGAACAGCTCTTCAGTGGTGTTTTTCTCAACCATGACCCCTTTTTTAAGCACCATAACTTTGTCACTGAAGTGTCTGACCACATTTAAATTGTGAGTCACAAAAATATAAGATAAGCCCATTTCTTTTTGTAATTTGAGCAATAAATTTAAAATTTGCGACCGTACTGATAAATCTAGTGATGTTAGCGCTTCATCAGCAATAATAATCTTGGGGTTTAACATTAAAGCGCGTCCCACAGCGACACGTTGTTTTTGTCCTTCCGATATCATATGCGGATAAAAGCTGGCATGTTCTGGAAGTAAGCCCACTTTACGTAGGATATCAGTCACTTGTGCTTTTCGTTCAGCACTTGTCATATCGGTATTAAAGCGTAAAGGTTCTTCAAGTAATGCACCAATGGTCAATCGTGGATTGAGGGAGGTGTTAGGGTCTTGGAAAATCATACGAATTAAATGACAGCGTTGCTTTAAATTACGCGCTTCTAGCTCTTCGCCTTCATATTCGATCGTACCAGTAGAACGAGACTCTGCACCAACTAGAATTCTTGCCAAGGTACTTTTTCCTGAACTTACTTGGCCAACAATAGCTAAGGTTTGGCCTCGTTCAAGCTCAAAAGATACAGTTGAAAGCGCTTGATTATACTGCGCTTTAAAACGCTTATAACCAATAAAGTATCGCTTGCTGAGCTCAGTGACATTAAGTAATGGCGTCGTCATCTTCTATCTCATTGTTATATGGGAAGTGGCAAGCAAAATAGCGATCTTTTTCATGGGCTAAATTGGGCTGAATAACACATTCTCTTTGCGCATCAGGACAACGAGGGCCTAAGCGACAACCCGCTGGTAAATGTTGCAATGACGGCGAGGAACCCTGCAAAGAAGGCAAATAGGATTTATGGCGCATTTTACCAGTGTGTTCAGGTAAGTTTTTAAATAGGGCCTTGGTATAAGGGTGATAAGGTTTTGTCAGTAGCTCCGAAACTGGGCCAGACTCCATAATTTGACCGCTATATAAAATACTGATGCGATCACACCATTTAACCAAGGTTTCTAATTCATGACTCACAAGTAAAATAGACACGTTTTGCAATTGATTGAGTTGTGACAGTAACCGAAAAATTTGCGCTTGAGTACTCAGTTCCATGGAATTAGTCGGTTCATCGGCAATTAATAGTCTTGGATGGTTTGCAACAGCCATAGCAATCATGACTTTTTGGCACTCGCCTTCAGTGAGTTCCCATGGGTAGCTTTTCATAATGGCTTTAGGTTTTTTAATCCCCACTTTATGAAGCCATTTTTGAGCGGTTAAATGGGTATCTTTAGAACGACGCCAAAAAGGCACCGCTTTATTTGGCGTTAAAGACTCTATTAGCTGACTGCCGATGGTTTTAACCGGGTCTAAACTGCCTGAAGGGTCTTGAAAAATCATCGTCATATCAGTGCCCATTAAGTTTCGGCGCTGTTTAGATGTCATTTCAAGTAGGTTTTGCCCATCCCACATCATACGGTCTGCGATGATATTCCAGTTTGGCCCTAAAACACCGAGTACCGCTTTCGCTAATAAACTGCGGCCAGAACCTGATTCACCGACTAGCCCATGCACTTCACCTGGGTTAATGGTTAAGCTGACTTTTTCAAGCACTTTGACTGTGCCTTGTGGAGTATCCAGCTCAATGGTGAGGTTTCTGATATCAAGTAATGGCATAGGTTAATTTCTTATCGGCGCTAACGCCGAGCGTAATCCGTCACCCACTAAATTGATGGATAACACCGTAAATAAAATGGCAAGCCCTGGAATTGTAATTGTCCAAGGTGCAATAAGCAGGCTACTTAAACCTTGATAAATCATTGACCCCCACTCAGAACTGGGTGCTTGTGCACCTAAATTCAAGAAGCCTAAGGCTGCAATATCCAAAATCGCAACTGAAATAGCAATGGTGGTTTGAATGATAACCACATCCCACACATTAGGCATGATCACATACCAAAATATCTGGATTTGGCTAGCACCATCAAGTTTAGCGGCTGTAACGTATTCTTTTTGTAACTCTTCATGCACAGCTTGATGAATCGCGCGAACAAATTGTGGGGTTAAGGCAATACCCACAGCCCAAAACACATTTGATAGCCCTGGACCTGTGACTGCGACCACTAAAATAGCTAACAATAGAGATGGAATTGACAGCAATGCATCTAATAAATGGCCTAAAATACTCGACTTTAAGCCGCGCATCATTCCTGACAACGAGCCAATAATGAAACCAACAACAAGGGCGCATACCACGACGATTAATGACATCCCAAAAGTGAGCCTGACGCCATGTAAAATTCGACTAAATAAATCACGGCCTAAATCGTCGGTGCCTAAAAAGTGCGAAACATGACCTGCTTGATCCCAAGATGGGGGCAGTAAAATCGCATCTGGATTTTGTAACTCTGGCTGAAAAGGGGCGAGCAATGGACCTAAAATAACCAGAAGTAATAGAAATATCACCGCCCATAAACCTGCAACTGCAAAAGGGTTAGATGCAAAAGCATGCCATAACTGCCCAAGCGGTGAGTCTATTTGTTCTTCTTGGTAGAGTTTTTTAATCGGCATACAGTTCTTTCCTATTAATGGGATTAATAGTGGTATGCAGTAATTCAATCATAATACTCAAAAAGATAATTAATAATGAAACCGACAAGATACCTGCTTGGATCACGGTGTAATCTCGTTGATATATAGCATTAATCAACCAAGAACCGACTCCAGGCCAAGCAAATATTACTTCGACAATAATGCCGTAACTTGCAAATGAGCCAAGCATTAAACCGAATGCTTTTAACACTGGAATAAGCGCATTGGGCAGGGCATGTCTGATTAGAATACGGTATGTACTTAACCCTCTGGCCTCTGCAGCACGGATATAGGTTTGAGTCATGACGGTCACCATAGCTTGGCGGGTGATCCGGATAACCACAGTAAAAGGCAATACGGCTAAGGTGACAGCAGGCAGTATGATATGCAGTAAAGCATCTTTAAACGCCGACATGCTGTAACTTGACTCAGATAACAATGTATCTATCAACATAATACGAGTGACGGGCTCTATTTCATATAATAGGTTAATTTGACCAGAAATCGGTAACCATTCTAATTGCACACCAAACCAAAGAGCGAGGGTTAACCCAAGCCAAAATACTGGAATGGAATAGCCGGTTAAGGTAATGGCTAAAATACTACGCTGCACTGATTTACTGGAACTAAGCGAGGCTAACACCCCTAACGGTACGCCGAAGAAGACTGCAATACAGCCAGCAAATAATGATAGTTCAAATGATGCAGGTAATACGGCACTTAACTCTTCAGCCACATCTTGCTGTGAGTTAACTGAAATACCTAAATTTCCTGATAATCTTTGTGTTACATAGGCATAAAACTGACTGAACTGGTTTTTATCTAATTTGTAGTCTTCAACAGTTTGAACTTGTTGTTCTTCGGTAGGGAACTGAATACCGGTAAGCGCATAGCCTTTTTCTACAGGAAACATGCCCGTTGCAAAAAATAATACCGCCATCATTACTATGGATGTAGCAATAAAAAGGTTCAGTCGTCTTATAAGATAGCGCCACATTAAGGTTGAACCTCCTGTTTAATCAGCTCAACACCGGAAAATGACATACCACCGTATGGATTGACATTTTTAATGCTCACGTTGGTATTTTTCAGCAGTAGCTTTTGGGCGTGCGCGATATTGACCAAAGGTACTTGCTCATGAATGATTTTCTCGGCCTGTTTGTAAAGCTTTTTTCGTTCTGGCTTGGAAAGCGTCTCTTTAGCTTGTGATAACAAAGTATCAAGTTCTGTAGAACACCAGCGGGAGCGATTGTTATTGGACTCAAGTGCGCTGCAACTTAACAGTGGCGTAAAAAAGTTATCTGGGTCGGTGTTGTCAGCATTCCAACCAATGAGTACAGAGTCGTATTCACTGGAAATAAGTTTCTGCGTGAATACACTCCAATCGTAACTGACGATGTTAACCGTTACGCCGATATTCGCTAAATCCGCTTGAATGAGCTCAGCGGTTTTAAGCGCATTAGGGTTATAAATTCTGACGACAGGCATCGCCCAAATATCAAAGCTTAAATTTGTGACGCCAGCTTCTTTTAACAAACGTTTAGCTTCTTCGGGATCGTAATGCTTGGCGTCTTCTGTTTCTGTATAAGCCCAAGATGCGGGTGGCAACATGCCCGAAGCGGCAACGGCAGTGTCATGATAAACCACATTGAGAATGTTTTGTTTGTCTACAGCGTGGGCCAAAGCATGACGCACTCTGACATCATCCAACGGTGGTTTTTGGGTGTTGAATGCCCAAAATGCTACGTTTAAACCTGGCTTAGTACGTAACTCAAGGTGCTTATGTTTGTTTATGACAGCAAGTTCATTGGCTTTGGGTAGTGCGGAGACTTGGCAATCTCGAGTAATGATTTTAGCCAGTCTTGCTTCACTTTTACGAGTGATATCAAAAACGAGTAAATCAATCTTGGCTTGTTCCCCCCAATAGTACTGATTACGTTTGAAGCGTATATATTCGTTTTTAGCATATTCAGCTAAATAAAATGGCCCTGTACCAATGGCAAAGTAGTCGATATTTTCAGGTGTGCCAGCTGCCAGTTGTTGTGCAGCGTATTCAGCGGATAATATAACGGCAAAGTCGGTGGCAAGGTTAGATAAAAATGACGCATCTTTATTGGCAAGATGGAACACAACTTCGTAATCATTAATTTTTTCAATTTTGCTTACTAAATTAGCAAAATCAATACTTTGAAAAAAAGGATAACCGGTTCTGCTTACTAAATGATATGGATGTTCTGTATTGATAATGCGTGCAAAAGAAAAGATGACATCATCAGCGTTAAAGTTGCGAGATGGACTAAACAAACTGTTGTAGTGGAATTGTACATCTTGGCGCAGTGTGAATCGATATTGCAGCCCATCATCTGATACCGCCCAATTTGTCGCGAGTGCGGCGCTATAGTCAGATGAGTCATCATTGTAATCAATTAAACGATTATAGAGTTGATTAGAGCTAGCATCGATGGTGGTGCCAGATGTAATGAGCTGCGGATTAAAGGTTTCAGGATTACCTTCTGAGCAATACACAATCCCAGATGGAACATTGAGCTCACCACAAGCTGTTACTAAAAAAGATAGTAAGCAAAGTAATGCTAAGGGATTCCAACGTTCTCTAATCACACGCATTTTTTTATCATTCAATTTTTAGGCTGTAAACGACTATTTTAGCAGTGTTAATAACTTAGGAGCAAATATCATCTTAAGCCTTTTCCAATAAGTTGTACTTTTTCAAAATACCGCGCAACTGGTGATAGCTTAATCCGAGTAACTCTGCGGTTTTCTTTTGATTATATTGACTCTCCGCCAAGGCTTTCTTTAATAGTTCAACTTCATAGTTTTCTGTATGATCTTTAAAGTTGATAGGGAAACTAAACTGGCTATTGAGTTGGCTTGTTTGATGTTGAGTTCCTTCTGCACTGCTTGCTGAGCTTGTATTACTGTCCTCAGGGCTATTACTTTCATTTGGCGCTGCACTGCCATGTGATTCTGCACTAGAAGTCGCTGGGGCTTGTCTTTCTCGGGTTTTTACTCGACCAGTTGGTCGATAAGGGGAGGCAAATGGATCGAGAATAATATGGTCAATTTCATCACCGTCAGATCCTCGGCGATAAACGCTTCGCTCAACCACGTTTTTAAGTTCACGAATATTACCCGGCCAGCGGTGCGACATTAATTGCTCAATTGCGATGGGACTAAATCCACCGAAAAAATCTAAATTCAGCTGTCTTGCCATACTGATAGCAAAATATTCAGCTAAAGGCATAATGTCTTCTGTTCTGCATCTAAGCGGCGGTAGCGTGATTACATCGAATGCAAGTCTATCGAGTAAATCGGCGCGGAACTCACCATTTTCAGCGAGTGAAGGTAAATCTTCATTGGCAGCACAGACGAGTCGAACATTAGTTTGTACTGTTTTACTGCCGCCAACACGTTCAAACTCACCATATTCAATGACACGTAATAACTTTTCTTGAATTAACCCTGAAGTGTTAGCAAGTTCGTCTAAAAATAGTGTGCCGTCATCTGCACGTTCAAATCGACCTTCATGTTTTCCTTTCGCGCCAGTAAAAGCGCCAGACTCATGGCCAAATAATTCGCTTTCTAGTAAAGATTCACTTAAGGATGAACAATTGAGCTTAATAAACTCTTGATCCCATCTGGCAGATAGATAATGTAGACGTTCTGCGATAAGTTCTTTACCAGTACCACGTTCGCCGATGATTAAAACCGGCTTAGATAGTGGGGCAACTTTAGACACATGTTCCAGTACTTCTAATAAAGCATTGGATTGTCCGATAAGATTGTCTTGCTCAAATTGTCTAGTCACTGTAATTTTTAGTCTAATACGCTAACAAGTGGTGAAAATCATAATAGTTGGCTAGCGCTTTAAAATAAAGAAAAAGTTAATATTTTGGTTAACTTGTTGAAAATAAACATATATGAAAAGTTGGCACGGCTTGTGAATAGTAATATTCGACATTAACAAAATATTTGAGGGACACATTATGGGAATCTTCTCACGCTTTGCAGACATCATTAATTCGAACATCAGTGCTTTACTAGATAAAGCTGAAGATCCAGAAAAAATGGTTCGTCTGATTATTCAGGAAATGGAAGACACGTTAGTTGAGGTTCGTTCAACTTCTGCCAAAGTGTTAGCAGAAAAGAAAGAACTACTGCGTCGTATTAGCCGAGTGCAAGAGCAAGTTATCGATTGGCAAGCAAAAGCAGAATTAGCTTTATCGAAAGATAGAGAAGATTTAGCAAAAGCTGCATTAATTGAAAAACAGAAAACAGTCACCATTCTAGAAACATTAGAAATGGAACTGCAAGTAGTTGAAGAGCATATTGCCCGTCTTAAGCAAGAAGTTGAGCAACTACAAGAAAAGCTTAATGATGCTAGAGCTCGTCAGAAAACCATCATTATGCGTAAGCAAACTGCAACTTCACGTTTAGAAGTGAAAAAGCAGTTAGATTCAAGCAAAATTGATGACGCGATGGTGAAGTTTGAGAATTATGAGCGTCGTGTTGAAGGCTTAGAGTCACAAGTTGAAGCTTATGATATCGGTAAGAAAAATAATCTTGCAGATGAGTTTGCTGCATTAGAAGCTGAAGACTCAGTCAACGAAGAATTAGAGGCTTTAAAAGCAAAAGTTAAAGCTAAATCAACAACTAAAACAACTACTAAATCAAGTAAGTAAACTTTTTCAGAGGTGAGTTATGGATATGGATCTTCTTATTGCCCCAATTATTATTTTTCTTGTGATTGTGGCGCCTATCTGGTTGGTTCTTCATTATCGCAGTAAGCGACAAGTGAGCCAGGGGCTCACTGAGGCAGAGTTTACACAACTGAACGAACTGATTGCCCAAGCTGATAAAATGGGCCAGCGAATCGAAACATTGGAAGCTATTTTAGACACGGAAGCACCAGAGTGGAGGGGAAAACATGAGCAAGGCTAACGGTCGTACATTATACCGAATCCCCAAAGCGGGTAAAATTTCAGGAGTTTGCGCAGGGATTGCCGACTACTTTAATTTTGAAACCTGGTTAGTACGTGTTATTGCGGTATCAATCTTTTTAGTGGGTGGTTCTGGACCAATATTAATCATCTACATTGCATTATGGTTAATTTTGGACAGCAAGGTTGAGGAGGTGACGACAAAACCGCACCATAAAGATATTGAAGTGAAGAAAAAAGTTTGGCAAGCAGGTGAGCCAGCTAAACGCGCACTTCATGAAGTAAACAGTCAGTTCTATGCGCTTGAGATTAGATTACAACGTTTAGAGCGCCACGTGACTTCAGATAATTTCGATTTGAAACATGAAATTAATAATCTGTAATCTTGTTCAATCTGCTGTAAGTAGGCTCTTTCTAACCAGAGCAACTAAAATCCAATGGGCGGTATCCCGCCCTTGATTTTTTCCTTTCCTGCCTAAATGTTATAGTAATCAGCACAGCAATAACTCCCCAAAATGATCACCAACACTTTTTTGAAATACTTTTTGTATAAGAGTTGGTTTTTAACAGATAACTTGAGATAAATTATGAGCTTTATTGATCGTTCAATCAGTAAAATTTCCAAAAAAACGCATCAATTAGTGCATCGTAGCACCGATAGACATGTGCGTTTAGCTGTAACGGGGTTATCTGGCGCGGGTAAAACTGCTTTTATTACTGGGCTGGTCAATCAAATGCTTCATGCTGGCAGTAACGTTAAACAAAACCCTTTACCGCTATGGCAAGTCTCAAGGGATAATCGGCTTATTGGTATTAAACGCACTATGCAGCCAGACCTAGCCATAGCAAGTTTTGATTATCAAGGTGGGATGAATGCTCTGACTTCATCTCCTGCGACTTGGCCAGCTTCAACACGTAATATTTCCGAGCTCCGTTTAGCGATAAAATATCGTCCCAGAAAGGGCATATTAGCCAAAATATCAGATACGGCGACTTTATATGTCGATATTGTTGACTACCCAGGTGAATGGTTGTTGGATTTACCTATGTTGAAGCAAAGCTACGTTGAATGGGTAGCGGGCCAACTTGAAGTGAAAAACCGCTTAAGACATTCGCCATATTTTTCTGCTTTTGAGGACGCGATTAACGCACTTAATTTAGCGGAGGTGGCAGATGAACATAAGTTAAAGCAAGTTGCCGATTTATATCAAACTTTACTCATTGATATGGTGAACAAGCAAGGTTTCTACCTTGCTCAGCCAGGGAGAATGTTATTACCAGGCGAGTTTGCTGATACGCCATTGTTAGCCTTTTTCCCATTGGTTAATTTATCTTTAGAGCAACTCACTGAGCTTGAAACGTCACCAGATGACAGTTATTACCAAGTATTAAAAAAACGCTATCAGGAATATGTAACAGTCGTGGTTAAGCCTTTTTATCGCGATTATTTTGCAAGCTTTGACCGTCAATTGGTGCTGGTGGATTGCTTCAATGGGCTAAATAGCGGTAAAGAACAATTTGAAGATATGGGGAATGCGTTAAATAGCATTGTTGAAAGTTTTCATTTTGGTCAATCGAGCTTATTAAAGCGTTTGTTCTCGCCGAAAATCGATAAATTATTATTTGCGGCAAGTAAAGTGGATAGGGTGACGCGCGATCAACAAAGCCAAGTACTGAGCTTATTGACCGATATGCTTAAACATAGTCAACATTTCGCCAATTATGAAGGCTGTGAAGTAGAGACCATGGCTATTAGTGCAATTAAAGCAACACAGCACGGTATGGTAAATACCTCATCTGGCGAGCAAGAAGTGGTTCGCGGTATCGATGAAAATCATAATATGTTGACTATTTTTCCTGGTGAAGTACCGCAATCATTACCAGAAAATGCATTTTGGCAAAAGCAGGGCTTCAACTTTGTTTCGTTTAATCCGCCTAAATTGAATAACAACGCGACGTCAGATCCACGCTTTGAACATATTCGATTAGATCACTTACTGCAGTTTTTACTGGGGGATAAATTACAATAATGAAGCCATCTCAATCGAACCATTCAAGTGATAACGAATCAATGCAGCAAACTAAATTAAAGCAGCAGCAAGTATTTGCGTCTGAAACTACAGAAGAGCCTCAAGTCAAACCGAGTCAGTCTTACGACGAGGTTGAGTTTCAGTGTGAATTAGCCTTAGCTGAGATAGTAGAGGACATTGATGTTATTGAGCCTGCAAGGTCAGCTAAACGTTGGTCGCCATTGGCGAAGCTTTCTTTAGTTGGCATAAGTTTAGCTGTGATTGTACAAACCTTACTAGGGCTGCATGCTGCTTTTTTACAAAGCCCGTGGTTATTTGGTTTTTATGCCTCGGTGACAGGTGTGATCCTTGCTTGGGTCTCTACGATTACGTTGGCTGAATGGCGAAAATTAGTAAAATTAAAACATGTTGCCGATACTCAAGTTACTGGCGAGCGATTATCACAAAGTATGCAGCGAGGAGAGGCGGAAAAGTTTATATCGCCTTTATTATCTCAGTACCCAGAAAGTGCGGGGAAACAGCAATATAGCGCAATGAATACCAGTGAGCATAACGATGCTGAAATGGTGCTGCTGTTTGATGATTTAGTTGTTTCTGAGCTTGATGAAAAAGCTAAACAAATTGTTAGCCGGTATGCTGCAGAGTCAGCGTTATTACTGGCTGCTAGTCCATTGGCTGTTTTAGATATGGCGATTATTCTATGGCGTAACCAACGAATGATTAATGCTATCGCTGATATTTATGGTATCGAATTAGGGTATTGGAGCCGAATTAAGCTGATTAAAAGTATTATTGTTAATATCGTTTATGCTGGGACAACTGAAGTGGTTGCCGATCTCGGTACCCAACTACTATCTGTTGAAATGACAGGCAAGTTATCTGCAAGACTTGCACAAGGTCTTGGTGGCGGTTTACTGACTGCAAGATTGGGTTATCAAGCAATGACGTTATGTCGTCCTTTAAGTTTTAAAGAACAAAATAGACCTAAACTTGGCCAGATCCATCAACAATTATTAACTGAATTGAAAACGTTTTCTGCATCCATGATGCAAAAGAGTAAAGTTAAGTCTGCGTCAGAGACCCATAAAGACTAAGTTAAATTGAGTTTGATAATAAAAGTTGATTAATATTTGAACTATTTAGATTGTTGACTACAGTTTTATGACAGTGATTTTTCAGGGGCATCTTAAAGTGGCTTTGTCGCTTTGAAACTTTACTGAATTGACCGATCACGGATAGGGAAGAAGATCGGTTTTAAATAGGACTTAAAGGAGTTAACAATGAAACATCCATTTCTAATGGGCGTGATGTGCGCCTGCGTTTTATCTATTGGGATTTCACAGCCAAGCTTTGCAAAGGAAGCGACTGTAGCCAAACAAGCTCAAACTCAAGCTAAAACGACAAAAGCAGTTAATGATATCAAACTGACCAAAGTTAATATTAATAAAGCCAGTGCTGCTGAATTACAGCAATTAAAAGGCATTGGTGAATCTAAAGCTAAAGCGATTGTTGATTATCGTGCAAAGCATGGCAAATTCAGTAACCTTAAACAACTTAGCCAAGTATCGGGTGTCGGTGATAAATTAATTGAACAAAATGCGAAACAGATTAGCTTTTAATCAACTGATTAATTCGCAAAGTATCAATTAACAAAAAGGAGCCAGTGGCTCCTTTTTTATACTCATTTAAAATCAAATGATTTCAAATCTAATTTTCACAAAACTCAAAAACGACTATTGCGCATTTAACTGCTGTCCATTTATGTCAGCTGCATCATCGCTCATCAAATAAAGATAGGTTGGCATGATGTCTTCAGCTGTTTTTAATGTTGCAGGATCTTCGCCTGGATACGCTTTTGCGCGCATTTCTGTGCGCGTTGCACCTGGGTTGATGCTATTAACGCGAACACTTGTGCCTTCACACTCGTGAGCTAAAACTTGCATCATGCCTTCAGTTGCGAATTTTGAAAACGCATATGGGCCCCAGTAAGCACGACCTTGTCTGCCGACACTACTTGATGTAAACACTAATGAAGCAGAAGGTGCTGCTCGCATAATAGGCAGTAGTGCTTTAGTAAGGATCACTTGCGCAGTTACATTGATTTTCATTACATCTTCTAAAGATTCCAAATCAATGTGTTCGAATGGGCCTAATGCGCCTAATAAACTAGCGTTATGTAAAACGCCATCTAGGTGACCGAATTGCTCTGCAATGGTATCAGCCATGTCTTTATAATTTTGCTCAGTGGCACCTTTTAAATCCAATGGCACGATGGCAGGTTTTGGATAACCCGCTTGTTCTATTTCATCATAAACGGCTTCTAACTTGTTAACTGTTTTACCGAGCAAAATGACTGTAGCGCCATGTTTAGCAAAAGTAATTGCTGCAACACGGCCGATGCCAGCGCCAGCACCTGTGACAAGAATTGTTTTATTATTTAATGAATCTTTTTTAGCTTGATATTCCAACATGGTTCTATTTTTCCTTCGGCTGCAAAAGCACGTCAATTCTAGATTCGAACAAAAGATAAACGATCGTTTTAAACAAATGACTGATAAATGTTAACGTGTAGTACTTTTGCATGTAACAAATATGTAGCTAACTCAATAGTTTTACGTTAACTTGAGATGAGTTAAGGACAAAAATAAGTCCTTATGGTCATGTGTTTACGCTATTGTGACCAATTTTTGGGGAAATTAAAATTATTACAACAAGATTTGGGGAAAAAAGATGAAAAGACTCATATTGGGTGTTGCAATTGCATCTGCTCTTGGGCTTAGCGGCTGTAGTGAAGATAGTTCAAATGAAGCGAAGGATTCAGTCGAGCCACTCATTCCATTCTCTCAAGTGGTTTTCGACCCTGCAGCGGGTGATGTGCCACTGCCAAATGACCTTTTATTTAACGGCACTACAGATGGCACGTTAAATATTCCTGGTGAAGACGGTGTTGATTATGTCGACCCTTCATTAGCTCTTGGCGCATTAGATGGCTGGTCTACTAGCTCTCCAATATCGATTTCAGTCGATCTGCCAGAAGATAATAATGGTGTCATGCTCACTTTAGATGCAGCTTCTGTGTTCCAACCAGGTGCTGTGCGCATGTTTGAATCAACAGTTGGTGGAGCATTATCAACCGATCCAGAATGTGCTGCAGAATTAACGCTTTCAGCGTGTAAAGTTGGCGATGAACTTCAATTTGGGGTTGATTTTGTCGCACAGGCTTCTGGTAATAGCATCGCTATCGTGCCAATTAAACCGCTTAAATCAAACCAATCTTATATTTATGCCACTACCAGCCTGATCCAAGATTCTGCTGGTCGTGCGATAGAGCCATCAAGTACTTATAACTTACTTAAATTAGATATTGATACCGATCCGCTTGCAACCGACGAGCAGTTATTGCTTCAAGGTTTAGTTAACAGCTACGAAAAAGGTATTGCTGCCGAACACGGCGTTGATCCAGAAACGGTTTCTTATTCAGGTTTGTTTACCACTCAGTCAGTTGCTGATGTTTATGAAACCTCTAAATTGTTAATGGCTTCAAGCGATCCTTATAAGCCTGCATTTGTTCAACTGCCAATGCCGATGGATAATGGTTTCGGTGGTGTGGTGACTGTTGCACAAGCAGCTGGCTTAACTGAGGCTGACGGCTTAGCGTATGTGGTTTCAGATATTGCTGAAATTTATACCGCAGTTATTCGTCTGCCTATATTTGGTGATTGTTCATCTGTTAGTTGTGTTATTCCAATTGTTGATGGTGCGCCTACTGCGCCAAATGGCCGTTGGTTTGCTCAAGGTGATAGCCCTGTATCTGTATTACTCGCACTTGAAGCGGGTACGATGAGTGTTGCAAACTTCAGCTCACAAGCAGTTGCGCAGGGGGTTGACCCAGCCGCCGCATTGCAAAACCCAGCATTAATGGCAGGTAAGTCTTGGATGCTTGATGATGGCACAGATGCCGATACCACAAAGCATTTGACCAAGTTCAACCCAATCCCAGCGATCATGGGTTATGAAAATGTTAATGTTCAAATTACTTTGCCTAACGCAGCTAAATTAGCAGCATTCAGCGCGCAAGCGGGATTGCCTTTTGTCGCACCAACAAATGGTTGGCCAACGACGATGGCGCTGCATGGTCTTGGCGGTACTAAGCAAATGGCATTAGCTTATGCAGGTACATATGCTGCGGCAGGTATTGCAACGATTGCCATCGATATGCCTTTACATGGTGACCGTTCATACGATGCTACTGGCAACGGTGTTTATGATATCTCAGCAACCAGTGATGTATTTGGTCCTGCATACGCTAACGGTAACCCATTAGTGTTTGTTAACGTGGCAAGCACTTTAACCGTTCGTGATAATTTCCGCCAAGCAACATTAGATCATTTAGGTCTTCGTTTGTTACTAACCGGTATGTACACACAAATCGCGCAGGCTGGTGGGCAACAAGTATTTGATATCAGTAAAATCAGTGCTCAAGGTTTAAGCTTAGGTGGCATTGTTGGTACTACATTATCAACTTATGCATCTACTGGTTTAGTTGACCCAACAACAGGTACTGAATTACCTAATGCTTACGGTATTAATGCTGCTTCACTTGTTGCGCCGGCTGGTGGTTTAGCTGGCTCATTTGCAGGCTCACCAACATTTGGTCCTGTTTTGTTTGAAACAGTAACAGCTACAGCAGATTTCCAAGCATTGGTTGATGCGGCTAATACAGGTGGATTTGAACCTGGTACGCCTGAGTATGCTGCACTTGTGCAAGCGGTTTACGCTGAATTTATTCCTACCTTTGCATTCGCAGTGCAAACCGCGGTTGATTCAGCAGACCCAATTAACCATGGTGCAATGTTAGCTGAAACCCAATTGCCTGTTCATTTAATTGAAGTGGCGGGTGATGGTGCTGGTAACTTACCGGATCAAGTATTACCTAATAGTGTTGAAGGCTTCCCACTATCAGGGACAGAGCCTCTTATCTCTGCACTAGGTTTAGGTTGCGTTAGTTCAACTAATGCAGGTTCTGGCGCGGTGAGATTTGCTAAAGGTCATCACAGCTCGATTGTTAGCCCTGATGAAATTGATGGCGTAACAGATGGTATGGCTGCGCAAGCTACAGTTGAAATGCAATCTCAAGTAGCGGCATTTGCTAAGTCAGCAGGCTTAGGTGCAGCAACGATTCTTGTTGATAATGCAGATGTTATTGTACCTTGTAGCTAATTAATGATGTTTAATTGTTAATTGACTAAAAACCCAGCATTTGCTGGGTTTTTTATTGTCTACTAGCTTCAACTTCCTGCTAAGATAACCCACAATTATGTTTTTCTTTACGGAGTGTATTTTGGAGTTTTTATCTGAGTACGGCATGTTTTTAGCTAAAGCCGTCACGATTGTCGTTGCAATTCTTGCCGTTGTGATTGTTGTGCTTGCTAGCAGCATGAAGCAAAAAGCAGACAAAGGTGAGCTTAAGCTAACGGATGTCACTGACGAGTTAAAGCAGCTTGAAAAAGAGTTAAAAGAAGAGCTGTTTACTAAGAAGCAATTTAAGGCTTATGAAAAGCAATTAAAAGCTGATGATAAAGCGGCTGAGAAAGATGACACTTCTCCATCAAAAGTTTTTGTTATCGACTTTAAAGGTAGCATTGATGCCGGTGAAGTTGCTTCTTTACGTGAAGAAATTACTGCTATTTTAACCGTTGCTGATAAAGATGACCAAGTGTTGGTTAATGTTGAAAGTGGTGGCGGTATGGTGCATGGCTACGGTTTAGCATCAAGCCAATTAGATAGACTAAAACAAGCCCAAATTCCTTTGACTATCTGTATCGATAAAGTCGCTGCTAGTGGTGGTTATATGATGGCATGTGTGGCTGATAAAGTGTATGCAGCACCTTTTGCTATTGTAGGTTCAATTGGGGTTGTTGCGCAATTACCGAACTTTAGTCGACTATTGAAAAAGCATGATATTGATTACGAACAGCACACTGCTGGCGACTTTAAGCGTACATTGACTGTGTTTGGTGAAAACACGGATGAAGGTCGTGAGAAGTTTCAGGAAGAACTTGAAGAAACGCACGTGTTGTTTAAAGAGTTCGTCAGCAAATATCGTCCTGATATGGATATTGCTAAAGTCGCAACCGGTGAGCATTGGTACGGTCAGCAAGCGATTGAACTGGGTTTAGTCGATGCTATTTCTACCAGCGATGATGTTATTTTAGGCCTAGCTAAAGAACATCAAGTGATCAAAATTAAATATCAAATGAAAAAGAAGTTAGCAGATAAGATAGCACATGGTGCTTCGCTATCTGTTGATGGGGTTTTAAATCGTTTGATGGAGCGTGAAAACGCAGTTAAATAATTAAGGATATGGATGCAGCAAGAGTCGGGTTATAAAGCGAATATGATGGTAGGTGATCAATGTTATCCTGCCTTTGAATTACGTAATTTACTCAATTTTATCGATATTCACCTAGGTGAAACGGTTGCTGCTGATATCTACCAAAAACTGGGCTTAGGGCCATTAGAACTTAAGGCAATGCAGTTTGTTTATGTATGGCAAGTTGAGTTCGCGATGGAGCAACTACGCACTCTCAGTCCAGATAAAGAGATTGGTGCCCGCTTGGGTGCCAGTTATCAAGTTGCCACCCTCGATGTTCTTTTACCCTTCTTTGATCAATTCACAACTTTGGGGGAATGTCTTAAATTTGTGATTCAAAACCCTGATTTAGCTGGCAGTTTTGCTGATACCTTAGTTCTAATTGAGGGTGACACTCTATGGGTGCGTTGGCTCAATACCGGTAAAGTCAGCGAAGACAAGTTTGCCTTTCAGTTTCATCATAGTGTTTGCGCTTTACTTGGCGCTGCGAGGCAACTCGTTGATGACCCAGTCTATATTGATGAGATCCATTTTGCTTGCCCATGTTGCAATACCGACTTTCTCAGCCAAGAGACCGGTGCGACCATGGTATTTGACTGCGACTTTTTTGAGTGGGGCATCAAAATGGAAGTGCTAAATTCTCCCTTAGCATTTCAATTTTCGCAAGTTAAACACAATAAATCGGTGCCAGAGGCCACTTCTTTTATTGATAAAGTGTTAACAAATATTCGGCACTCTATGCCAAACCCACCTAAATTAGAGCAATTTGCGTTAAGTATGCACATGAGCGATCGCAGTTTACGTAGGAAGTTATCTGCTGCTGGCACGACATATCAGAAGTTAATCGACCAAGTCCGCTGCCAAGCGTCAATTAATTTAATTTTGACTGATAAGCTATCCATTGAGGATATTGCTGAGACTTTGGGTTATGGCGATGTATCTCACTTTAGGCAAAGCTTTAAACACTGGATCGGTTATCCTCCTGGACATTTCCTAAGACTCAATCAAGCCTCAAAACAGTAATTTTTTGAGTAAAAAGCAGGGAGTCCGTTGTTAACAATTATCTCCTGTATATTAGCTTGGTGTTACTCGCTTTGCATTATTGGCAAGTTGCTATGGTTGCCGACATACTATCAATCCAACGTTTAACTAACTCAGTGCCTTCAGAATGAATTATTTCTCGACCAATTGGCGGCATTTTGTCTTTTGGGGAAGATAAGATTTGGCGATAATGAACTATTGAGCGCTCCGCGTTTCCTGGCACAATGTCATAAGCTAAACCATTAGGGCCACCATCCCAGCCCGGAGGTTGTTTACAAACGCCATATTCAAAAGATGTGTGGTCGACAAAGTAGCTTAACCGCAGCCCTGAAATACTCGCAAAGCCCTGTTCATTATGACAATGTGCGCAGTTAATATCTAAATATCCTTTCGCGCGATTTGTTAAATCTGCATCACTATTGTCTAGAGCATAAGATTGATCAACAGTATCTAATTCAGGTAATCCAGACAGCATTTGCCTATCTTGCCAAAAACTCAATTGATTCACTTTATTACCATTTTCTTGAACTATATTCCGATTCAATAGGTGTGCTTTTAAACCAATTGGATTAATTCTACTAATATCCTCTTCATTGATTTGGTGGCAAATTTTGCACTCCACTTTACTGGGGATATGGTAATCAAAGGTAATGGACTCGCCTTGATTATTTAAGGTATGAGTGACATTGGCGCCGGCGATAATCAGTGAGGCAATGTCTTGTTGCCACTGATATGTTAGCGCAGTCCAGCCCGTTTCTCTGTGGATCATCAGTCGGGTTTCAATCAGCTTTTCGTTGCTGGTTCCGGTTAACTGAGTGTCAAATGGCAGCGCAAATGTTTTTACTAACACGCTGCCAATAGGAAGTGAAAAAGCCTGTTGTGGGTTAAAAACCATCGACTGACTTTCGGGTAAATATATGAATCGATACTTACTGGCATAATTTGAAAATAATTCCGTGGACAACTGATAACCACGGCCTGGCTCTTGTGGTGCATGAGTTGGTATTGAAGGGTCGATAAACAAGCCATAATCACTTAAATTAGGGCAGTCTTTGCTCATTAACGCCTGCCAATTTACTTCTGTATTGGTTAACTGACAAACATCATCTGAACCTTCTGGCTGTTCAGGTGTTGTTGGCGTGGCTGGCGTACTAGGTGTTGAAGGAGCAGAGGGTGCTGTTGACGTATTTGAATCATTACTGTCTGATCCACCACAAGCCATTAATACTGAGCTTAATAGTAAGATGAGTAGCGGTATTAGAAAGTTAGTTTTGATTTCAGCGTAATGAGTCATCAACAGTATCCTGCATTTTATAATTATTCCCCCCAAACTTTGAATAAATTTTGGTCGTTATGATTGGTGGTCATGATTGGTTAGTGAAATGAAAGAGGATGAACCTAGGTTCATCCTCTAAAGTGGCATTCTATGAACAAGACGCCGCTGGTAATCGCTTAATCCATTCACTGATCAAGGCAACACCTTCATCGTGAGACAGACTTCGGCCAATCTCTGGCATTCTATCTCCAGGATCATTAGTTTCCATTCTAAAGTGTAAAATAGACTCTTCAGGGTTACCTGGTACAACATCAAAGCCTAAGCTACCACCACCATAAGCGACTGGTGACTTACATGTTCCGTGGGAGAAACCTGCATCTTCAGCATAGCTACGCCAATACTCAAGCTTTAAGCCTGTGTTAGACGCGTTGCCTTCAGGGCGATGACAATGAGCGCAGTTAATATCTAAATAGCCCTTTGCAGCAGCCATTAGTTCAGTATCTGACATTGAACTAATACTATCTTCATCGCCATCTTGATACTCAGGTACCATATCAACATCTGTTAGGTTCGGAAGTCCTTGTAATATGCCTGCAGATTGCCATTTGGTTAACTGGTTCATGCTGCCATCTACATAAGCATAATCACGATTTAAATGACGTGCTTTAGGTCCGATAGGCATGAATACCGCATTACTGTCCTCATCAGCTTTAAACTGGTGGCATTGTTTACATTGGTTCATGTTGGGTACCACATAATCAAAGCTGAGCATTTCACCTTTATGGGTGACTTGCTTACCTTGAATCGCGCCAGCTTTAGCTAACACAGCATCTGACTTGTCTGCTTTCCACACATAAGGAAGCGCACTCCAGCCAGTTTCACGATGGATTAATAACCGTGTTTCGATTAAATCTTCATTAGCGAAGCCGCGTGCATTAGTGTTTTCTGGAAGTGCGAAGGTTTTACTGATCACTGTGCCAACAGGGAAGTCGAATGACTCATTCTCACTGTAGTCGGCTTTCGTTCCATCGGGTAAATAAACAAAACGATATTTGCTAGCATGATCGGTAAATAATGGTGTATTGAGATCGTAAGGTAATCCACCAGAGTTTGGTGCATCGGTAGGGTTTGCCATGTCGGTAAATAGATTATAGTCAGACAAATTTGGGCAGTTAGCTTTTAATAGTGCATCCCAACTAACATTACTTCCTGATGCTTCACATAAACTTAAGTCGCCATCTCCTTCAAGGCCACCTTCGCCTTCACCAATAGAGCCTCCGCCACCGACTAAGGTGCCACCATCACAACCTGCGGTATCATCGTCGACGCCACAGCCAAAGATTTCATCGCCAAAGGTCACGGTATGGACAGGCAAACTGACTTGAGCACAATTCATTAATTCAGCTTGTGTTTTTTCATACAGCACATCAGCAATATTCATATCGGTATTATTGTTGGCATATAATTGACCAATACTGACATCACCATTATTTTGCGCACAAATATTGTCACTGCCATCAGGATTAAACGGCAATTCTTGTAAACCTAGATATGCCGCTGTGCCATTATTAGACAACATTTCCCCTAAGCCATCATATAAAATCCCGGGGAGTGAGCCATGGGTTAATACATAGGCTTTAATGATGTCTTCGATTAAATAACCTTTAGGCTTTTGGCCATATCCTGAGATGACGTTATCGTGAATCGAAATATTGCGCGGAGTAGGGCGCCAACCATCTGCAATCGCTTGACCTGGTTGACCGTAATTACCCACAAATGTACTAATATCTGGCTCGGCAATAAAGAAACTTGAAATGGTTAAGCCAACAGTGTCGTGATTAGTAATTTCGTTATTAAAAATCTCTACATCATCAGTCGATAAAACAATCACCCCAGTCCCAGGTGGTACAATATGAACCCCAGCAGGATTTGACGATGCATTGGCAAAGTTCAGGGTATTATTGTCATAAACTTTGTTATTAAAGATACGCACACTAGAGCCATAGCGGTGATTATTAATCGGTAAATCGAAGACTAAAATACCACCTGTGTTACCCACAGCTTCGTTATCATATACATCGGCATATTTTGAGTTTTCGATCTCAATGCCTGCGACGTTTTCTTTAGCGATATTACGTCGAACCACTATGTACTCAGATTGGCCCACATAAATACCCGCATCGGCGCTACCGCGAACATAGGTATCTTCAATCAGGATATTCTCACATTCAACAGGGTATAGGCCATAAGCGCCATTACCTTCATCAAGTTCGCCTTCCCACACTGTCGCAAGGCGTCTTAAGATGATGCCATTGGTGTTTTTTAGCTTAATACCATTATTTTTTGCTTCGTTAACCGATAAATCCTGAATAATAATATTAATCGCATTTTGCACGAATATGCCATCACCAGAGTTAGCTTCAGAGAAATCGAGTACGGTATCATCTTGGCCATACCCCATGATGGTAATATTTTTAGCAAAGCTACCATCGCCGTCGACATCACCATCAAACAATAAAGTGGATTCGATTTTGAAGTTACCTTTAGGCAGCACAATAACATCATTACTTTGTGCGTTAATTAGGGCTTCTTGAATACTGATAGTAAGGTTATCGCCAGCTTCGACCATTATCGCACCTTCAGGAAAGGTTGGGCCGGTTTCTGCGGGTGGTTGAACGACTGGTGGGGTTTCGGTAACTGTGGTGTTATCATCATCTGAACCACAACCTGATAAACTCATAGTGACAGCTGTTGCTACAATGGTAGGCACCAGCCATGGCATCTTCTTGTTGAACATAGCATCTCCTGCTTTTTATTATTTATTTCCTACTCCTAAAGTTCCGCCAGTGGAGTGGATACGATTTATTTCGTATGACTCCAACATGCCTTGTTTGTTAATTGTTAATCAATGTGAGATCTGGCCACATTTCCTTAACATGCGTTTTTGGTTATAAGGGAGATATTTTTCAGAGAAAAAAAACGACAGCCTAAGCTGTCGTTGATTGAGTACTAACTAATTGTGCGGTAGAAACTTCGTAAAATTAGTATATTAAAGTACTGGTTTAGGCTTTGTAACTTAAGTGCTGGTGAAAGCGAACAATGACATCAATATGTTCTTTATCAATATCAAATTGGCTGGTGAATTGACGCACAGCATCCTGAACTTGATTCATAAAGCGGCCATAGCCTTCATCATATCGATCGTCTTTGGCTGCAACAATCACAAAGCGAATGGCTTCAGCTAATTTAGTATCGTCCCAGTGGCAAATAGGTGCTGGAGCTGCGTCGCTTGGGTCAAACCCTACCATCTGAAATTCAGCAGTACTGTTTAATTGCTCATATTTACTGTTACGGACTAACGGCACTTTTCCATTCGCAACCATTGCAACTCGGTGTAATTTGTTGTCACTGGTGGCTTTAATAAAGTGATCTGCAACCCGCTGATACTTCTCTCCAAATGAGGTAGCATTTTCAGCAGCTAATTGCTTCTTAATACGACGGCCCATCGGTAAGCTAACAGTGACATAGTTAAGTGCACTGACCGATTCAGGTAAGTTACATTCACGGCGCTTATAGCGACTATCTACGGCACGTAACTTGTAACCATAGGTTTCTTTAAGTCCTTTTGCTTTTGCGAAAAAGTCATAAGAAATATGCTGATGATCGCGAATTTTTGTCGGTACTTCTTTATTGGGGAGTAACGGCTTTATTTCAGCTAAGAAATTTTGAACCTTGGCATGAAACTCTGCTGAATTACTACGCAGTTCATTACCAGTAGCCAGAAAAACGACTTTTAACTTCTTCGCTCGATACCCTGGAAGCGTGTGTAAACGATTGGCTTCATGATGAGCAGGGTTGTAGAAAAAGCGCAGTTGTTCTTCTGTAGATAAACAATAAGCTTCACTATGGAAACGTACCATCGGTAGCTTATCAGTCGCGATAACATGAACATTGTAGAGTTCTAGTTTATCTGCAACTTGGAAAACCAGCTTACTAAACTCTTGATAGCAATTATCTAAGTCACTGTATGACCCTAATAAATCATCGGTTAACGTAAATCCAACTGTGATGTACTGGTTTTTACGTGTAGCTGTCGGTAAATACACTTTCTTTTGACGACTGACGGACATAATTTTTCCTTTTAGCCATAGGGTGTACCAATTAAAACTCGAAAAGAACAATTCAGTCTTGTTCTTCATATCATTGGTATTATTGAAACGTTTTAAACAAATCCATTTTGTTTAGTTTAATCTTAAAACCTTAAAATAAAATTACTATTTGCGCTTTTTTGCTCATTTCTAGTGAAATATTTTAACCTTGATTACTTTTTTAACGCATCTATGATCCACGGTGCCATCCATTGCGTAATTTGTGGTTGAGCCTCGACATTTGGATGAATACCATCTCGTTGCATTAAGTCAGGGTTTGGTGCAATGTCCAGCATAAAGAAAGGCACTAATGCAATGTCGAAGTCATCAGCAAGTTGATGGTAAACATCGTTGAACATTTTAGTGTATCTTGGACCGTAATTAGGTGGCACCATAATTTCAGTCAGTAATACATCAGCGCCACTGTCTTGAGACAAGCTAATGATTTTTGTAAGATTTGATTTCAGTTTGTTAGGCGGGAAACCACGAAGACCATCATTGCCACCCAGCTCAACTACGACTAGGTCAAATTGGGTTGAAGCCAGTAAATTCGGGAGTCTACGCAAACCACCTGCGGTAGTTTCACCGCTGACTGAGCCATTGATAATGTCATGTTCAGGGTGCTTATCACGTAACAATTGTACCCAACCTTGCTCTTCTGACATGCCATAACCTGCACTTAGACTATCACCTAAGATCAAAATCGTGGCAGCATAGCTAGAAGTGGAAACAAACATTGTAGTTGCTACAAACAAAAATGCCGCAGTAAGCAGGCGTTTAGCCGGTAAATATAAGAAGGATCGTATGTCGACTAATTTTGCAAATAATTCAAGTGCCATTAATGTTACTAACCTCAATAAAACTGTAGTGACCCAAGAGGGAGAGCTTACTATCCTCAATGGCATTAATATGGATGTCAAGCAGGGTGACAGTATTGCTATTCTCGGCCCGTCAGGTTCTGGCAAGTCAACGTTACTGGGTTTGTTAGCTGCGCTCGATACACCAACCTCTGGTGAGATATTACTGGATGGTCAAGCCCTGTCAGGGCTTAATGAAGAACAAAAAGCGGCGCTGAGAAAACAAAAAGTCAGCTTTATTTTTCAGTCTTTCATGTTAGTTGATACCTTAACCGCGCTGGAAAATGTCATGTTACCAGCTGAACTTGCAGGTGTCGTGAATGCTCGAGAGAAAGCTGAAATCATGCTTGAACGTGTGGGGTTATCACATCGCTTAACCCATTTACCTAAGCAATTATCTGGTGGTGAGCAGCAACGTGTTGCTATTGCACGTGCCTTTATTTGCGAGCCCAAAGTGCTATTTGCTGATGAGCCGACTGGTAACCTTGATAGTGCCAACGGCGATAAAATTGCCGATATGTTGTTTGCTTTGAACCAAGAAAGCGATACTACATTGGTATTAGTGACGCATGATTTAGAGCTGGCCAAACGCTGCAAAAGACAGTTAGTGATGGAAAATGGCCACTTATCTGAGCCTGCTGTCAGTGAAGAGCAAAACGTCTCAGAGGAGGCGTGTTAATGGAATTACAATTAGCGTGGCGTTTATTTAAGCGCGAATTGATGCAGGGTCAGTTATTACTGATTGTACTTGCTATCACTTTAGCTGTGTTATCGGTCAGTGGGCTTGCGAGAGTGAGCGAGCGCTTACAAGTGGCAATTAACGGTGAGGCGGCCAATTTTATTGCGGCAGATAGAATCATTGATTCCCCTGCGCCGCTAGATGAGCAAGTACTGATACTCGCAGAGTCACTTGATATTAAGCATGTGACCAATATGAAATTTAACTCGATGGTTTATTCGGGTGATAATTTTCAATTAGTGACAATAAAAGCCGTGGGTGATGGCTATCCACTACGTGGTGAAATCGAATTATCATCTGGCATTACACAAGCATTACCACTAACAGGTGAAGCATGGTATGAAAACAGACTAGGTGGGTTATTAGGTTATCCAACAACCTTGGAGTTAGGTAATACTGAATTAAATTTATCTGCTGAGATTAGTCGATTACCTGATGCTGGCTTTAACCCGTTTGCTTCATCGCCAGTGTTATTAATGCGTTTAGATGATGTCGATGCGACTGGAATTATTCAACCAGGTAGCCGGGTAAGTTACGTCTATCAATTCGCAGGTGAAGCTGCTGCGTTAACTGAATTTGAAACTCAAGCTAAGCCGCTATTAAATAACAGCCAACGTTGGACTGATGTGCAGTCAGGTGATTCACCAATTGCCTCAGCGGTGAAACGTGCAGAACGATTTTTATTATTAGCCAGTTTACTGGGTATTGCCTTAGCGTGTGCTGCGATAGGTATTGCTGCGCAGCGTTATTGCCAACGACATTATGATGTTGTGGCAATGCTCAAAACCTTTGGCGCATCTTCAAAACAAATTCGCACCTTGTTTGGCATTCACTTAATGTTAGTCACAGTATTGGGTATTGTATTAGGTCTAATCGGTGGCTTGCTACTGGATATAGGTATTAACCAATTTTTACCTGCTGAAATAGCAGCCTATTCACCACCTTATTCAAGACCATTACTCTTAGGTGTCAGCACAGGTTTAATCAGCGCCTTTATGTTCTCTGCGTATCCTTTAATGCGTTTGCTGGCTATTCCACCTTTACGAGTATTGCAGCGACAGCTTGAAGGGCTACAGTTCGGCATGTGGTTACACTTATTGTTAAGCCTTGGCGCAATGGCGTTGTTAGGCTATTTGTATTCACGCAGTATCGCGTTAACCATGACCGTTGTACTGGCTGTGTTATTACTGGGTGTATTACTGAGTATTTTAGGCTTTGCCATGATCCGTTTAGGTCATAGCGTCGGCATGAAAACCACCAATCCATTTCAGCTAGCCTTGGCAGGACTTCGTCGCCGAGCGAGACAAAATGCGGTGCAACTGGTTGGTTTTAGTAGTGCCTTAGTGTTGTTATTGACGATTCTTGCACTTAGACAAGACTTATTGAATGAGTGGCAAAAGCAACTACCTGAAGATGCGCCAAATTATTTCTTGGTCAATATTGCCCCAGAAGATACCAAACCATTGGATGATTTTCTTGATAGTAACAAGATTATCGCAACTGATATTTATCCCGTGATCCGAGGCCGATTAACTCACATTAATGATGAAGAGTTGATTTCTCGTCGAGAAGAGAAAGATGGCGCAGAAGGCCGAGTGGGTATTTCAAGAGAGCTAAACCTTACGTACAGAGAAACACTGCCGCCGAATAATGAAATTACCCAAGGGACTTTTAATCAGGCGGATGATGAAGTCTCGGTTGAAGCTGAAGTGGCTGAGCGTTTAGGGTTATCACTCAACGATACGATGACGTTTAGCATCGATAATCAAAGTGTAAGCGTTAAGGTAACAAGCTTTAGACAAGTGCAGTGGGAAACCCTGCAACCTAACTTTTTCATGATTTTTAAGCCTAAAGCTTTGGAACCATTTTCGTATACTTCGATGGCCAGCTTCCATTTAAATGATCAAGATTTAAAGCAAGCGGGGAGTGATTTGACTGCCAATGGTGTGGTGCTACAACTCATCCAACAATTCCCAACAATATCTGTGATTGATGTTGGTGCTATGGTAGGACAGTTACGACAAATTATTGAGCAAGTTTCACTATCCTTGTCACTGGTGCTGGCGCTAGTACTGCTAGCAAGTGCATTAGTATTGATAGCACAAACAGAAGCTGGAATGGCAACCAGGCAGCGCGAACTCGCAGTGCTTAGAACCTTTGGTGCATCTGGTTGGCTGCTACGCTCAGCGACTGGGCTAGAGTTTGCTTTATTAGGTGCAATAGCGGGTATCCTAGCGGTAATCGTGGCTGAATTTGCATTGTATATGCTGAAAACTCAAGTGTTTGAATTAGTGGTATATATGCATTGGCCGTGGTGGGGGATTGCGCCGTTAGCTGGTGCTGCAGTGGTGGCTTTTTTAGGCATGTGGCGCTGTCGTCAATTACTGAATCAGTCATGCAGTGAATTGCTCAAAGCGGGTTAGTAATAAAACCCATTAACATCTAAAGGATTTGGATATGTTTGCGGTTATCTTTAAGGCTAAAGTGGGCGAGCAAAATCAACATTATCTTGATACTGTCGCGATTATGCGTGATTTAGCATTTGAGCAATATGGCTGTATTGATTTTATTGCCGTGTCAGAAGGGGAGCAAGAAATTGCAATTTCTTACTGGCAGTCAGAAGATGACATCAAACGCTGGCATCAGGATTCAAAGCATAGCGTTGCGCAGAAACTAGGCCAAGATAAGTGGTATGCGTCCTATACCGTTGAGGTTGTCGAGGTAAAAAGAAAATACAGCTTCGGTGAATAAATTAGTTTCAGTTAATAAATTTTCTTTGGTGAATGAGTAAAGCTTGGATGATTAATTTAGCTTGTTGAACTCATCATATTCATCCGTTAATTAAATGCCGTTAAGTCAGCTTAACGGCATTTTTGTATCTATATTTATCAAAAATGAAATTTATAATAATTTATTGTTATATGGGTTTATTGTTATAGTAGCGGCATTGTCAGATGCGACTCAGTGGATTTTATGATTAATCAAAAATGGCTAACGACCTTCCTTAAACTTGCTGAAGTCGGGCATTTTACTCAAACAGCAGAACAATTGTTTATGACCCAACCCGGTGTTAGTCAACATGTTCAGAAGTTAGAACAGCAGTTAAATGTGCAACTTATTCAGCGCTTTGGAAAAAGGTTTGAACTTACAGATGCTGGCATGCAACTACAGCAATATGGCGAGCAAGCGTTAAAACAACAAGAGCAGTTCCTCAGTGATATTCAACTGGATTCACCTTTTATAGGAGAATGTCGCTTTGGTTGTTCAGGCTCTCTTGCTTTGTGGCTGTATCCACACTTTATCGATTACCAGATATTGCATCCTGAGTTATCTGTGTCAATAGAAGCTGGGCCGAATAAAAGAGTGATTGAGCAAGTATTTAATAACGATATCGACATTGGTATTGTGACTCAGTTTGTCTCTAACCCTGAGTTGGAAGTGACGCCAATAGGTGATGATAACTTTTGTTTAATTGTGCCGGCAGCTTATAAAGACAAGGAAATTTCATTTGAACAACTTACCTCACTGGGGCTGATTTCTCACCCTGATGCCAAGCATTACCTGCAATTATTGATCAACAGTAATTTTAAAACTGAGCAAGCTGGTAGCATTCCAATTGCAAGCTATGTCAATCAGTTGAATCAAATATTACTCCCGGTTGCAAAAGGGCTTGGATTTACCGTATTACCAGAGTTTGCGGTAAACAGTTTTAGTCAACCAGAATGTATTTTTGTGGCCAAGTTAACTCATCAAGTTAAAGAGCCACTGTTTATGATCCGCAAAAAATTTCGTCCATTACCTAAACGTTATGATTGGTTTATTGAAACCACGACAGCGTTAGTGAACAAGTGAGTTATTGATATATTTCTACATTGATATACTGATATGGCTTGGTATAGCTTCTGATATACGAGGCTGTAAACGAAAAGTTATTGGCTTAATAAGGTAATGGAAAGCGCAATCAATGGGTTTAATAACCATTGATTGCCTTAGCGTTATAGTGAACTCATTAAAGCGTTTATCGACCTTAAGCTTTAAGTATCGAATCTAGTGCGGGTGAGATATCTGGGTATTTAAAGTTAAAACCAGATGCCAATGTTCTTTTAGGCAGTACAAATTGACCTTCTACAATTAAATCAGCCATTTCACCCATAGCAAGTCTTAGTGCAATGACTGGAGTCGGAATGCAGGCAGGACGGTTTAAGCTTGAGCCAATGGATTCGGCGAATTGCTTATGGTTTATTGGATTAGGCGCCGTTGCATTAAATACCCCATGGGCTTGTTCTGTTGTCAGTAAATGCAAAATTAATTGAGTTAAATCGTCTATGTGTATCCAGCTTACACCATGTACCCCTTTGCCAATAGGACCGCCCAAACCCAACTTAAATGGCGGTAACATCTTAGCTAATGCGCCGCCATTTTTACCCAGCACAATCCCAATTCTGAGCACACAAACTCGCGTTTTCTCAGATTGTGCTTGTAAGGCAAGATGCTCCCATTCACTGCACACTTGATGGCTAAATTCATCGTGAGCTTGGCTATCTTCATCTACAGGGATAGTACCTTGTCGTCCGTAAAAACCAATCGCAGATGCACTAATAAAGCTTGCTGGTGGTGTGTCACTTTGTTTTATTAACTGAGTTAGCAATGCGGTGATATTCCAGCGACTGTCGCAAATTTGCTGTTTTTGTTGGTTATTCCATCTTTTACCTACAATAGGCTCGCCAGCAAGATTTATCACGCTATCAAAATCATTTAAGTTTTTTAGTTGATTGAGGTCATCTAAATACTGATGTTCAGCACCTAAAGTCTGTGTTGCTTGAGTGATATTTCGAGTCACAATGGTGAGCTGATGTGATTGTTGGCTTAATAATGCGACTAGCTGTTTACCGACAAACCCAGTTGCACCTGTTATTAATATTTTCATATTCTCACCACTTTAAATTGTCAGTTGAAACTACAGCTCAGTTGCTAAAAATCAATAAAACCCACTCTTTTACACAGTTTGATACGATATAAAAGCATCAGTAGATCAGCTGTCATGCAAATCTTATAAACCTCTACTTATAAACCTCTAATTATAAACCTCTAAGGGTAATAAGGTTTACTAAACGCATTTCTGCTTCATTGGGTTCGTATTTAGTATTGGTTCAGTTAATCTAAGTTAAACTCACGACAGAAGAGTCGCTGTAATGTGATTATTCTTTGTGAAGCACATTTAATAAAATAGCCGTAATATAGTCATTCATAGACTAAGGATTGTGAGTATAATGCGTAAGTTATTATTATTGTGCTAGTTTAATAGTAGATTTAATCATCAGGATTAATGCAAACGTCTTTTAATCCATTTTAAAACAACATTAAGTGTCTTGTGTTTTCCATCATGCTTCTAAATCGAGCTTATAAATACATGCGCACTTCTATGTGATATTCCAATATTACCAAAGGGTTTAAATATGAGTGGCGGCAATTCTTCATCGATGGCGTTTCGTGGTTTCGCTATCATGGCGTGTTTAGTGGTGATTTTAGCGGGAATTAAAACAGCAAGCCCCATTGTCGTGCCGTTTGTATTATCTGCATTTTTAGCCGTAATCTGTAATCCAGCGATTCAATTCATGACACGCTATCGTGTACCTAAATGGCTTTCTGTTATTTTATTGATGATGTTTATTGTCATGATGGGGCTATGGCTTGCAAGTTTGGTAGGGAGTTCGATAAACGAGTTCTCTCAACAAATGCCATTCTATCGTCAACAATTAATTGAGCAGTTTTCTTGGGTGTTAGAAAAACTCAATTCAATGAATATCAATATTTCGAAAGACAAAGTTCTTGAATATTTTGACCCTGGTATGGCGTTGAGCATGACAACTAATATGTTGTCTGGTGTTGGCAATGTGATGGCCAACTTATTCTTAATCATACTGACTATTATCTTTATGTTATTTGAAGCTCAGTCTTTACCGAAGAAGCTGCATTTTGCGTTAGATGATCCAGATATGCGTCTAAAGCAAATCGATAAATTTTTACATTCTGTAAATCAATACATGGTGATAAAAACGTTAGTGAGTATCGCTACGGGTATTATCATTGGCATTGGCTTATCTATTATTGGTGTTGATTACGCTTTGTTGTGGGCTGTAGTGGCTTTCTTATTCAACTATATTCCGAATATCGGCTCAATCATTGCGGCTATTCCGGCGGTATTATTAGCGTTTATTCAAATGGGTCCAGGTGCTGCAGGGGTAACTGCACTTTTATATCTTGGGACTAATACGGTTATGGGCAACGCTGTCGAACCGAGATTCATGGGGAGAGGCCTAGGTTTATCTACATTAGTGGTATTCCTGTCGTTGATCTTTTGGGGCTGGTTACTAGGCTCTGTTGGTATGCTGCTATCTGTACCGTTAACCATGGTTGTCAAAATTGCACTTGAGTCCAGTGAAGACGGTAAATGGTTTGCTATTTTGCTTTCTGATGAAGTGTCTACTGATACAGTAGCAAGTGATTATGTAGCAAGTGAAAGCCAGACTGATAAAAACGACTCAGCTGATGGCATAGATTTAAATTCTGACTCATCTGAATTGCAACAAGCAGAAGCTGTTAAGACGGCTGAAAAATCTTAAACAGCAAATCGTCGATAAATTAATTAAAAAATTGAATATTGTGAAAGTAAAAAATGAATTTTGATAGTGATGAATTTCCACTTGGTCAAGCACTTGCCCAAGTACAATTAACTGATGAACTTAGCCGCATTTTCCATGGCCGAGGCGGTCGTTTTGCAGGTTTAGAGCACCTATGTTTGGATTGGTTTAAGCCTGTACTGTTATTAACCAGCTTTAAAGAGCTGTCTGAAGGTGAGCGCTTAATGTTGACTGATGCCGTTGCAGCTGTTTGGCAACAACATCATAGTGAATTGAGCTTTAACTTGGTATTCCAATACCGTAATGCAGGTAAAACGGTTACTGAAATTGTGGTAGGTGAAGTGCCTGAAAAGCACATTGTCTCAGAAAATGGCGCAGATTTTTTAGTGCATCTGTTGCGTGGTCAAAACCACGGTATTTTTCTTGATATGGCGAATGGACGTCGCTGGGTTAAGGAGCATGCAAAAGATAAAAAAGTATTAAACCTTTTTGCATATACTTGCGCATTCTCAGTGGTTGGTTTACAAGGCGGCGCTACCGAAGTTGTTAACATGGATATGAGTAAAGGCGCGCTTAGCATTGGCAAACAAAATCATTTGCTTAACGGATTTGAATCAGGAGCCAGATTTTTAGGTCATGATATTTTTAGGTCATGGGGCAAGCTAACTAAATTAGGCCCTTATGATTTAATTGTTGCCGATCCACCGAGTAATCAAAAAGGCAGTTTTGTGGCAACTAAAGACTATGTAAGACTTTTACGTAGGCTACCTGAGTTACTTGCTGTAGATGGTGAGGTGCTGCTGTGTTTGAATGCGCCTGAATTAGGTTGTGATTTTTTGATGCAACAGGTTGCTGAAACCGCGCCAAGTTTGACATTTGTTGAGCGTATTGAAAATCCACCAGTCTTTGCTGATATCGATGAGCAGAAGTCGCTAAAAGTACTTCGATATAGTGTTAATCCGTAATTATAATTATCAATAAACTGGAAATTTAACAGCACAATTGAATATATATTCAGTTGTGCTTTTTTATGAAAATACGTTTACTTGTCGTTTAATTTTGAACCAAAGCAATTGAACTAAAGCAATTGAACCAAAGCAAGCGAGTTCAAGCTGCGTAAATGGAAATCGCTGAAGCTTTAAACACTCAAAATAACTCTTTTTACTCTCCTATATTAGCAAATTACAACTTAACAAGTTGATAACTTCTCTGGAAGCGACTATATATACTTAAGTATTATATTCTGATTTGAACAAACCTTTGTGATTGTTGTAAGCATGCTAATGCTTTTCCCTTCCATCAGTTCTAGTTGAATAAGTCAAAAAGATACCTTTGTATTGCAAGTGTTTAATCTGTTTTTATGATCTAGATCAACAAAGATACGTTTTACCAATTTGTGAGTATATAGTTTAGTCTTTGATTAAAGATAAAATTCTCGCAAATCTTAGTATGTAACAACTAAGTTACATCACTTTTATTCTAAACCTCTACTGGAGGCTCCATGAGTACAGATCCGCAAAGCGAAAAAAGCCTGGAATTTAAGATTTTTATCTTCTTGACGGTTTTTTTAGCGCCAATCTTATCGGCACTATTAGTCAGTGCACTCGGTTTTACCATATGGTTCAGTCAAATCCTTTCAGGCCCACCGGGTGCTGGTTAGCCATTAATTAATAACAAAAATAAAAGAGAAGTATTCTTGATGAGCAAAAAAGAAATTCATGTAACCAGCCTAATCGTCCAAGTCCATCCTGATCAAATGGGTGATGTGCGTGAAAAGATTATGGCGATGGAAAATGCTGAACTATCAGTAAACAACGAAATGAAGATTGTAGTGGTGATTGAAGGACCGACTCAGCGTTCTTTAATGGATGACATCTCTACCATAAATGCTATCCCTGGTGTGTTAACAGCCACTATGGTTTATCACCAAAGCGAAGAGCTAGAAGAGGGTGAAGAATGAGTATGAACAGACGTGAATTTATGAAAGCCAATGCTGCTATAGCAGCAGCTGGCGTAGCCGGTATGGCATTACCCGCAACAGCAAGTAACCTGATTACGAGTTCAGAACAGACAAAATTAGAGTGGAATAAAGCGCCTTGTCGTTTTTGTGGTACGGGCTGTTCAGTTATCGTAGCCACCAGAGACGGTAAAGTGGTTGCTACTCATGGCGATGCAAAAAGTGAAGTTAACAAAGGCCTTAACTGTGTCAAAGGTTACTTCCTTTCAAAAATTATGTACGGCCGTGATCGCCTGCAAACCCCGATGTTACGTATGACTGACGGTAAATACGACAAAAATGGTGAATTTACCCCAGTTAGCTGGGATATGGCGTTCGACACCATGGCTGAAAAATGGAAAAAGACCATTAAAGCTAAAGGGCCGACTGCAGTAGGTATGTTTGGTTCGGGCCAATGGACCGTTTGGGAAGGTTATGCAGCCGTTAAGCTTATGAAGGCGGGTTTTGGTTCAAATAATATTGACCCTAATGCGCGTCACTGTATGGCATCAGCGGTAGGTGGGTTCATGCGTACCTTTGGTATTGATGAGCCAATGGGCTGTTACGATGATATGGAAGCGGCTGACGCATTTGTATTATGGGGCTCAAACATGGCTGAAATGCATCCCATTCTTTGGACTCGCGTTACTGACCGCCGTTTAAGTGCACCACATGTAAAAGTGGCAGTACTGTCGACTTTCCAACATCGTTCATTTGATTTGGCTGATTTACCGATTGTATTTACCCCGCAAACAGATTTAGCAATGCTTAACTTTATTGCGAATTACATTATTCAAAATGACAAAGTCGACAAAGACTTTATCAGTAAGCATGTTAATTTCCGTAAAGGTGAAACGGATATTGGTTACGGTTTACGTGCATCACACCCGTTGCAGAAAAAAGCCAAGAATGTTGATACTGCTGGTGATTCAACCCCAATCGATTTTGAAGAATTCAAAAAGTTTGTTGCTGATTACGATGTTGAAAGTGTCAGTAAATTATCGGGTGTGCCAGAGCATAAACTGATTGAACTTGCTGAGTTATACGCTGATCCTAAGAAGAAAGTCACGTCATTCTGGACCATGGGCTTTAACCAGCACACACGTGGTGTGTGGTGTAACAACCTGATTTATAACATTCACTTGTTAGTCGGTAAGATTTCGACGCCAGGTAACAGTCCTTTCTCGTTAACCGGTCAGCCTTCTGCATGTGGTACCGCTCGTGAAGTGGGTACATTCTCACATCGTTTACCTGCAGATATGGTTGTGACTAATCCTAAGCACCGTAAGCTTGCGGAAGATATTTGGAATATTCCAAGTGGCATTATCCCACCTAAACCGGGCTATCACGCTGTTGAGCAAAATCGACGTCTTAAAGATGGAGATTTAAACTGTTATTGGGTGCAAGTGAATAACAATATGCAGGCTGCTGCGAACATGAATGAAGAAGGCTTACCGGGCTACCGTAACCCTGACAACTTCATTGTGGTGTCAGATGCATACCCAACAGTCACGACTCAAGCGGGTGATTTGATTCTTCCTTCTGCCATGTGGGTAGAGAAAGAAGGGGCATACGGTAACGCTGAACGTCGTACTCAGTTCTGGCATCAAATGGTTCAAGCTCCAGGCGAGTCAATGTCTGACTTATGGCAGTTGATGGAATTTTCTAAGCGTTTTACGACTGACGAAGTGTGGTCAAAAGATGTGCTTGATGCTAACCCTGAGTTTAAAGGAAAAACGTTATTTGAAGTCCTTTACCAAAATGGCAACGTAGAGAAATTCCCGTTAAGTGACACTGATCCTAAGTTTATGAATAACGAAGCTAAGCACTTTGGCTTCTATGTTCAAAAAGGGTTATTTGAAGAATATGCTGAATTTGGCCGTGGTCATGGTCATGATTTAGCTGACTTTGATCGCTATCATACTGAGCATGGTCTTCGCTGGCCTGTGGTTGATGGTAAAGAAACTAAATGGCGTTTCCGAGAAGGTGCTGATCCTTATGTTAAAGCCGGTAAAGGATTCGAGTTCTACGGTAAGCCAGATGGAAAAGCAGTGATTTTTGCCTTGCCATATGAGCCAGCGCCTGAAATGCCAGATGAAGAATTTGATATTTGGTTATCCACAGGACGCGTATTAGAACATTGGCACTCAGGTTCAATGACTCAACGTGTTCCTGAGCTTTATAAAGCCTTCCCTGATGCTGTGTGTTTCATGCATCCAGATGATGCTAAAAAGCGTGGTTTACGTCGAGGTGATGAAGTTAAAGTCATTTCACGTCGTGGTGAGATTAAAACCCGCGTTGAAACTAGAGGTCGTAACAAGCCGCCTGTTGGATTGGTTTTCGTACCATGGTTTGATGCTAGCCAGCTGATTAATAAAGTTACACTTGATGCGACAGATCCATTGTCGAAACAAACTGACTTTAAAAAGTGTGCGGTTAAGATTGTCAAAGCCTAAGGAGAACGACCATGAAAGCAGGTAAAATTTTATCAATGATTGCGTTATTGGGCTTCTCTTTTAGTTTGATGGCTGCATCAGTACCTGAAGAAAAAATTGCCACGTTGCGTTTAGCACCAATTGAAGTTGAGCCAACACCGCCAGCGATGCAAAAGGTGATTAACTCTGACGTAAAACAGGTGCGCAATTATCCAATGCAACCACCGGTTATTCCGCATCGCATTGATGGTTACCAGATTGATTTGAAAGTAAACAAATGTATGCAGTGCCATGCGCGTAATAGTACTGGGCACTCACAAGCACCTATGGTGAGTGTGACGCATTATATGGATAGAGAAAATAACTTCTTGGCATCTTTATCGCCGCGTCGTTATTACTGTACTCAATGCCATGTATCTCAATTAGATGCCAAGATACTTGTCGAGAATGATTTCGTTGATGTTAAAGAGTTAATGAAACATTCTTCAACAACTGAGCACTAGGAGCGTTTATGATTTCAAAATTACTAGAAAACCTGAAGTTAATTTGGAAGGTACTTAATCGTCCAAGTGTTCACTACAGTCTAGGTTTTCTAACTCTTGGTGGCTTTGTTGCTGGTGTGATTTTCTGGGGGGGCTTTAACACTGCCTTAGAAGTAACTAACCAAGAACAGTTTTGTATTGGTTGCCATGAGATGGAAAATAACGTTTACGAAGAGCTAAAAACGACCATTCATTTCACTAACCGAAGTGGTGTGCGCGCTACGTGTCCTGATTGTCATGTTCCCCATAATTGGACTGATAAAATTGCCCGTAAAATGCAAGCATCTAAAGAGGTTTGGGGTAAGGTATTTGGCACCATTAATACTCGTGAAAAGTTTGAAGCTAAACGTCGCCACCTGGCCGAGAATGAGTGGAATAGATTAAAAGCGAATGATTCATTAGAGTGTCGTAATTGTCATAACTTCGACTACATGGATTTTACGCGTCAATCTAAACGTGCATCACAAATGCATTCAACTTCACTCGCCAGTGGTGAGAAAACCTGTATTGATTGTCATAAAGGTATTGCACATCAATTACCTGACATGGCAGGCGTAGAAGGTTTTTAAATAAATTTAACGTTAAAATTTTATCTTAACTAGATTTTAAATTAACAATAAAAGGCCAGCATTAGCTGGCCTTTTTCATACATATAGGGCTATATTAAATAGATAAATAATTCAGTAGTAATAAAGACTTAATTTGGCTAACTTATCTTGAATCGAACACTGAAGCAGGATGCATGCAGAAATTGATACCATTATTGAACACTAGTATTGTAATCATCACTAAAGTCTTACTGAGAGTTGTAGTCTCAGTCACGCTTAGTACGGCTGTTGTCGCTACTACTGTTAGTGCTGCCGAACCTCAAATATTTGATAAAGCTGATCCTCAAGGCAAACTTCTCGTAAACTCGCAGCTTGACCATACTCAACAAGATACCTATGAACAGCAGCTTAACCCTCAGCAGCTTCAATGGCTAAAATCTGAATTTCAACCATCTACTTTATCTTTAGCTGAACAGAAACAAGAGATGCTGTGGTTTCAGCATAAAGCACAAGCTTTTAAGGGAATGGAAATTCGGGTGGTGTCGGAGCGAATAAATACTCATCAATACGAAGCCAATGTGCTAGCTAAAGCTTTCTTCGACATTACAGGTATTCACGTTATTCATGAGTTGACCAATGAAAATGATGTGATTAAAAAGTTTTCAGCTCAATTGATGACAGGTCAGCGACTTTATGATGCTTACATCAGTGATAGTGATCTAATTGGCAGTCAGTTTAGGCAGCAGCATGTAATGTCGATTACTGATCTAATCAATCATCACGCAAAAGATTTCACCTTACCAACGCTCGATTTAAGCGACTTCATTGGGCTTGCTTTTACTACAGGACCTGACGGGAAAATTTATCAACTACCTGATCAGCAGTTTGCAAACTTATATTGGTATAGGAGTGATTGGTTTGCTAATTCAGATTATCAAAAGCGATTTGAATCAAAATATGGTTACCCCTTAGGAATTCCTCAGAACTGGCAAGCCTATGAAGATATTGCCAACTTTTTTACCAATGATATTGGCGAAATCGCAGGTACCAAAGTATATGGTCATATGGATTACGCTAAATCTGATCCTTCTTTAGGGTGGCGTATTTCGGATGCATGGTTGTCTATGGCTGGAGTAGGTGACAAAGGCTTACCTAATGGACTTCCTGTAGATGAGTGGGGCATCCGTGTTGAAGATTGCCGTCCAGTGGGCGCTAGTGTTGAGCGAGGTGGAGCACTAAATAGTCCAGCAGCGATTTATGCCATAGAGAAGTATAAAGAGTGGCTAATAAAATACGCGCCTCCTGAAGCGAAACAGTTAACGTTCTCAGAGTCTGGGGATTGGGCTGCCAAAGGCAATATTGCCCAACAAATATTTTGGTATACCGCCTTTGTGCCAGATTACACAAAAAAGGGTTTATCGGTGATGAATAAAGATGGCACCCCTAAGTGGCGTGTTGCACCTTCACCTGTAGGCAAGTATTGGCAAAAAGGCATGAAATCAGGTTATCAAGATACTGGTGCTTGGACTTTTTTAAATCACACTCCAGATGAAAATCAAATTGCAGCTTGGCTATATGCACAGTTTGTTGTGTCTAAAACGGTTTCATTAAAGAAAACGTTAGTCGGCGCAACGCCAATACGTCAATCGGACATCGCATCAGATATTATGACTGAACAAGCTCCTTATCTTGGTGGGCTAGTAGAGTTTTATCGAAGCCATGCAAGGGATGT
The DNA here is from genome assembly GCF_041468785.1 of Shewanella sp. 10N.286.52.E4. Classification (NCBI taxonomy): domain Bacteria; kingdom Pseudomonadati; phylum Pseudomonadota; class Gammaproteobacteria; order Alteromonadales; family Shewanellaceae; genus Shewanella; species Shewanella sp. 10N.286.52.E4. The sequence continues at coordinate 101,519 of NZ_JBFRJJ010000011.1, forward strand.
TTGGACACCAACAGGCACCAATGTGCCAGATTACCCCGGTATGGCAGGTTATTGGTGGCAAGCTATTAGTCTTATTATTGAAGGTGAGCTATCTGTTACTGATGGAATGAATGCTTTAGCTGAGCAAATAGATCAGCATTTAATTCGTTTGCAAGATCAAGATTTAATTTGCGGGCCAAAAGTGAATAAGCAGGTAAAACCTTCTATTTGGTTAAATAAACCTGGCTCGCCAAAGCAGTTAATGCCAGAAGAAGTAAAAGGGAAAAGCTTACCTTTTGAGGAGGCAATAAATGCTTGGTAAAAAGCTAGCTTATTTATTGTTGTGTGTTTGGTATTTATCAATCAATGCTGTCACTTCTGTATCTGCTTCTGAAATCACAGTATATACCTATCAGCACGTACCTTTTGCAGAGCAAACTGATGCTCATCATCAAGGCATGATTATTGACATCATTGATGAGTTATTTACTCGTGCAAATATGGAATACAAAGTGATATTTAACCCACTTAAACGTGGTTTAACGATGACCGCAAGAGACCAAAATGTTTGTGTGTTACCTATAGTTCGCACCCAACAGATAGAAAGTGAATATCGCTGGGTTGGACCTATTTTAATTTCAAGATATGGTTTATTCAGTGCGAAAAGTAAATCAATCCCTTTGGTAACGCTTCAAGATGCTAAGCATTTGTCTATCGGCACTTATTTAGGCAGTGGCATTAGTGAATATTTAGATTCGTTTCGTTACCAGGTTCAGCTTACAAACGAAGATGGATTAAATATTAAGAAACTTGATAGAGGCCGAATTGACCTATGGGCCGCGGAGTTGATTAGTGCTAAGGCATTAATGACGCAATCAAAAACGCAATTAGGTGAACCTGAACTTATATTCCACACATCTTTACGGGCTATGGCGTGTAATGAGGCTTTAGATGTATCTAAACATCAGGCGTTGGTCAATGCACTAAATGAAATGTATCAAGATGGCTTTATGGCGAAAATCAATTTAGCCTACGGAGCTTCCCTGTAGGTAGGCCATGGGGGTATTACTCTAGAACGTTATACGTGAGTATTTATAAGTAGATTTTCCAAAATCTGCCATTAGTTGTTGATGCATTTCTACTTTTTTTGAAGGTACTAATAACACATCATTGTCATTTTTAAGAATAGTCATTGGTGATAATGCTCTTCTTAAGAATCCGGAATCTCCTTCTGGTAAAAATGATATCTTATCATCTACTTTTGACCAAGCACCGTTAGAATAACTAGCGATCCCAATCGGACCTTCAAGATTTGACTCGTAACGTCCATCTTCATGTAGAATTAAATGAATGTTATTACCAAATCCATCGTTGTTAAAATATTTCCCGCTGACCATAGATGTGTCTATTTCTTGACGATTATCTGAAGATTGGAAACTACTACACCCAATTAAACTAAGCATCAGAATTAAACAAAATTGCTTATACATTTTATTTCCTAATTTTTGAACAATTTAAAATTGAGCTTATGCATTATGTCAATTTTATGTGGCACTTTCGTTGCAACTGAATACTCTATTGATTTAATGTTAAAATCAAGTGTTAAGTCATTTTTTTGACAAATAGTGTGATATTGACGTCATTGTGATATTAGTTGCTACTTGTTATTTTAAGTGGTTGATAATATTGTTATTGGTAAGTCTTGGAACTTCAGTTTTTTAAATTAAAACGATGAATGTCTTAAAAAATTCATCTAAAAACCTCTCTTGATATAGTTCGAAAGTACTAATTCACTATTGGTTTAGTCTATAAATAGTCTTCACTAGCTTTGACTATTTTATAACAAGCTATACTTATCATATTCAGCCAGCTCTCAACGGATGAGATATCCGCTGATAACAATATGAGCTTTGTTTGGAGGGGTATTATGTCTATGGTGAGTTCTAAAGATTTTGCTAATTGGCTTAAGCTGCAATTTGATCAATTAGAGTCTGGTGTCAGTTTAACAAGAGAAGATATTAATCAATTAACTGGAAGACAAGGCTTCTCGTTGGTGTTTATCAATGATATTCATTATGAGTTGATGCAGCACGGTATTGCGTTTGTGACAGACACATACAGGCAGCATTTTTATATGGTAAAAGTGCAGGATAACCCTTGGCGAGATGAATTAGAAAATGCTGGCCATCAGCAAACATTTTCCAATATCATTTCTATTAATATGTCGCGCTAAAGCTGACTTTCGATGCTATCTACAAGGTAAGCGGTAAAATCCTCACCGTGATTTTGGAGCATTTTGGGGAACATCGAAATAGGAGTCGAGCCAGGGAAGGTATTAATTTCGTTTAACAAAATCTCATTTTTATCAGTCAAAAAGAAATCAATTCTTGATAAGTGTCTTAACTTCATCCCTTTAAATGCTTTAATCGCGTACTCTCTGATTTGCTCTGCCACTTCTTTAGATAAGTTTTGGGCTACAACATCGGTTCTGGCTTTGCTACTGGCATTATACTTTTCTTCAAAAGTGTAAAACGTATTGCTGGCGCAAATAATTTCCCCTGGCAGTGTGGCAATCACTTTTCCTTGATACTCATACACCGCAACTTCTAATTCTCGAGCAACAATGGTTTTTTCAACCACCACTGAGGGTGCGAAACTGAATGCGTCTTTTAAAACTTGCTCAACTTGCGACACATTATCCACTTTGTAGCAGCCAACAGATGAACCTTGAGATGCCGCTTTTACAAATACCGAACCCCACTCATTGAGTGCCGTTTGAGTCTGCTCAATGGCACCTTGGTTCATATCATTTAGGAAGATATATGGCGTGTTCGGAATGCCGAGCGCTGTGAACCACATTTTGGCGGTGATTTTATTAAAGCAGTTGCTTGATGCTTCAGATTCACAGCCAAAATAAGGCAGTTGAATAAGATTAAAATACGATTGAATATCACCGGTTTCACCTGGGAAACCATGAATACAAGGAATAGCATAATCAACAGGCCAAGCGGGTTTGTTTTGGTCATCAAAACGCACTTCACGGCGACTGATTAACTCGCAGCGGTAACCATCTTGATCAAAGTAATGGCCATTACCATCAAGCTCTAGTCTCAGTAGGTTTATTCTATCTGACTTAGCTAATGACGATTCAAAATAGTTTGCTGACAATACTGAAACGTCATGTTCAGTGCTGCCGCCGCCGCAGATTAGAAGTACATTGATAATTGTCATAAAGCCCCGAGAGAAGTTGACCGTGTAAAACTGGTTTGTTGTGTACTCATGATAATGAACTGAGAAGGTTTAGTGCAAGCAAGGTTTTAGATAACTGCTTATCAAATCAACAATCGCAGTCATTAATTCTTACACAGGGGTCATAAATTGTTATACGGGATTCAGTGAGCTTCAAAGAGTAAAATAAAAAGCCTTATTATTCATAACAAGGCTTAGTTTTTGCGCTAGCTGTATTTACGAGATACTTTTATGAAATTCTCGTTCATAAGTGCTTTTTATTAGGCAAATACAAGTCATGAAACTGCGATTAATGATGCTTACCAACCGATAATATAGCGACTTTTCTTGCTCAATATTGTCTTAATAGCGGTAGCGATAAAGTATGAAACGATTATTACTCCCATCGTAACGACTAATGTCGTAAGCAAGTTGCCACTTCCTTCAAAACCGAAAATATCTGGACTGTTATATATCATCCACCAAGGCGTTGTTATCCAAGGGTGGATGAAATATATGGCAAAGCTGACTTCTGCTAATTTTTGTAGGGGTTTAATACTGATATGTTCAAACTTATTCAAAATGGCCAATATCACAAATGTGAGCAACATTTTTTGTGGCAACATTAAATCCGGAACAGTGAACTCTAGCGCCGCTTTATTAAGGGTGCCGGCACCAAACCAATGAGCTTGTGCAACAGCTAATCCAATGGCTAACAGCAGCATGACTACCCAGTACTTATCGATGAATGGGAAAAGTTTGTCTCGATGAGCTGAACCCCAAACACCCAATAAATAAACAGGTAAAAAATAAAAAAGTGATTGTATCGCATTGAGGTTTGATTCAGGTCGGTGAATTAACATCGCAATAATAAACAGTGGTACAGCAACTATCAGAAGGTGCTGGCGTTTAATTAAATGCATGACCCAAGGAGATAGGGCAAACAACATCATTCCCATTGGGATATACCAGTAAGCTGTTAGGGTCCTACCTGTGATGACATACCAGCTTGCTGCTACTGCAGGCTTTTCAATGCCGGCATACATCACATGTAGCGCTGGATCAGTACCTACCGTCAAATGCCAGAATATCCAAGGTAGCGATAACAGTATGTATGGCAAAAAGACAAATTTGGTTTTGTTCTTCATGTATTTTTTATAGTCCCAACGGTGATAAAACACGTGATGGAATAAAAAACCAGAAATAAACACAAAAAATACTGTGCCATTCATCATTAAGTTGAACCAAGCTTTATCTGCAAGGGTTTCAACTTCCCAACCTGCAGGCCTATAACAATGAGCCATAACGATAAAAATAATCGCTATACCACGAAAATGATTAATGCTGTTTAAAAAGCCTTTTTTTTCAGCAGGATTTCCCCTTGGTGACTCAGCGCTATCTGACATATTAAGCCTTGATTCTATTATTATTTAGTTAGAAATATCAGTGTTACTCCATTGTGCTTTTATTGTTAATAAATAACAACTATTAACCTTGCTTGTTTGAATCCTCTTATGCTCATTCGAAATGTATTGAAATCTTGACGTGCACGTTAGACCTTTGTCGACAATGTGTAGGTTTTATATTGACCATACTCATGAATAAGCCTATATTGTCGACAATTATTCGAAGTAGAGTTCAATCATATTCCAATGACATTCTTTAACGAACAGCCAATAACTGCAGCCGATAAGACTTTCTTTGAATTACGCAAAGATATTGTTGAAGGTGAGATTCAAGCTGGTTCAAAGCTTAGTGAAACTGAGCTGTCGACAAAGTACCAAGTCAGTAGAGCTATCATTCGTGAGGCGATCAATCGCTTAGAGTCATGCCATTTGGTGGAACGTAAAGCTAATGTTGGCGCTAGAGTCGTGGCGTTAACGCCTGAAGGCTTAATTGAACTGTATCAAGTTCGAGAATCTTTAGAAGGCATGGCAGCAAGATTGGCTGCTAAGAATATGACAGAGTCTGAGATTGCAGATTTAAATGGATTACTTAACCGTCATTTTGATGAAGTTCAAACAGGCGAGTCCTATTACCAAGAAGCGGGTGATGTCGATTTTCATTACCGCATCATAATTGGCAGCAAAAACAAGCACCTCATTACAGTTCTTCTTGAAGGTATGTATCACCTTATTCGTATGTATCGCGTACAACTCGGTATGGCGGGGCCAAGAGTCACAACCGCATTTGATGAGCATAAACATATCGTTAAAGCGATTTCGAATCGTGATGAAGAGCTGGCAGAAATGCTAATGCGTCGTCATATCATGTACTCGAAAGCAAATATCGAAACCAAGTTAGAAACCAAATTAGTTATCAACTAGAAAGTAGCTATCAACTAAAAGTAACAATTAATAAATATATTACGAACAGTAAATAGTAAAAAGAATAATCAACCAGTTAGCAATTCATACTGCTTAAAGCATAAAAAAGAGAGGGAAGTCATGAGCGCAGGCAAAAAATTTCGTCAAGCACTAGCTGACAATAAACCATTACAAATTGTCGGTACTATCAATGCTTATTCAGCAATGATGGCAAAGCAAATTGGTCATCAAGCCATTTATCTTTCGGGTGGCGGCGTAGCAAATGCATCATACGGTTTACCAGATCTAGGAATGACGTCACTCAATGATGTCATTGTTGATGTACAACGTATTACATCAGCATGTGATTTGCCTTTGATGGTTGATATTGATACTGGTTGGGGCGGTGCTTTCAATATCGCTAAAACCATTCGCGATATGGAAAAAGCCGGCGCAGCAGCAGTGCACATGGAAGATCAAGTGGCGCAAAAACGTTGCGGTCATCGCCCGAATAAAGAAATCGTGTCAACTGATGAAATGGTCGATCGCATTAAAGCAGCAGTTGATGCGCGTATTGACCCAGATTTTTTCATCATGGCACGTACAGACTCATTTGCTCAAGAAGGCTTAGAAGCTGCAATCGCTCGTGCTAAAGCTTATGTTGCAGCGGGTGCTGACGGCATTTTTGCTGAAGCGGTTAAAACTGAAGAACATTATCGTGCATTTTCTGAAGCATTAGATGTGCCGATTTTGGCCAATATCACTGAGTTTGGTCAAACAGAACTTTGGAACAAAGAGCAGCTAGGCGAGTGGGGCGCTGACATGGTGCTTTACCCATTAAGTGCATTTCGTGCGATGAATAAAGCCGCTGAAAATGTTTACAGCGCAATATTAAAAGATGGCGATCAAAAAGCCGTTGTCGACACGATGCAAACCCGCATGGATTTGTACGATTACTTGGGTTACCACGATTACGAGCAAAAGCTAGATAGCTTATTTGCTGAAGGCAAAAACAAGTAAACGTGAGTTATTTATAAAATATCTCCAATTGTGAGTGTGTTTGTATAAAAAGTGCACAAATCTTGTTTTGGGACAAGGTAAGTTACTCGCAAATGGATAGGTTAAATAGTGTGGTTTAACCGCCCCCTACAAAGCTCAGATCATAAGAAATTGATCATAAGAAATAGAACATAAAAGAATAGGACATCATTATGGTAGACAAGAAATTAAGTGGCGCAGGCCTTCGCGGTCAAAGCGCAGGTGAAACAGCATTATGTACAGTGGGTAAATCAGGTTCTGGTTTAACGTATTGTGGTTATGATGTGGCTGATTTATCTGAAAATGCCACCTTCGAGGAAGTCGCATATTTATTATTTAACGGTGAATTACCTAACCTAGACCAGTTAGCAACATACAAAGCAGGCCTAAAAGCACAGCGTGATTTACCGCAAGCACTTAAAGAAGTATTGCAGCGTATTCCTGCAGATGCACATCCAATGGATGTGATGCGTACGGGTTGTTCATTCCTAGGTAACCTTGAGCCAGAAGTTGATTTTACAGAGCAAAATACAGCTGCCAATCGTCTGCTTGCCGCTTTCCCAGCCATCATGTGCTACTGGTATAAATTCAGCCATGAAGGCGTAGAAATTGATTGTGTGACCGATGAAGATACAATTGGTGGCCATTTCTTAAAGCTATTACGCGGTGAAACGCCTTCTGAGCAGCATCGTAAAGTAATGGACGTGTCACTTATTCTATATGCTGAGCATGAATTTAATGCTTCTACCTTTACCGCTCGTGTTTGTGCATCAACTTTATCAGACATGTACTCTTGTATTACGGGTGCTATCGGTACCCTGCGTGGACCTCTTCATGGCGGCGCGAATGAAGCGGCTATGGATATGATTCAAAAATTTACTTCACCAAGCGATGCTAAAACACAAATGGCTGGCATGCTTGAGCGTAAAGAAAAAATTATGGGCTTTGGTCATGCGATTTACCGCACCTCAGATCCGCGTAATGTGATCATTAAAGCCTGGTCTGAAAAGCTTGCAGATGAATTTGGCAATACCAGCCTTTATGATATTTCTGTTGCATGTGAAGAGTTCATGTGGGATAGCAAAAAGTTATTCTGTAATGCAGATTTCTTCCATGCATCGGCATATCACTTCATGGGTATTCCAACTAAGCTATTTACGCCTATTTTTGTTTGTTCACGCTTAACAGGCTGGGCTGCGCATGTGATGGAGCAGCGCACTAATAACCGTATTATCAGACCAAGTGCTGATTATACTGGGGCTGAACCTCGTACAGTAACGCCAATTAGCGAAAGATAAACCTTAAAGGCTAACGACACTACGTTAGCCTTTTTCGTCAGTCTTTTAGCAAATCTTTTCGCTAACCTTTAGCTCAGCTTTGTCACTTAAGATTTGCCTACATAAAACAAATAACAATGGATGTAGTTATGAACGCTAACTATAGAAAACCGCTTGCAGGTTCATCGCTTGATTACTTTGATACACAAGCTGCAATCAACGATATTGAGCCAGGGGCTTTTGAAAAACTGCCTTATACTTCTCGTGTTTATGCCGAGAATTTAGTACGTCGCTGCTCACCTGAAACACTTACTGATTCACTCAAACAAATTATTCATCGCAAACGCGATTTAGATTTTCCTTGGTATCCTGCACGTGTGGTCTGTCATGATATTTTAGGCCAAACTGCGTTAGTCGATTTAGCCGGTCTACGTGATGCGATTGCAAAAAAAGGCGGGGACCCTGCAAAAGTTAACCCTGTAGTACCAACCCAACTTATTGTCGATCACTCTTTGGCTGTGGAACACGCAGGTTTTGATAAAGATGCTTTTGAGAAAAACCGCGCCATTGAAGATAGGCGTAACGATGACCGTTTCCATTTTATTAATTGGACTAAGACGGCCTTTGAAAACATTGATGTGATCCAGCCGGGTAACGGTATCATGCATCAAATCAATCTTGAGAAAATGTCACCTGTGATACAAGCACGTGAAGGCGTGGCATTTCCTGATACCTTAGTGGGTACCGACAGTCATACACCACATGTAGATGCACTTGGTGTCATTGCAATCGGTGTTGGTGGATTAGAAGCTGAAAGCGTAATGCTTGGCCGTCCATCATGGATGCGTCTGCCTGATATCGTTGGCGTTGAGTTAGTTGGCAAACGCCAAGCTGGCATAACCGCCACCGATATCGTGTTAGCTATCACTGAGTTTTTACGTGAACAAAAAGTGGTTTCAACTTATCTTGAGTTTTACGGTGAAGGTGCTGCTAATCTGACATTGGGCGATCGTGCAACAATTTCAAACATGACCCCAGAGTTTGGTGCGACCGCAGCGATGTTCTACATCGATGACAAAACATTAGACTATCTAACATTAACAGGTCGTGAAGATAGCCAAGTTAAATTGGTGGAAACCTATGCTAAAGCCAATGGTTTATGGGCTGACTCACTAGAAAATGCTGAATACGAGCGTGTTTTACGTTTTGATTTATCAAGCGTTGGCCGCAATATCGCAGGACCTTCTAACCCGCATCGCCGTGTATCTACGAGTGATTTGGCTAAGCAAGGGATTAGTGGCAAAGTTGAAAACGAAACGGGTTTGATGCCTGATGGCGCTTGTATTATTGCCGCTATTACCAGTTGTACTAATACTTCAAATCCACGCAATGTCATTGCAGCTGGTTTATTAGCCCGTAACGCTAATGCTAAAGGCCTGACTCGTAAACCTTGGGTTAAAACGTCACTGGCGCCAGGATCTAAAGCGGTTCAGCTCTATCTTGAAGATGCCAACTTATTAACTGAACTTGAAGCCCTAGGCTTTGGTATTGTCGGTTTTGCCTGTACCACTTGTAATGGTATGAGTGGCGCACTTGATCCAGTTATTCAAAAAGAAGTGATTGAACGCGACTTATACACCACTGCAGTGTTATCGGGTAACCGAAATTTTGATGGTCGTATTCACCCTTACGCTAAACAAGCGTTTTTAGCATCACCGCCACTGGTTGTTGCCTATGCTATTGCTGGCACCATTCGTTTTGATATTGAAAAAGATGTGCTTGGTCAAGATAACGAGGGTAATGACATTCGCTTAAAAGATTTGTGGCCATCTGATGCTGAAATCGATGCAGTGATAGCTCAAAGCGTTAAACCTGAGCAATTTCGCAAAGTGTATGAGCCTATGTTTGATATTAAAGTGGACTATGGCTCTTTACAAGATGGCTCTTCAGCAAAGATTGATCCACAGTATGATTGGCGTCCTCAGAGCACCTATATCCGTCGCCCTCCTTATTGGGAAGGCGCATTAGCGGGTGAGCGCACCATGAAAGGCATGCGTCCATTAGCGGTATTAGGTGACAACATCACTACCGATCATTTATCACCATCAAACGCGATTATGCTTGATAGTGCCGCCGGTGCTTACCTTGATAAAATGGGCTTGCCAGAAGAAGACTTTAACTCATATGCGACCCATCGAGGCGATCATTTAACAGCTCAACGTGCGACGTTTGCCAACCCGAAATTGCTTAATGAAATGGTGCAACACAACGGCCAAACCAAACAAGGCTCTTATGCTCGCATTGAGCCAGAAGGGCAAGAAAGCCGCATGTGGGAAGCAATTGAAACCTATATGGAACGTAAACAGCCATTGGTGATTATTGCTGGTAAAGATTACGGCCAAGGTTCAAGTCGTGACTGGGCAGCCAAAGGGGTTCGCCTAGCGGGCGTTGAAGTGATTGTCGCTGAAGGCTTTGAGCGTATTCACCGCACAAACCTTGTGGGAATGGGCGTGTTACCGGTTGAATTTATTAATGGTGAAACGCGTCAAACTTATCAAATTGATGGCACTGAAACTTTCGATATTATTGGCGAGCGCACGCCTGGTGCGATGATGACGTTAGTTATCCATCGCCGTGATGGTTCACAGACTGAAGTGACGGTGAAGTGTCGTTTAGATACTGCTGAGGAGTTGTCGGTTTATGAAGCGGGCGGCATTTTACAGCGCTTTGCTCAAGACTTTTTAGAAGCGAACCATTAATTATTGGTGTTAAATTCATAACAAAAGGCGGCGCTTTAGTAAGTTAAGCGTCGGCCTTTTCGTATTGATTTTGTATCGGTTTTTACCGATTTTGTCGGTTCTTATCGATAGTCTAGGAAATAATATGTCTCATATTCCACAAATTAAAATCCCTGCAACCTATATGCGTGGCGGCACCAGTAAAGGGGTGTTTTTCAAGTTAACTGATTTACCTGAAACCGCTCAAATCGCGGGGACGGCGCGAGATGCGTTATTACTAAGAGTGATTGGTAGCCCAGACCCTTATGGCAAGCAAACTGATGGTATGGGCGGGGCAACCTCAAGTACCAGTAAAACGGTTATTTTATCTAAAAGTACTCAAGCTGATCATGATGTTGACTACCTATTTGGCCAAGTGGCGATTGATAAACCCTTTGTTGATTGGAGTGGCAACTGCGGTAATTTAACGGCTGCAGTGGGCTCATTTGCCATTTCAAATGGTTTAATCGACGCCCAGCGTATACCTGAAAATGGCATTGCTGTCGTTCGTATTTGGCAAGCCAACATTAATAAAACCATTATCGCCCATGTGCCAATTGTGAATGGTGAAGTGCAAGAAACCGGTGATTTTGAACTTGATGGGGTGACATTTCCAGCCGCTGAAGTCTTAGTTGAGTTCATGGCGCCAGCAGATGCGAATGCTGCTATGTTTCCAACGGGTAATGTGGTTGATGAGTTGATTCTGCCACAATCTATCCCTGAATTTAAAGCTAAAGGTATTTCATCGGTAAAGGCGACAATGATCAATGCGGGTATTCCTACCATTTTTGTCAACGCTGCTGATATTGGCTACAAGGGGAATGAGCTGCAAGATGACATTAACAATGATGAAAATGCATTAGCTTTTTTTGAAATGTTACGTGCTCATGGTGCAGTGAAAATGGGGTTAATTGAGCACATTGATGAGGCTAAAGCCCGTCAACATACGCCGAAAATTGCATTTGTATCTGCCCCCAGTGATTACACATCATCAAGTGGTAAAGCCATTGCTCGCACTGATATCGATTTGCAAGTGAGAGCGTTATCTATGGGTAAACTGCATCATGCGATGATGGGGACGGCGGCTGTGGCAATTGGCACTGCCGCTGCGGTTAAAGGTTCATTGGTAAATATAGCTGCTGGTGGCACGTCTCGCACTCAAGTGATATTTGGTCATCCTTCAGGCACTCTTAAAGTGGGCGCAGAAGCGACATTAACTGATGGCAACTGGCAAGTTAACAAGGCCAGTATGAGTCGCAGTGCAAGAGTATTAATGGAAGGCTGGGTTAGAGTTCCGGGCGATAGCTTTTAATTATTTAAAGCGGCCTAATCATCAGAGACAATGTTAAATATCGATTTTTCAAGGCTTATAACGATAACGTTATAAGCCTTTTTTATAGGGAATGTTATTTTGATCGAATCCTTAATGACGTTAGTTATTGCCACAAGCTTATTATTAGGCTCACCAGGCCCTGTGCCCATTGCGCTCGCTGCAATAGGGGCTACATTTGGTGTTAAACAAGGTCTGCCATTTTTGTGTGGCATATTGTCAGGCTTATTGTTGGTTATCCTGGCTACGGTACTTGGCTTGTCAGCCTTATTTACTGCTTATCCAAACTTTAGAATTATCTGTCAAATTATTGCTTCGCTGTATATGGTTTATATTGCCTTTAAAATTGCCACAGCTTCAGTAGTGCCAAACATTGCAGAACAGTTAGCACCTAAATATAGAGATGGCTTAGTGTTGAATGTACTTAACCCTAAAGCCTATGCCGCTTTTATCGCAATTTTCTCTCAGTTTCTACTACCGCTTTCACACACCTCCATCAGTTATTTGATGACAGCAGTGATATGCATTGTTGTTGCAGCATTGGTCGATAGTCTTTGGTTGGTGTTTGGCAGTTTAGTAAAGCCAGTTTTTTCTTCGCCAAAGCATGCTAAAGCTATTCGATTAGTGTTTGCGATCTTATTAGTCATTACTGTGTTAGTTTCTTTGGTGTTTAGCTTGCCAAGTTAACCCGTTATCACGATTTGTTACAGCTTATGACGACAGGACATTATGTGGATTGGGGGGATTCAAGTTATCTTGTTTAATATAAGTCGAGCTTTCACTCAGCCATTGCATCTAAGTAAGTGCAGCGAGCTATTGCAATCAGTCATAACAATCATCCATTAACACTTAGAAGGTTTACCTTATCCAACAATCCAATGTAAAAACCTTATCGATGACAATATTGGCATTGATAGCTTTTGCGGCGAACTCTGTTTTGTGCCGTTTAGCACTGGGCGATGGTAGCATTGACTGGGTGAGCTTTACGGTTATACGTTTATTATCCGGAGCGTTAACCTTATTACTGATTTTAAAAATCAATGGGGTTTTAACAAAACCTCGATATCCAGATGCTCAACTTACGGGCAAGAATAATCAACAATCTTTAATTAAGCAGCAACAGTTAATGCTAAAGCAACATCAATCAGCTGGGAGTTGGTTAGGTGGTGTGATGCTGTTTGTTTACGCTGCCAGCTTTTCATATGCCTACACACTACTTGATACCGCCACAGGCGCATTGATTTTGTTTGCCGCAGTGCAATTAACCATGATCCTGCTTGCAATCATTAAGGGGGCGCGGCTCAAGCTGATTGAATGGCTTGGGGTTATTACGGCATTTGTAGGGTTTGTGTATTTAGTTGTTCCCGATATCAACTCACCTTCGATGGATGGTTTATTATTTATGACCATTTCAGGTATTGCTTGGGGTGTTTATACCCTAAAAGGTAAACAAACAACTCAGCCGCTACGCGATACTTGTGCTAATTTCGTCAGGTCTATACCTTTAGTTCTGGTATTATTTCTAGTTAGTTTAGGGCAGCTTGAATTAAGTGACAAAGGTGTATGGCTAGCGATTATCGCGGGCAGCGTGACCTCTGCAATGGGTCACAGTATTTGGTATGTCGCGCTTAATGGACTTAGCGCCACTAAAGCTGCCGTCGTGCAACTTTCTGTACCCGTTATTGCCGCTTTTGGTGGGGTGATATTTGTTGCTGAAACCCTAACTAGCCGTTTAATGATTGCATCGATTGTGGTGTTGACGGGGATGTTAATGGTAGTGCAGGGGAAGAGTCAGAGTAAAAAGTAAAGCCGCTAACAGCGGCCTTAGCTGAATAGCTTAGGATTTATTTCTCAGTACTAAATCTTACATCCTAAACTGATATCTTAAGTTTCGATTATATTCTTAAAACTGGGTAATTCTGCTTATGATTTGCCCCATAACCTCAGCGCCAAGCCTGATGCTCGTGAGGTCACTTGTTTACAGGCGCGTTCAAATACATAAGGCGATCCTAAGCAGATAAAGTGTTCTTTAGCTCGGGTAATTGCTGTATACACCAGCTCTTTAGTCAGCAGTTGCCATTGCGCATTACTGGGCTTTTGTGGCAGCACAAACGCCACTTGTTCAAATTCACTGCCTTGGCTTTTATGTACGGTCATCGCAAAACAACTGTCGTGATGGGGTAATCGTGCGGGTTGTACTTTCAATAAGCTACCATCTGCTTTGACAAAATAAGCCATGAGCCGTTCAGGTTTTTGTTCGTCCTGCAAAATCAAACCAATATCGCCATTAAATAAACCTAAGTTGTAATCGTTACTTTGGATAATGATTGGACGGCCAAGATAAAACTCCTGGTTAGGCTTAATCCAATGATTTTGCTTAAGCACATTGGTGATGGCGAGGTTAATACCATCAACGCCAAATTCACCTGATCGCATGGCGCACAAAATCCGGAATTTGTTAAAGCTTTCGATAATATCTGCAGCCTGATGACGCTGGGAATTGTAATCACTGTCTTGTACGGAACCTAGCTCATGACCTTGTTCACCATTGAGCTGTTTAGCTTGTTCATAAACATGCTGATTATCGAGGATCATCTGCAGATATTCACTGTAAGCTGCCACCGAAAGTTGCATTAACGGCAAGCTTTGACCTTCAGCTTGATGCTCAATCCAAGTAAGTTCTTGATGGCCATGCTGCCATTCTCGGCGGACTCCTTGAATATCGACATAGTTTACTGCACTAGCTAATAAGCCAATCCCTGCATCACCTTTAAAGCGGTGACTGTGCATTAACATACACAGGTTGTCACCAATCATGGGCGATTGATGAATAAACTCGCTGGTGGCTTCACTTGTGAGTTGTTCAAGTAAATCAGCTTGTTTAGCGGAATAGCGCATTTTCCACGGCTGCACAGACGATGAGTCCGTATTTGCAAGCCCAGAGCAGATATCAGCTAAGACTGCGCCAGCTTCAACTGAAGCGAGTTGGTCTTGATCGCCTAACAATATCAACCTTGTTTGACTGGGTAAGGCATTGAGCAGTTTATGCATCATGGGTAAATCGACCATTGAGGCTTCATCGACCACCAATAAATCTAATCGTAACGGGTTGTCTTTGTTATGGCGAAAAGCATGGGAGTTTGGAATAACCCCAAGTAATCGGTGTAAAGTCGCAGCTTCTTCAGGGATATTTTTGAGCGCCTTGAGAAGTTCTGGTTTACCTGTTTGACTCACTTGGGTAAACAAACGGGCTTTAGAGGCTTTGATTGACTCACTTAATCGCGCTGCCGCTTTGCCGGTTGGGGCGACTAACTTTATGCTGAGCTCAGACTGGGTGAGTAGCAATAATAATAGTTTAGTGACTGTGGTCGTTTTACCAGTACCGGGGCCACCGGTAATCACTGCTAGGGCTTTGGTTAATGCCGTTGCAGTAGCCACTTTTTGCCAATTAATGGTTTGTGCTGACGCTGGCTTAGCCTCATCAAATAAGTCGTTAAGGTAAGCGGGTAACAGATTGGTATCGACAGTTAAGTCAATATTCGCCATCTGATTTAAGCGACTCGCCACTTCGGTTTCGAAATGATAATACTTGTTTAGGTATAAACGGCCATGTTCGAAAATCATCGGAGTATTTTCACTAGGCTCTCCCACACAATCTAGTTCGGTAATTGAGTCAGTTAACTGCTGGTGATCGACATTGAGCTTACATAGGGCTTGTTGTTCACAAAACGGATTAGCTAAATCTATCCCACTGATGACCAAACAGCTGTGCTGACTGGATAACTGCTGACTTAGTAGGGTGCAGATGAACAATAAAAACTCATCACTTTTACTGGACTGTATCTTGGCCATTTCTAAAGCGAAATGGCGATCAAGTGGGGTAATAAGCCCTTGTTGCTGCCAATGCTTTAGTAGCTGATGAATGGGCGCTTGCAGCTGGAGTAATTGACTCATGATGTTGACTCCACTGTCGTATTATTCAAAGGCGTGCGACTCACTGCTGCTGATGCCTCATTCGATTGACTAAATAATATATCCAATTGCTCAATTAATGCTTGCGGCGGTTTGTCGAAAAATACCCCAGATTGTGGTGTTTGCGGGCTCATACCACGCAAGAACAAGTAAAAGCTGCCACCAATATGTTGTTGGTATTGGTAATGTGGCATACGTAGAGACAAGTATCGATGCAGCGCTAGGGTATACAAGATATATTGCAGGTTATAACGGTGACTGCTAATGGCATTGCCCATGGCTTCAATGTTGTAATCTGAATAGTCATCACCTAAATGGTTAGACTTATAATCGGCAATATAAAATTGGCCCTTAAATTCAAAGGTTAAATCGATAAATCCCTTCAGCATACCCTGTAATTCATCAAACTCTAGCCCAGCATCATAGCCGTATTGACTGAGTAATTGATTCAATTGCTCAGATTTTAATTGGCTAATGGGAAGATAAAACTCCATCTCCACCAGCTTTTGTTTTTCCGTTAATTCACTCAAGGTTAACGGTATGCCGCTTGAATTAAGTAATTGCTGGTCGCACTGCTGATAACCGGTTAATAGCGGTGTGTGCAAAATTTGTTGGTACCAGTGGATTAATGTCTCGGTCCAAACTTCTTTGTCAAAACCATATTGGTCCATCGCTTTGGCTAACGCTTCAGGCAATTCGCTATCTGCCTCAGTGAAATCAAATAACTCCAACACTAAATGCATAAAGCTACCGGCATTGGCGCCACGCTCGAAAGTGAAACGGTTAATTGCGTTTTCAGCGGCTTCAGTATCAAAGGGGTTGATATCACTGCTGGGTTCAAATTGCGCTTGGATTTCTTGGCTGAAATCTTCGTCATCGGCGCCAGGAGCGACTTTTTCATGGGCTAAATGTTTCACAAGCCCTGAGTAACTGCCTACTCGCCATGGTGTTTGGTAATCACGGCTTAAGGTTTTTGGTAGTGGTTCCTGGTCGTTGTTTTCTACGCTCAATAATGCTGAATCATCAATCGCATCGATTTCACTGATGCTAATCGCATCGACAGGATGACCGTGTTTATCGTTAGTAAGCTTTGTTGCAGCCAATTTAAGCTGCTCAAAATCGCACTCTTTAGTGGTAATACCCAGTAAATAACCGATAGCGGTTTCAAATAACTGACTGCTGATGCCCGCTTTTAGCATACGACTATGGTTGGCAATATATAGGTAACACACATAAACAGGGCGGGTGAGTGCCACATATAAAAGGCGTAAATCTTCAGCAAGATTTTCCTGTTTATATTGCTCCCAACCTTCTTTACTGGCTTCAACATCCCATATGAGTTCATCATTTTGGTGATACAACATTGGCGTCGGCTTGCGGCGATTGTCACGGGCTAAACTAATGAAAGGCACAAAACACACAGGGTATTCAAGGCCTTTACTCTTATGAATCGTGACGATTTGCACAAGGTTTTGTTCGCTTTCAAGCCTAAGTTGCTGCTCATCACTACCTTGGCCATCAATAAGCTGTTGCTCAAACCAATTAATTAATGCACTGCTGCCATCGAGTTCAGTGGCTTTTTGCTGCAATAATTCAGATAAATGACGGAAATCGGTTAACCGGCGCTCTCCGCTCTCGGTGGCACTTGTCTCATCTGTTGAAGCTGATGTTAGTTTTGACGTCGATGTACTGAGATCGCCTTTAGCTAAAAATCGCTTAATCAATTCTGTTTCACTGGTAAGAGATAGTAGCGACGGCATAATGCCATGGCGATTCCACAGTTGGTGCCACTGAGCAAATTTATCTAATAAGTCTTGGCGCTGCTCCTCATCTTGATTGAACTGATGGATTTGCTGTGCGCTATAGCCCATAAGTTCTGTAGCCATAGCGGAGCGTAAACAACGTTCATCTTTAGGATTGGCTAAGGCACGTAAAATGATCGCAATTTCAAACGCTTCTTGGGTTTTAAATACACTGTCTCGGCTCAAAAATACTGCGCCAATTTGTCGCTCGCTCAAGGCTTGTTTCATTACCGCAGCTTCATTACGGTCACGAACCAAAATGGCGATGTCTTTGGCGATGAGTGGCTTACCCGTTTGAGTGTTTGATTTACTTGCCATGTAGCACTGGCCATTTTGCGACTCAGTTAATAGACGTTTGATCTCACTGGCGGCATCGGCAGCCAATATCTTACGGCCTGTGGCTTTGTTGAGGCCAGAGTCATCTTCTGCCAGTAACTTTATTCGTAAGGCTGCGCTATTTTCTGTGGCTTCATTGAGGATTTTACTATCAGCGCTTTTAGGCGTATTGACCACGTCATAAGGGATCGCATCACTGATAAATGGGTCATCGTGTTGGCTAAATAATTGGTTTACCCCATTCACTAACGCAGTCGATGAGCGGTAGTTTGTTTCGAGGTTATAGTGCGCCTTGGTTTGTTTTCGGGCCTGAATATAAGTGTGAATATCGGCGCCGCGAAAGGCATAAATTGCTTGTTTAGGATCGCCAATCATTAATAAGCTGAGTTTATCCAACTGTGCTTGTTGTTGATAAATTGCCGAGAAAATAGCGAACTGTAGTGGATCGGTATCTTGGAATTCATCGATTAACGCAACAGGAAAACGCGCAGCAATCGCATTAGCGAGCTGTTTTGAAATTAACTGCTCTTGTGATTGGCTAGCATCAGCATCAGTATCAGTATCAGTTGAGTTTAGCGCGCCCGCTAAAGTGATCAGCAAGTCATCTGGGGTCATTAAATTACGTTGAGCTTTTTGCAGCGCGAATCGCAGTTTAATCCCGTCTTTTGCGCGCACCAAGAATGCCGGTTTTATTTGGCTAATGAGATCAAATAAGCGCTCAATGTGATCCAATAGAGGCGCTTCTTGTGGCGTAGGAACTGTGCCACCTTTATTCAGTTTTAACCCTGATAACGCCAGCATTTCAAGTGTTTTTACTGGCGGTAACCCAGTACCTGAGCTAACCCAGTTCGTCAAATTATCAAACATAGCCGCAAGCTTCGGGTATTCATCAGCTTTTTTGCCAAAGCGGGCGCCATTTAGCGGCAAACTGTGCAGCAGCGTTAATTCTGCTTCACTGTCTGCTGCCCAGCGCATTTTAAAGCGTGACAAGCTTTGGGTGAGTTCGTCAGTCAGTTGATTAAAGTCTTTAGCAATAAACGGTGTTTTAGCCTGAGTTGCGCCTAATAGCTGCCTTAATTGTTTAGCTAACTCATCAGGGCTACCAAACTCATTGGCGATGACTTGGGCTAAGACCGCTGGCAATGGATAACAGGTTTCACGCCAAAAATCTCTTACTGCATGGTGTAAAAACTCGCTGTCATCGAGAGTAAATTCTGATTCAAATAGCAATGATGACTCGAATGCCATGTCAGATAATATCCGCTGACAAAAACCATGAATGGTGAAAATAGCGGCTTCATCTAATGATTTTAATGCTAAATCTAATCGTCTTAGGGCTATTGAGCGTTCTGACTCTGGTATTTGCTGGTAAAGCTGAGAGACAAATTCATCATCAGTATCAAGCCCAATAAAACACTTAAACGCAACCTGGATACGTTTTCTGATCCTATCGCGCAGCTCTTCTGTGGCGGCATTGGTAAAGGTCACCACTAAGATTTGCTCGCAGGTTAATGGCGCTCTTTCGATTTCTCCGTCTTTACCACCCAGTAATAGACGTAAATATAAACCCGAAATGGTATAGGTTTTACCTGTACCGGCACTGGCTTCAATTAAGCTGCTGCCAGTGAATGGTAAGGTGAGGGGGTTGAGTGTAGTGACCTTGGTCATTATGCTTGCCCCTCTGTACTGATAGCATCGATATTATTCACCGATGTTGTTTCATTGATGTACTCGTCTAAATCAGCCAAGGTGCCTTTGTGATATACGCTCAGCATTGGCTTAAGTAATTGCATGGCTGTGTCACCAAATCCTTGTTCCGTAAAGTCATTCGGGAAATTAAATAAGCGTTTGTTATGCGGTTCGTTTCCTTCACCAAACTCTGTCTGCTCGTCAAGCCACTGGCTTTGCGCTTCATGGAGTTTTTCTGAATATGAACCTTCAGCTTCAACATAGGCGAGTGCGGTGCGCGGCATAAAGCACAATGGCTGCGCTTGACCATTAAAATAGCCCTGAACAAATTGTTGCAGTAATTGCTGCGCTGCCTCTGGTTTTATCGCTGTGAAAGCATGAAAATGACCGATATCCAGCAGGTAACTGTTTTTCTCTACTCCTGATGCGTTTAAGCATAAATGGCGTAAATAGACGCGTAAAAAGTCTCGGCCATGGGCTGTACCTGGGCGATAATTGACTTGGCCTTTCGCGTAAATGTCATCAATGCGACCAACCAAATTGACAGCAATGGTTTGTCGAGTAATGCTGCTATTAAGAGTACTGTTGTTAAAATTGCTGCTACTAAAACAGATGTCATCAAACCTAAGATCAACATCTAGTTCGGAAGTCTTTTGCGCTTCTCCAGTTAAATACAATACTCTGCCAATAAGAGGTGCAATATCTTTTTGATATTGGTTGAGGAGTAAATCATCAAATGGCTTCATGGGGAGTGAGCCGCTGACTTTTAGTTTGGCAACAAACTCCATATCAGCATGCTCAAGTTGGTTTGAAATAGCGCTATCTAATAAGGCTGATTGCAGTTTATAACGCTCAAGTGAATCTAAGCCAAAAGGTTCATCATTATCATCAGCTTGAATACGCAGATTAAAATCCACTTTTAGGCTTCGGTTTAAAAAGAATTGCGCTGGGCTTCTAAAGAATCGCAGTAATGCTGATAACTCAAGAGTATGTTGATGATCTTTTGCTGCATCAGTTAACTCTGATTGTAAATCTATAGCAATAGGCTGCGATGCGTTAATAAATGTGGACTGCCATTGTGCTGTTAGCGGGTCATTAAACTTAGGCGGACACCATTGGTGGCTAAAGCTCTGTTGTAAAACAGATTGTTGCTGCGACGCTGAGTGAGATACCTCGGACTGAAATAGTTTCACATCGAATGGTTGCAGCGGTTGCCGGATAATTAAATGATCAATAATGGCTTGGTCTGCAGCTTCATTGGATATGTTTTCGCGTGTTGTGTTTTTGTTTAAATCGCTATTGCTTATATTACAGCTATTAAAGCAATAGTCGGCAAAATAACACAGTTGATAATACTCAATCAGCTCAGAGACTAACATCGATGGAATGCGCTCAGCATTATCACGTTCAGAATGACCGATATAGCTGATGTATAATTGTTGCCTTGCAGAAAGCAGGGCTTCTAAAAATAAGTAACGGTCATCTAACCGTCTTGAACGGTCGCCTTTAATGGCACCATTGTGTGCCATTAAATCAAACCCTACAGGGTGTTGAACTCGTGGGTAAACGCCATCATTCATCCCCAGTAAGCAAACGACTTTAAAGGGAATAGAGCGCATTGGCATCAGAGTACAAAAGTTAACACTACCAGCAAGGTAGCGCTGACCCACGCGAGATTCATTTAAGCGTTGATTAAACCATTGCTTAAGCACTTCAATGTCGAGTTCACCTTGATGCCCCGCACCTTCAAGCTCCTCTTTTAACGCTGTTAACGCTTCACGGATGGTTTGCACTTGTTCACGCTCATCATCGTCAGCTTCAAAAAATACCTCTAATAATTGATATAACTGTTCGATGCGCTCAAGCGTTGGGCAAGTGCTAGCAAGTTGCTGCTGATAGTCATCAATGGACTCTAAAAAGTTGAGCAAGTGACCTAATGTTTGCGCCGATTGTCCTTCAACGCCTTTGACGAGCAGGGTGTCATGATAAATCGAAGATTCATCATTAAAAGCATATCCTTGAATAAGGCGACTGATCCCAAATGCCCATGAGTTTTGCTTAAACCCAGGCACACCTTGTTGCAATCGGGTGTGTTCATCTCGCCCCCAACGAACATTGGCATCATCTAACCAGCGCCTAATAAGCTGAAGGCCATCATCATCTAACTGGAATTTGCGTAAAATAGCAGGGACTTCAAGAATGCTTAAAATATCAGTTAAACCAAAACGGCTTTGATTTATATCCAATAAATTTAAGAAACTGTTGATGAGTGGCGACTCTTGCGCAGCGCCTCTATCAGCAATGGCGTAAGGGATATAATAATTACCTTGATGCTGGTGTGACTGGCTGTTGCTGGTGCCAAATACCGCATCAATATACGGTGCATATGCGGCGACATCAGGCATCATTACTACGATATCTTTAGGTAGCAGGCCCGCTGATTGCTGATCATTGGACAGCAATGCTAATAAGTGATCGTGTAAGGTTTCAATTTCGCGCAGCGGGCTATGACAGCTGCGTAAAGTGATTGAATCATCGGTTGGCAGTAAACTTCTTCTTGCTTGAGTATTTTGATAAAAGTGGGCATCAGGCCCTAATGGTTGACCTAACGTTTCCATTTGCAAGATATCAAATTGTAATCCTTGCAACAGGTTTAGCTCATCGGCGGATTGTTCAGGTTCGATGTAGTAATCGTAACTAAAGTCAGTATGTTCAGCGGGTAACTCGAGCATTAAATCTAACAGCTCGCGGCCCATTTTACCGTTATTGGCTAAAATCGGGTTACCGACTTCGAGCTTATCTTCCCATGACTCACCGAGTTGCTTTTTATCGGCATATTGCAGCGCCATTCGCGCTCGCGCTTTAGGGTCAACAATATCGCCCCAGTAATGCTGACAGGGGCTAAGGGAAAACATAATGACTTCAATGCGCTCAGCAAGGTGATAAAGCACCTCAAGAGTTTGTGGCGGCATTGATGAAATGCCAAAAACGAATAAGCGTTCAGGCAAAGAGCTGATAACGGTTTGCGGCTGTTTGAGCGCATTAATTAATTCTTGATGCAAGTTGGCGCGGTGATAATGACTGCCGTTAATTTCAACTTGGTTATATTCGATTAGCGCACGCCATAATTTGGGCTGCCATAGCTGATTTTGTTCAAGCTTGATTGGCAGCTCGTTACTTTCCCAACCTAAAATCCAGCTCGGACGATAAACTAAGTATTGGTCAAAAATATCGGCAATGCGGCCACAAAGTTGATACAGCTTCATCGCATCAAAATGCTGTTGATGTTGATTAGCAAGTCTAGTCAAACTGTTGCTGCTAGGGATGGATTCATTTGTGTTAGAGCTTAAATCAGCACTTTTAATATCACTTACATTTGAAGCTGTGTTTGTGACTTCGGGTGTTAGGTAAGCTTGTAGTGGTGCAAAATCTTCATCAGTTAATAATCTTGGCAATAAATCCATTAACTTCCACGTCATTGCCGCTTTGGTAAAAGCATTGTCTTTAGGGACGTTAGGTAAGAGTTCATGGCATAACTGCCAAGTAAAACTGGACGGTAAAGGGAACGAAAGGGCTGCAGCGATACCATTGTATTTTGCCACTTCTAAGCGCAGCCAAGTCGACATCCCTGG
Source organism: Shewanella sp. 10N.286.52.E4 (assembly GCF_041468785.1). NCBI lineage: Bacteria > Pseudomonadati > Pseudomonadota > Gammaproteobacteria > Alteromonadales > Shewanellaceae > Shewanella > Shewanella sp. 10N.286.52.E4. Next base: position 124,885 of record NZ_JBFRJJ010000011.1, read on the forward strand.
GCTTTGAACTAACACATGCTCGTTGGCCAGTAAGTTAGCATTATCAAGAGGAATGGCTAACATCTTGGAAAGCTGTTCAGACAAAACTTCCATCTGATTCGATTGAATTAATCTAAGCATTACTGACTCGGCAACTGATGATAAAAACCATTCTAAGAGGTTGTTATTAGGTTTGAAAGGCTTTTATTAGATAGTGAGTTTAAACGCTAAAATAGCAAGCAAATATTGTTGTGTGGTGATTCATGTTAAACGGAATAATAAGCTGTGTTCACCATATGAAAGTGACTTTCAGGTGTCTATATTGGGCATGATTCATTAGAGCATGATTCATTAGAACATGGGTCATCCATATGAGAACAAAATAAAGCTAACTTTTCCCTCACTAATAACAATGGTGCTATAGCTTATACTTAGGTTTTTTCTACAATAAGATACGTATGAACTTCAGGGTATTGGTCAAACTCTACATGTTTAATCGTGCAACCAAGTTCAATCAATAATGATAAAAAACCATTAGTACCAAGAGACGAATAATAGACTGTAGGCCCCATATTGTTATCAGTATGACAACCTTCTTTTTCTACACCACCAAACGAAAATATAAATACACCACCAATATTGAGCATCTTTACTATTTTAGTGAGTACGTTACGTTGTTCAGTTAATGGGATATGCCAAATGCTGTCCCATGCAGTGATAAAATCGTACTTCTCTGGTAACTCACACTCACAAATATCAGCCTGCATAAAGTCTATATCAGGTTGTTTTTCACGCGCAATATTAAGCATTTCAGTTGAAACATCTAACCCAGAAGCTGTGAAGCCTTCATTTTTTAGCAACTCAGTAAAACGCCCAGTACAACCGCAGCCAATGTCTAAAGCGTTTCCTCGCTTTTGAATAAAGCTGATGGCTTTCTTGTGCTGTTCAATACCATTAGCCATATTAAACGTTTCATTAGCCCAAAGATGAGTAATTTGATCATAGGCTTTGCCGATATCTTTTGGTTTCACTAATGGCCTCACTTTAAGTCAAATTGGGATTAAAACTTAACGCAGTGGAAAGGTTGTACGGCAGCAGCTACTTGTTCACCTTAGACAAACTTTGAAGCTGACACTTTTGGTGATGGAACAATTATCACGATATTTTCAGCACCTTGTTGTTTCATCACCTTCAGGGTTCTATCTACTCTTGCTATGTGTAACTTTGTATAGCGTGCATATCTTTAGCAAAACACACATGTTTTATAAATATTTTGAAAACAGAAGTAACATAATGATTTATAAGTACTCTATCAGAGTGACGTTGAATAAACGAGTATCATAAAATGCTCAATGAGTATTGATATTGGAGGCTTAGTTTATTTCCAAACTCTGCTTGGATTGACATCGTGGGTTTTCCACCCAAATCCGACGAAAGTAAGTAACAACAATTCCCTCTTGGAACACCCACTCCAATTTAGTTTAAAAAGCGAAACTTCCAATGGAGTTATTCATAGCGTTAAACTTTGTCTGTAGGCTGTTTCGGTAAGCTTCAAAAATAACTAACGCTTTCAATGGGGCGTCCCTTTTCCTCGAAAGCAAGCTGGAATCTTAAGTGCAGGATGCACTAAATGCCTTGAAGCACATGGATGTGCGAGAAAGGCCATGGCTAGACTCACGCAATTTTCTTGCTTACCTCAATTCAAATTGAACATTCACAGTTTTAAAAAACTCTATTTAGGCTTTAACTAAACAAATGAACCTGCCGGTCAAACATGTCCCCATTGAAATTGCTGAAATGCGTTGAAGAAAATTGCGTAAGCCTGACAGGACGTCAGGCTAGCTTTAGTTGGCCATGGATGGCCTTTCTAAAGCGTTAGCTATTTTCGAATAAGCATGAGGCTTGCTCGCTTTTCAGAGCAATTTCGTAGGGGCGGCAAGGGATGTCGAGAAGGGAAATGCTGTTGTTTCCCTTT
>NZ_JBFRJJ010000011.1:127602-175654 GCF_041468785.1 Shewanella sp. 10N.286.52.E4
GCGAAGCGCCACGACTTTAAACTAGTTTTATAGGATTAAGCTATTGAAATATGATTAAATAACTAACCCTACACCCCCATTTTTACTTTCCTAAAGTAGCGTTTAAACAAGATTTGATGTTGTTCTATCTGCTTATAAAAATAACTGTGACACCCACAATTAATTTTTCAATTATCAGCTTTAGGGCATAGGCAAGTTACCATATTTGTATTGGTTAGGTTATGGTTCACCATAGCTTCAAGTTAACCAATTGCCTGCCGAAGGCCTATGTGCAGATACAACTGCGACACGCTGCAAGTTCGTCCCTGAAAGCTCGGCCATGACGTCCTTGTCATGGACGGTCACTGCCGCGCTTACACCGAAATTTTTATCTCTTCGATTTAACTCCATTCGTGATAATAAAAAATCTTCAAGGCTCAACTTGAATTGAGGACGCAGAGAAAATCGCGTGAAGCTCACATGGATGTGAGTTTAGCTTTTGCGGTGCATGGATGCACCATCGGAAGCGTTAGCATTTTCGGCTAAGACCGAAGTTAGCAACAAACGACGTCAAAAGCTGGATCAACCCCCATCGAAAATCATGCGCTTTTCAGCATTTTTCGGAGGGGCTGCGGGGTGTTCCAAGAGGGTATTGCTGTTGATACCCTTTTGGTCTGGTGTGGGCGAAGCGCCACGACGTTAATCTTTAGTTTTACTCAATTAAACGAATATAAATGATTAATGCTGAACACTATGTTTTTCTAGAAATGGCTGAACTCGTTCCATCAGTTGAGTTTGTTTAGATTGTGCTTCTTGCATGCCAATTTGTGCGCCCGATTGCATCAACTGGGGGGATTTCTCTAAGAATTTTTGACCAACAGGAGTTTGGTAAAACTCAGTGACTGCTTTAAGTTCATCGTCTGTGAAAGACTCTGAATACAGTGCTTTAATTTCATTGATTATTTTGGCGCGATCAATATCTTCATTAAACCAAGTGCGGAAGATTTGTTTAAGCTCTGCTTTACCTGCTTCATTTAATTGAAATTGGGCAGACATCTGGTCAATGACAGGGAGCATTGCCTCGAACCCGCCATTCATCTGAGTGTCCATATTCATGACTTTGAACATTTTGTCTATTGCGGCTTCTTCGGCCATTACAGGTGCGCTAAACGTCATAAATAATAGCGGTAATATTAGTACTTTTTTCATTTCATAACCTTATGGATTAATTGTATATATGGTCTATTGGCAAGCGTTTGCATCATGAATTCCAAAATTAAACTCACAAGCCCATTTTTACCTTTCTAAAGTAGCGTTTAAACAAGATTTGATGTTGTTCTATCTGCTTATCACTCAACTGCTGATATTGCAGTGCAATAAAGTGCTCTGTCATCTTGTTAAAATCTTCGGCTAATTGTGGTTGTTGCTCACTCACTGTGTGATGCATAAAAGTAGCAAAGGCTTGGGGGGGCATGGTGTTCCGTGAGTAACCTTTTTTGGCTAACTTAGTGCAAATCAGGTTATAACGTTTAATGATCGGGTCTTGTTTAGGGCGAACATTAAACACGCCAGCAAAATAGGCAATGATTAAAGCAATAATGCTAAAGCTAATAATCATTAAAACAATAATTTTGCTGCTGTTTACTTCGCCTAACAGCTCACTTAATACCTGTTGCTGGCGCTCTTCATCAAAGCTTAAAACCCAAACACTCCAATAAAAATCTAAGCTGGCCAATTGCAAGCGGATGTTGTTAAGCCAAGGGATTTCTTTAAAGCGTAAACTGGTAAATGGGCTGTCTTGTAAATAACTATCTTGGCCAGCAAACATGGCATCAAAGCCATCTAAAATTCGATTTGGGGCAATCATCGCTGTTGGGTCAAAACGGACCCAGCCTTGTCCTTCTAACCAGACTTCAGTCCAAGCATGTGCCATATATTGGTAAATACTGTAATAACCGGCTTTAGGGTTGTATTCGCCGCCTTGATAACCTGCCACCATACGTGCTGGTATGCCACTTGAGCGCGCCATAAACACTAATGCGGACGCGTAATGAGAGCAAAAACCAGCTTTGTTATCAAATAGAAAATCATCCACTTGGTTAGCACCGATGGGCGGCGGACTTAAGGTATAGAAATAAGGTTGCTCTGCAAAATAGGCCATCATCGCGTTGATACGATCACGTGGGAGAGGGTAATCTTTGGCAAATTGTTGGGCTAATGCTTGTGTCTTAGGGTTAGTTTCTTTTGGTAAAGTCAAATTTATCCGCTTGGCTATCGGTGGTAATGACAATTCAAGTGAACTATTAGGGTAAGACGTGACGCGGTAGCTAAAGCGTTGGTCGATATTACGTAATGAAAACAGTCGAAAGTCATTAAGTTCAGCTACTTGTTCTGTGTTGGTAAAAGATTGATCTAAACCAAACAGCCATTTTTGATAAGTTGGCTCAGTGATAACTTGGTAATTATATGGATTCGACTGCTCAATGGTATGTGGCAATTTACGTTTAGGTAAAGGCCCGTATGAAATCCGCTGTTCATTCTTTCTGAAATTTGATTGCTTCCAGGTTGTTCCGTCGTAATTTTCCATCACGAGCGCGCGCCAATATAGTTGCTCATTGGGAACTAACTGTAATTTATCGGTGTTATTGGTTTCGTTATCAAAGCCGACGCGAAATGCGAGACTAGGTGAGCGAGTTAGCTTGCTGATATCGCCCAGTGAGACTTCATCCGAAAGGCCCGTTGTTGCGTTTTTCATGCTTGGTGCAAGCCACAAAGGTGGCAGCCTTGGAAATACCACAAATAGTAATAGCGCCAGCGGCAAACTTTGCAAAAAAAGTTTGAATCCAAAACTTAAGTTTATTTTGCGGCTACTATGTTGATACACGCTGATTAGTACACAGGTATTAACAAGACAAACAAACAACAATTGAATGGTGTCTAAAATGCTTTGTCGTTCAAGCAAGGCAAACGCTATAAGAAAATAACCCACTAGCACGACGACTTTTACATCGCGTATTTGACGCATTTCTATGTATTTAAGTGCATACCCAAGTAAAAGTAAGTTAACTAGCGCATTAAGCATACCGATTTCTTTAGCCACCAATGCCAAGGTGGCTGCGGCGCCAACAGCAAGACTGGTAACCAGTAATTTGGGCGGTGCGGCGACTTTGCCGAAATAAATACCGACACGCCAAACAAAACAAATACCGCAAATGCCAATGCTCCATAAGGTGGCATCTTGATAAAGGGGAAATAGCACTAATGCATTAGTCATCAACAACCAAAATAGGGTATTTCGGCCTATGTTTTCGTTAAAGTTATCTTGCTCGATAAATTGCTTTTTATCATTTTTCGCCTGAGCTGTTTGAGAAAATGAGTCATTACTTTTCATCATTGACTCCTGTTTCTACCGTTGCATCAGTGATTTTTTTGCCATATAAGGCGATTAATTGCTGGCATTGTTTACGGTGTATTTCACCACTATTTTGTTCAATCACTTGTTGCTTAAGGGCTAAACCAAATACTTGTTGCCCTTGAGATAGCACATTAACTTGCCATGCCAATTTGCTGAGTTTTTGTTCAAGGCTATTACCATCGGTATCGTCCAGGCTTAACCACACAGGTTTTCCTTCTGGCTGAGCAAATTCTTTGGTGAGCATTCCTCGACCTTGAGCCCATTGTTTCCAAGCGACTTGTTTTAACGATTCACCTTCTACATAAGTTTTTAAGCCTTTGTAATCATCGACACCAGATTGTAATTTCCCATGCTCAAACTCGCTGCTGTTATCGTCATCGAGACTGGTTAACGAGACCTGGCTAGTTTTTGGCTCGGCATAAATAATATGGTGAATATCTAAATCAACATAAGTCCAAGTACGAAACAGACCCAATGGAAAATTAGATGACACCTTAATGCGCCCGGGGTTGAAACGACCTCGTTCTTGAGGTGTGAATGTGATACTTGATTGACTAGACTCACCAATATCAGTCAGGCGCACATGTCGCTGCTCTGCAAAGTTAAGGCAGATTTGTTGATGGCTGGTATGTTTGTTATCTGGTTTTGCTTTACTGGTTAAGGTCACAGGAAAAGCAATGCTTTGGTTAGCTTGGGTTTCTGGTGGCGTTTGCGAGGTTAAAGTTAACCCTGCGAGGTTTTTATAACTGTAAATAATGCAGGTATGCAGCAGGCTCGCCAGTAATAAGCTTAAACCGATAACTAAGTTATTTTGATAGTTAGTGCCAAAAAGGTACAGCACGCCAATAAGCATAAACCACGCTATGCCAAAGCCACTGGGTAAAATAAATATACTCTTATGAGTCAGGGTAACCTGTTTATTGGGAGGGATCCGCTTATTCAGCCAGCGGCCCCAACGTTGCTTAATTCTTTGGGGAATAAAGCGTGTATACCATTTGGGCTTAGGCTGATAATGGGCTTCAGTATTTACTGATTTTTTCATGCTAGTTAACTAATTGGGTTAACACTGGCAAGAATATGATCTGACAAGGCTTGGCCTTGTAACTGATTATTAGTGCGAATACGGTGTTCAGCCACGCAGTGAAATACCGCTTGGATATCTTCAGGCACTACATAATTGCGGTGATGAATAAATGCCCATGCTTTAGCTGCGTCCATTAAGGCAATACTCGCTCGAGGTGACAGGCCATTGCCATCGGCTTGCTGGCGAGAGAACTGGGCTAAATGAATAAGGTATTTAAGCACAGCATCAGAAGCACTGACCTTTTGTACCTGATTTTGTAAGCTGATGAGTTCATTGGGTGTAAAACATTGTGCTAAAGGCTCAGCAGTATTTCGTGAAGTGAGTCCTTTGAGCATTTCCAGTTCTGCTTGCTCATTTGGGTAACCAATCGAAATACGCATCATGAAGCGGTCTAATTGCGACTCAGGTAAAGGAAAAGTACCTGATTGCTCGATAGGGTTTTGTGTTGCGATAACAAAGAAAGGTTTTGGTAATGGGTGAGTGGTGCTGTCTAAGGTGATTTGGCGCTCAGCCATGGCTTCAAGCAATGCACTCTGGGTTTTAGGGCTTGCACGATTGATTTCATCAGCTAGCAACATCTGATTGAAAATGGGACCAGGATGGAAAGTAAATTCTTGCTGCTCCTGTTGGTAAATTGATACCCCAAGAATATCGGCAGGTAACATATCACTGGTGAACTGGATGCGTTGATAACTCATGCCTAAAGAGGTGGCAAGCGCTTGGGATAAACTGGTTTTGCCCATGCCGGGTAAATCTTCAATTAATAAATGACCTTTTGCCAAAATACAGGCAACCGCCAGTTTAATTTGTTCAGGTTTACCCAGTAATACACTTTCTAATTGCGATAATAATTGTTTTAGTTTTGACGCTGGCACTCAGGACTCCGTTAGTTAACAAATGGTTTGGCCATATTTGTTAACAAATACATCGAAACTATAACGTTACCTTGTCATTAATTAGAAGGAAAGCACTTAACGGCATTAAGCTGTAAATGTTTATTAAATCTTGCGTTAATTTTGTACAAAACATTTAATACATAAAATTAAGCTCTTTAGTGCTAAACATACTGCTTTCAGGGCTATGGGATTGTTGGTATATCAAACGGTAACTGAGTACCGCCTGGACGTATTCTCGGGTTTCTTTATAAGGAATCGTTTCGATAAAGCTCATTACGTCTAACTTACCGTCTGATTCTTTAAGCCAACGCTTCACACGATGTGGCCCAGCATTATAGGCAGCAGAGGCTAATACGCGGTTATTATCGAATTGTTTAAGTAGTTCAGCATAATAGGCACTGCCCAGTTGTACGTTGTATTCAACCTGATATAAATCAGTTTTACGTTTAAATGTAAGTTTGTTTTTTCGCGCGGTTTCTTTAGCGGTTGCTGGCATTAGTTGCATTAAACCACGGGCACCGACACCTGATGTAGCATAGGGGTAAAATGCGCTTTCACGCCGTGCGATAGCGCGCACTTCGTCAATATTGACCTTATATATTTTACTGGCCTTTTCAAATTCAGCTTGGGCAGCAGGAGGAAAACGTAGTTGTAAACTGTTCCATTGCTTTGCTTGAATACTGGCTTCAACACTATAATCAAACCAGCCTTGCTCAAGGGCATACAGTCCATACTCTGCACGCATTGGATTGCTCTGCCTGCGAAGCATGTGCACCCACTCATTGCGAGCATCACGGGTTTTATCCATGGCAATCAGTTCAATAATTCTCGCCATGGCTGGATCATCATTTAATCTCGCGGCAAGAACAGGGTTTGACTGTAAGTTGTCATCGTTCATTGCCAAGGGCGCTTTGATGGTTTGTGCGGTGTGAAAACCGTAAAAGTTACGCGCTTGACTTAACTGTTTGGCAATCTGTGCTGATGTTTGTTTATCGGCATCATTTTTAGCGTTTTCTTCAAGATAGCGTGCTTGCCAATATTGCCAGCGGGAATCATCAATCACGTCGTCACTTAGTAATGCGAGATAATGTTTAATGGTGGCAGTGTCTTTTTCACTAATGGCCCAACGTAGACGAATTTGAAACAAGTCATCTGAGTCTAATATAGGTAAGCTCGCGTCGATATGTTCAAGTAAATCAGCTTCTTTGTAGATTAAAGCACGGCGGACAATATAACGATTAAGTTGTTGTCCTTTAATGGCATTAAAGCGATTCGCTTTGTCATACTTTTTGTAAAGTTTGACTGCTTGTTTTAAATCTTTGCGTGCCAGTTTGCGCAGCCCTACAGTGACAATGTCGCCAACCATGGGAGATTTAGACGAAAACTTACGAGTATGACGCAAGCTATTCGGGTCGCGATAAACCGAAATAAGCAGATCTGCTTCAGCTTTATTCTTAGTAATCTTTCTAGCCAGATATTGAGTTAAACCGTATTGGCTTTCATTAAAGCTTAATAGCATTCTTGACCATATTAATGCTTGAGTTCGCTTACCTGCTTTAGTCCATTCGCTAAATAAAACATCACACTCTTTTGGACGAGAACGGCCATATTGCCATAACCTTTCTGCGCCGTCGTAGGCAATTTTTTCATTACCTTGGGACAATTGGGCGCGAAAGTAATAACACTGCAAAGCTGTATCGTTAGGGACCGTCGGTGAGATGGCAAGAAAGTTGTCCCACTGTTTTCGATTACCTGCATTTTTCAAATACCGATAGCGCAGGGTATTGTATAGCGGGGTTTGATTGAATGCTTCTATGGCTTGATGGGCTTGCTTGCCATTAAGGTTTGATATGCTTGCACTTTTTTCATGATAATCAAGGTATACATTAAGTGGGTAATCACCAAGCTGCTGGCGTAATTTTTGGTAAGTTTTCATTTGTTTTTTATCCAGTGCTATACGTGCATCCAGATAAAGCTGCTGTTGAGCGCTATTAGTGATTTCTTTAGCGCTAACGCAATGACTAAAGCCCTGCAAAAATAGCAGAGCAACCGTGACAATTGAAAAATACACCATGTTACGCATAATAATGAGATCTCCGTCTCAGTACGACTTCGTTGCGAAAACTCAACTTTAGTATTTATAGTATTGGTATTATTCGCCAGTTGGAATAATACGGCTTAAGTATTTCTACCCTGTGTTTCAGGTAAGCTCAACAAAAATAATAGTGCAAATGCTCACTTATGCGCTGCTAAATCGGTTTTAATCGTTTTAAAATACCCTTTAGTGCTCTTTTGAATCATCTAATGCTTTATTAATGAGTTGTGGATCTAAATTTTTACTGGTTTCGACCCCTAGGTTTTGCATGATATGTGCTTGCCTTATTAGGTTGCCTTTACCTTGTGACAATTTACTCATGGCTTGCTGATATGTTTTGTCTGCGGTTTCTAACGCGCGGCCTAATTTGTCCATGTCTTCAACATAACCGCATAACTTGTCGTAAATCTTAGCTGCTTGAGCTGCAATGCTTTGAGCATTTTGATTTTGATATTCATAACGCCAAATATTGTTAATGGTGCGCAGAGCAACTAATAAGTTTGTTGGACTGACAAGCATAATATTATGATCAAGGGCAAAGCTTACCAAAGCAGGGTCTGACTCAAGTGCTAATAAAAATGCAGGTTCGATTGGAATAAACATCAACACATAATCAAGGCTCTTAAGACCGTGTAGTTTGTGATAATCCTTTTGGCTTAAGCCCTTAATGTGCTGGCGAATCGATAAGGCCAGTTCTTTAATCGCTTGCTGTTGAACAATTTCATCATCACTATTAAAGAATCGCTCGTAGGCAACCAGTGACATTTTTGCGTCAATGACCACATCTTTTTGCTCTGGAAGGTGAACAATGACATCAGGTTTAAAGCGTTTGCCTTGCTCATCTTTTAAATCTTGTTGGGTGTCATATTCATGACCTTCACGCAAACCACTTTCTTGCAGTACACGCTCGAGAATAACTTCACCCCAATTACCTTGTTGCTTATTGTCACCTTTAAGCGCTTTGGTGAGGTTAATTGCATCTTGGCTCATTTTAAGGTTGAGATCTTTAAGGTGATCAAGTTGGTGCTTTAAGGCACTTCGCTCAGTTTGCTCTTGAGTATAGGATTCGCGGATTTGTTGTCTGAAGCCTTCAAGTTGTTGTTTAAGCGGCCCTAGAACGCCATCAATTTGAGTGACATTTTGCTGTTTAAAGTTTTCGCTTCTTTCTTCAAAAATACGATTAGCAAGGTTTTCAAATTGTAGCTTTAATCTTTCTTCTGCACTTTCTAGTAAAGCTATTTTGTCATTCAATGCGACTTTTTCGGTATTCGCTTGGGTTTGAATACTTTGTTGCATCGCATTTGATTTTGAAAGTGCCAGTTGAGTCTCCATGAACTTACGCTGGCCGTCAGCTAAGGTTTGTTCTAATTGAGGAATACGCTCGGCTTGAGCTTCTAATTTTGATAATTGGGCAATGAGTAATTCTGATCTTTCTCTTGTTTGAGCCAGTGCTTGTTCTTTGTCTTCAATCTGTTGCGCTAATAGCTGCTGTTTTATCTCAAAATCAGATTGTTGCTGAGTCATCTCAGCCGCAATTTTGTCTCGATGTAGTTCCCAACGTTGACGAGTTAACCGTTGATTAAGTAATGCGCCTATGAGTAAACCTAAAAAGGCCGCTGCGGATAATGCGATGATTTCAGCGATAGATAAAGAAGTAGGAAGCGTCATGATGTCGACCAGATAAAAATGATGCTTAAGATTCTCATGCCGCTAGTATGGGCGCAAGGGAGTTAAAGTGGATTTAATACTTAAGCGCATAATTAATAAACTCAAAAGCTAAACTTTTTGAAATTTATATTCGTATTAAACTGTCTTATAGTTAATCGCAGTGAATAATCTCGTTTTTCGGGAATAGTAAGGAGTAGTTTATGGTGTCTAAAAAAGGCTTTACTAAGGGCGTTGGCAATACGCCTTCTTGGTCTCTTAAGGAAAATGAAGTGACACCTGAAAGTGTATTTAGTGATAGACGTAACATCATTAAAGCACTTGGTCTTGGCGCTTTAGGGGCAAGTTTACCAGGACAAGTTCAAGCAGGATTATTTGATTTGTTTGGCGGCGAAGAAAAGCCTCCTTTTGCTTTACAGGGACTTGATTACAGTAAGCCTAATCAATTCCAAATAGTTGATCGTTTAACCCCTGAAGATAAAATCACTCGCCATAATAACTTTTATGAGTTCGGTACCAGCAAACAAGATCCGTTTGACAATGCACAGCAGTTTCAAGTTAATCCATGGGAGCTCAGGATTGAGGGTTTAGTGGATAAGCCGTTAACGCTCGATTTGAATGACTTAACCACCAAATTTGATCTTGAAGAAAGGATTTATCGTTTACGCTGCGTAGAGGCATGGTCGATGGTTGTTCCTTGGGTAGGGTTTTCATTAGCTGAATTACTTAAGATGGCAGGAGTGTCGAATAAAGCGACTCATGTTGCATTTGAAACTCTATTCGACCCAGATCAGATGCCAGGTCAAAGGAATCGTTTAATGGGCGGGGGGATTCATTACCCTTATGTTGAAGGTTTAACGATTGCTGAGGCGATGAATGAATTACCATTCTTAGCCGTTGGACTCTACGGCAAAACCTTACCGCCACAAAATGGAGCGCCAGTGCGTTTAGTTCTACCGTGGAAGTATGGTTTCAAAAGCATTAAATCAGTGGTTAAAATTCGCGTAACTGATAAACAGCCACCAACCAGTTGGAACCAATTGGCACCACATGAGTATGGCTTTTATGCCAATGTAAACCCGCAAGTCGATCATCCAAGGTGGTCACAAGCCTCTGAGCGAAGTATTGGTGAGGGTGGGTTATTTTCAGCGAAACGAATTCCGACACAAATGTTTAATGGCTATGGTGAACAAGTAGCCGATCTGTATAAAGGTTTAGATTTAAGGAAGTTCTATTGAAGCGCTTAACTCAAAGAGGATTATTTTGGCTTAAAGTATGCCTGCATATTAGTTTTTTAAGCCCAATAATTTATCTAGTTTTGATGGTGTTAACTGATAATGCTGGTGGTGATCCAGTGCAGTATATTATTCATTATACAGGCATGGGCGCGCTGAATGCTTTAGTGGTAACCTTGCTAATTTCACCGCTTGCTAAGCGATTTAAGCAAGGCTTGCTACTGCAAACTAGAAGGTTAGTGGGCTTATATGTGTTTGCTTATGCTTGTTTACATATTGCCGCCTTTATTAGTTTAGATTTACTTTTTGCTTGGGGATTTTTGTTTGAAGAGATTGTTAAACGTCCGTATATTTTAGTCGGCGCTGCCAGTTTGATTATTGCTACGCTGTTAGCATTAACGTCTTTTCAAGCGGTAAAGCGTAAACTGGGAAAACGCTGGCAGTCTTTGCATAATTGGATTTATGTTATGGCAATACTCGCGCCGATCCATTTTTACTGGTCAGTTAAATCTGAAATTATCGAACCCAGTATTTATATTGGCATCTTCGCTTTGTTACTTTGGTACAGACGAAAATCTATCAAACAGTGGCTATTTGGTAGAGCATAGTTTTTTCCTAAACGTTTTACATAAGCTCGTTTCATAAGCTTATTGCATTAGTCCTTAACGATAGACTTTTACTATAGATCTTAATTATAGCCAGAGATAGTTTGGTTTAGTGCTCCCGCTGAAACCTTGATTGATTTTTTGTTATCAATAAAGGGAGGCTAAACCGCTTCTGTTTACTGACTTTGATTTTGTGTCATACCTTTGTTATTTTTGGCTTTTTCACATATTGGTTTCTTGTTACTTTCCGTATCTCTTTGATATATTACGCGGCGCTGGAATAACCAGTCATATTTGGAGACGAGAATGAAAACGACCGACTATCCTCCTAGTAGAAAGGGAGAAAAATAACACCTGTCGGCCTGTCAATTTTGTCGAGCCCTTCAGTGGCTTAGAACACATTCAATATGCTGTTATCTTTTTATTTTTTCTCCCAAATATCTACTCGACACCACAAATACATTTGTATTTAAAATGATTAGCATCTTTTAAAGGTGGCTAATGGATAATACCTGCCGTTTATCAATTGGTTGGTTAAGCTATACATGATAGAGAGATATACCATGAAGCTAATGAATAAAGCCTTAGCTTATGATTCAGTGTCATTACCGAATGAAGAGTCTACCCCAAATACCAAAATATTTACTCAATACACTCAAGATGAACAAATAGCGTTGTTGACCTCAATGCCTATTGAAGACGCAGTTAATATTCTTGGTGGGTGCTCTGTTGTGCATGTGCAAAAGTTGATTGCTGAATTAGATATTGTTGGTGAAGATGTTAGAGCAAGGCATTTTGCTCATCAGTTAGGGATCATTCTCTCAGAGGTTGAACCCCACAAAGGCTATTTAAACACAGGGGTTTTCGCCCACGTTCAGCAGCGAATAGGCTGGATTATAGGTTTAGCGTTGTTAGGGATTGTATCAGGGTTAATTATTGCCAGTTATGAAGATACCCTGAGCCAATTAATGCTGTTAGCGATTTATATGCCTGTTATTGCTGCTGCTGGCGGCAACACTGGGGCTCAAGCGGCAACCTTAGTGATTAGAGCACTCGCCACTGGTGAGCTTAAAAAGCGTCAGTGGTTGTCAGTACTTTGGAAAGAAAGCAGAGTGGCGTTAATTATTGGTTTGGTGATTGCGCTGGTTATTGTCGCAAGGGTGATGTTTTTCAGTGATGGTATGTCAACTGGGGGCTTTGAGTTAGAGCTTATTGCCAGTGCAGTTGCTGTGGCATTGTTTATTCAAATCAGCATATCAACAACACTTGGTGGTGTGTTACCAATTATTGCTAGAGCATGTAAATTAGATCCCGCAGTACTTGTTAGCCCATTACTGGCGTCGATTGTCGATATTTCTGGTATGTGGATTTACTTCAGTATTGTGAATGCGTTCTTAGGCATTAGCTAACAAAATTATTTGGCAAAAATACCGCTTGCCAGACACAAAAAAGCCGAGTTGAACTCGGCTTTTTTGTGTCTAATTCTGGCTATCTAAATAAACAATTTTTATGTTTTGGAGGCTTCACTAAGCCATTTATACAGTAACTTGAGAATAAGCTGAAGCCAATAACACTGCCCATAATTACGGCGAGCAAGTACCAGTCTTGCTGCATGGAAATTCTAAGGTCAATATATTGGAAAGTAACAACGCCCCAGACGCCAAATGTGCCAGCGAGGAGACCTAATTGAAGGATACGATTTATGAAGTTATTTTTGAGTAATGCCAGCAACGGCAACATGGTGCACAACACTGCTAGATTTATTTGACCGTAACGCATGAAATGCGCTGCCAGTAATATATAAGCTAAAGTGATAAAAACAAGGCGCCACCACATGGTAGTTTCCTTCTACAAATTTAAGTGAAATTAGGCTAAGAGGCGGCAATATAGCGGCAAAGGAGAATATATTCTCATGCGTAAATCACAAAACGGCGTTTTGAAGTGTGCTTTAGGTGACAAAGGTCTAATAGTCTAGGTTTAATCGAATTAACTGAGAATAAAAACAAGGGAAACTACAGAGGTGAAAAAAAGTGGTCGGGATAACAGGATTTGAACCTGTGATCTCTTGTCCCCCAGACAAGCGCCTTACCGGACTAGGCCATATCCCGAGCATTCTGTTTCGCTGCATAGACTATCAATAAGGTATTTTTCAGGCAACCTGTTTGGTGAAAAATACTTTCAATCGATTGTTAAGTAAACGATAAATCAATTTTATATTATTGATTGTAAAGTCTTCGTCCTTCACGCATCACTTGAATAAGCTCGGGAGCACTCAGTTTTTGTTTAAGTTGTTTCTGGTAATTAATATCATAAATACGATATTTCCCATGGCGGTCTAAAACAGTAATCTCAGATTTTTGATAAATAGCAAAGGTGCGGCTATCACCAATATAAACCCATTTTTGCTGACTAGGTTGTAGCAGGCTATAGCCAGAACTGTAGTCCGTAGTTGAGTTATTACAATGTAATACTTGGCTCATTATTGTCGGTACAATACCAAAATGACTGGTGCGATAGCTGACAGTATCAGCAGATACTTTTGGCCAATGCATGACAAACGGCACTTTAACATTACCAGGGGAAAGATCTTGGTTAACCTCAGATGGGTTACTGCTAAATATTTGTCCATGGGTACCAGTAATCATGATCAGAGTGTCATCACCAACATGATTAAGTAACTCTTTAAGTTGTTGATCAATAAAGTACAAAGACTGTCGATATTGGTTATACAATACTTTTTGTGCTGGCTTTACATCAATGTGCGGCTTAATCGTTTCAATCCCTAAAAAGCCAATTGGGGTGTCATAATGTTTTGGGGCAGATAAATTGACTAGCGAGAACCAATGAGATTGCTGACTTGCGCTCCAATCAATAAACGCCTGAACATTTTTCATGTCTGTTTGCGCGCTGCCTTCTTCACTCTCGTTAGTTATGACAGAGAGTCCGTCAAATATTGAGCGATTGTCGAATACTTTTTCATTTTCTTCAGATAGAAAAATAGCTTGCTGGTAACCCGCTTGATCCATCGCCACAGTCATAACTGGCGGCGTGTGATAAAACTCTTTTCTATCACCATAGTTACCCTGTAAGCCATAAAACATGGCAAACATGCCGGTTTTAAATTGATTTCCGCCACTGAAATGGTCAGTAAATTGTTTATTGTCATTCTGATATTGGCTTAAGAATGGCATGGTGAGTTCATTGACCATATCAGCTCTTAAACCATCAACAGAAACAATTAGCACATTAGTTTGTTGTGAAAGTAGTGCAGGATCTTTGCATTGCAAAGGCAGTATTGGGTAGCTGAGGTTTCTTGATTTGGTTTGATATCGGTTATCGTCACTATTGGTTCCTTCAATGCCGTGGCTCTCCATGAAAGAGCGCGCCGTAGCAGGATAAGATAGCGGGTAAGTGTCATCAAAACGGGTAATTTGAGTTACATCAGAGGCATCTGCCCAAATATGGACTAAATGGCTACTGATAAAGCATATGCCGACGAAGGCTATTGCTTTATTACCAAACTGCTTTTTCTCTAATTTTTCAATTCGTTTCCAAATAAAATTAGCAGCGGTCAGTTCAATTAATATAATCGCTGTCGGGGTAGCGATATAGGAGGTACTTTTTAACAGAGCATTGAGATCTGTCCAGGCAAGATCGAACGCAAAAGGACTTAAATGAATACCATAATCATCAAAGACAATGGTGTCATAAAGCAAAATACACAGGCCTAATGTCGCAACGAGTGCGGCATAACCGCGTAATATTTTTGAATAGGGTAGTAAAAGGGTAATAGGGAATAGAAAGACGACATAGACAATGAAGGCTAAAAAACTGAAATGACCAATGGTGCTAATAGCCAGGTAACCCCAACCAATAATGGTTTCTGGGTAACCTACACTGCTTAAATAGCGGGCGCCAATTATCATAGCTAAAAAGCCATTAAAGAAGGCAAACCAATGGCCCCAATTTACAAGGCGTGACACTTTGTCACGGGTCATCTGTTTTTTACGCTCAACCATGCGGTATCGTTTTCCTAATCCTATCTGGAATCAAAATCTATTAGCCCTGATGCAAAGTATAAAAATAGCATATCTTTGAACAATTTAAATGGCGCTTAGTTTGATCTTTAACTTAGACCTATCTTTGGGTCTTGAGTTTTACTTAGTCAGCTTTAACTGATTGTGCTAATGCTTTAGCGAACTGTTCAGCTACCGCTTGACGAGATTCACTCGGTACTTTGTTTTCAAGTAAGTGTGAAACGCAATTGCCTAATACCATCAGGCTTAAATCAGTTGGTGCTTGGTGCTTATTAAGTACTGCTAAAAGCTCAGTTATTAATGCTTCAACTTGGGTGTTGGTATATTTAGATTGGATAGCCATAATCAGAAAAGTTCAAAAAGTAATGAATTAGCCCATTATTATATCGGATTTCATCCGCTGTTGCTGCAAGTTTCTAATGTTCAAAATTACATCAAATCTCAGCGGTTTATCTGGGTTTATTAACCCCTTTGGCTCTTATCGCTTTGCTGAAGTTTATTTAGCTTAACTGATTTGTAATTGCACATTTTCGCGAAGATTTTTTAAGACTTTTTACTCTGGTCTGTTATGATATTGAACGCTATTTCGCTTCCATTAATAGAGATCAGTCAGGGCTTATGAGCATCAATATCGAGCAAGCAATTATCCACGAAATTTCCCAAGACAGTCAGGGACAGTTAAGTTGTCGTCTTAGACCGCAGCCGCTATTAAATAGCAATGCTGTTGAGTCTATGTTGGAAGAATTACATCAAACTTACACTGGAAAAGCGGGTAAAGGCTTTGGTTTCTTTGGTACTCATGGCGAAGATGGTGAAGCAAATCCGGCTTTTTCTAATGCATTAAATGAATATCGTAGCGGCGAGTTAGGCTTTGTTGAGTTCAGTAGTGCGGCGAGTAAATTACTCCAAGAGGAACTCGCAAAATATGACTTTAGCCAAGGTGGCTTTTTATTGATGTCATGTTATACCAGCATGACAAGTGACTATTTATTTGTTGCCTTATTGAATGCTAAACCATCGATGACTGTTTTAGATGATATGGAGCTATCGCAGAATAATCATTTGGATCTAACTAATGTTCAGTTAGCTGCACGTATTGATTTAACAGAATGGCAAGCAGATAAAGAATCGCGCAAATATATTTCATTTGTTCGCGGTCGTGCAGGCCGTAAAGTGGCTGATTTCTTCTTAGATTTCATGGGTTGTGTTGAAGGTGTTAACACTAAAGCACAGAATAAAACCTTAATGCACGCTGTTGAGGATTTTGTTGCCAGCAGTGAATTGACTAAAGATGAACGCCAACAATGCCGTGATAAAGTGTTTGATTACTGCAGTGAACGCGCTGATGAAGGTGCTGACATTGAAGTAAAAGATTTAGCTGATGAACTTGCTGACTCGGGTATGGATTCTTTTTATGACTTTGCCTGTGGTGGAACTTATGAATTAGATGAAGAGTTTCCTGCCGATAAAGCTAGCTTACGCACCTTGAAGAAGTTTTCAGGTACTGGTGGCGGCGTGACACTAAGTTTTGATGGCGGCCATTTAGGTGAACGAGTCATATATGATCCTATTTCAGATACCTTATTGATTAAAGGTGTACCAGCAAACTTAAAAGATCAGTTAGATCGTCGCCTTAAAGGTGAATAAAACATCAAATTTAAATTAAAGCGTCCATTTGGACGCTTTTTTTTGCTTTTAATATGTGAAATTAAGGTTTTCAGTTAATATTCGATGTTATTTGCTTGTTATGACATTTATCAGTTTTATTTTTAGATTATTTTAGTACACTAGCCAAAAATTTAACCTATTGACGGTGATTGCTTTTTAAGTGGTTACTAGGGGGGAAGCATGATAACAGCCTATGTTTATAATCAGCGAAAGTTAACGGTCCACGAACTCAATGTTCACGACAGTATACCCGAGCAAACATTATGGTTAGATATGTTCAAGCCCAATGATGATGAAAGGGAATGGTTGAGTCGTTTTTCGGTAGAGGAAGTACCTGACGAAGAAGATATCAATGAAATTGAAGCCTCAGCACGTTTTTTTCAGAGTAAAGATGGTCTGCATATTAACTCTTTGTTCCCGCAGCGTTCTGGGTCTGATGTGCGTGCAATTAACGTGTCATTTAACTTACGTAAAGATTTTTTACTGACCATTCGTGAAGAAGATGTCGGTCTTATTCGCCTGCTGCGTAACTACTTACGCTTAGGTCGTTTAGATGCCACGACACCTCAAGGTTTAATGCTGGAGTTATTCCATCTGAAAGTTGATTATTTATCAGATTTAATCGAAGACGTGTATGCGGTCTTAGATAATGTCAGCTCGAAAGTGTTTAATGATGAAGAATTAGATGAAGTTTTCAAGATGATCACCTTGCAAGAAGATTCAAACGGTAAAATTCGTTTGAGTTTGCTCGATACGCAGCGTTCGTTAAGATACATTCAGCGTTATTACCGTGAGCATTTATCTGAAGAGAACATTAAAGACTTACGTGAGATGTTATCTGATATTGAATCCTTAATGCCTCACAGTCAGTTCATTTTTGATAAATTGAATTTCTTACTGGATGCCGCAATGGGCTTTAGTGGTATTCAACAAACCAAAATTATTAAAATATTCTCGGTTGCTGCGGTGGTATTTTTACCTCCAACCGTGATTGCCAGTAGTTATGGAATGAACTTTGCCAATATGCCAGAACTAGATTGGCGTTTTGGTTACCCTATGGCTATTGGGTTAATGCTTGCCAGTGCCAGTGGTACTTATTTATTTTTTAAACGTAAAGGTTGGTTATAAAGCCATTTAACGGTTTGGTCTTTAAGATAGAAAGCCATTAATAACTGAGTTATTAATGGCTTTTTTGTGCTTGTTATATACAGACTATGGCTGACCGATACCGTAACTAATTCGCTCTCGTGGGTTTAGATATTTAAAAATATTTTCAGGCAAGGCTGATACTGGTAAGCAGCGTACGATACTGATTTCTTCACGCTCTAAATCAATTATCGGTGCTTGCTCTTTTGGTACTAAAGGATCGTACAGCATGATTTGCGGAAATAAGATTTTATTCAGATTAACCGACATCACCATACCAAACTGACCACTGGATAACTCAATTACACTGCCCGGTGGATAAATGCCGATAGTTTTGATTAGTTTGCCAACATATTCAGTATTAAGCTTTTTTTGGTAGTTTTTATAAATTAAGCCAAGTGATGCGTATGGGGTTTTGGCTTTTGAGGTTTTGGTGCCATTACATAAATCATCGTATTCATTGACCACAGCGATTAACTGAGAGAATTTGTCTAAATCATCACCCTTTAAGCCTTTAGGGTAGCCTGAACCGTCAATAAATTCATGATGGTTAGCAATCATAGGTTTAGCTTGCTCAGGGAAGGTATCTGCTAATTTGAGAAAGTTCAGACTCATTAATGGATGCTGCTTAATCAGGTTTTGTTCTGGTTTAGTTAGCGGCACTTGCTTATTGAGAATATTACTGGGTATTTTGAGTTTGCCAACATCATGAAATAAGGCACCTAAACCGATTAATTCTATATCTTCTCGATTCCAATTTAAGCTTTTAGCCAACATCATACACATAACGGAAACGTTTAAAGAGTGATGGTAAATCAAGTCACCGGGCTTAGCGTCGCCCATTAAATGTAAAACTAAATCATCAGAGCTCAGTAACATATTTGTCATTGAGCTAACCATGTCTTTCGCATCATTAACAGAGTTTAAGGGACGGCTTCCTAACTTTGAAACTGTCGATCGCATCATAGATAAAGAACGGTCAAATTGTTGTTCAGTTTTCTTAATACTGCGACGAAGTTTTTTTTGCGATTCAATTTGATCTTGCTTGTATTGATCCATCTCAAGCTTGAGTTCATCTAAGCCATCTTCTTTAATCGATCCGGCTTTTGACTTAGCTTCTTCTTTATCAAGTAGCTTCACATCACTGCGTTCAGTATCAAAATAGACTTGTTCAATCCCGAGGCTTTTGATTAATTCAATTTGAGATTGGGTTTTGACTTTAAAATTGCTGAACAGAAAGGGGTGGTCTTTCCACGAGACAGGTAAGCGAATAAAGTTACCCACTTGAATTTGATTAATAGAAACTTTTACAGAGTTTTTCATAGGTTAAAGCAAGTACCCGAAGCCATCTTTTATAATTTGAATTGCCAATGATGAGCTGACTGTTTTGCCAATTTATCAATTCCATGGCAGCATATTATCATTACATTATAAAAAGTGCTGATTTAATATGGATTTTATTGAAGTCATTCCAAATGCATTAACTGATGATCTCTGTGACAGGTTAATCAATGCATTTGAACAACATGATGGTGTTATTGAAGGTAAAACTGGTCAAGGAGTCGATAGAGATAAGAAACGAAGTTTTGATTTAACTCTAGATAATCATAAGGATATGACACAGCTTAAAAATGAGCTGTTACAAAATACCTTAAAACATACTGCAGATTACTTTAAACAATACCCAATGGCTCTAATGGGAGCTGTATCTGTGTCTGTTTCTGACGAACAAGGAAAACCTGCGACTTTATCACCTGATAACTTTGCTTTATTGGGGGAGCCAAGAGCTGAAGCTTTAACTAAGTATTTATATCGAAGTGGTGTAATCAATTTACAGAAATACAATCAAGGTGTCGGCGGATACCCGCATTGGCATTCAGAACATTTCCCACAAACAGGTTCACATGAAGCACTGCATCGCGTGCTGTTATATATGTTTTACCTTAATGATGTAGAAGACGGCGGTGAAACTGAGTTTTATTATCAAAACAAGTCGATTAAACCTCAAAAAGGAACCATGGTAATAGCGCCTGCTGGATTTACTCATACCCATAAAGGTAATACACCTATCAGCAGTGATAAGTATATTGCGACTTCATGGATTATGTTTAACAAAGCAGAGCATTTATATGCGCCAATCAAATAATAAATAAAATGATAACGAGGAGATAAACCCTCGTTACTTTATTATTGTGGTGGAATTTTTATGGTGAATTTTGCGCCTAGTAAATGACTTTCGGTAATAGACAGTAAGCCATGATAACTGCTTACAATCTCATTACAGACAGCTAGCCCAATCCCTTGTCCTGGTGATTGGGTATCTGCTCTTACGCCGCGTTGTAAAATTCGCTCTTTTATCGCATCGTCAACTCCAGGCCCATCATCCTCAACGATGAGTGTTGCATTGCCGTCAAGGTCGATTCTTGCTGAAATTATCACTTCACTAATGGACAGTCTGAAAGCGTTTTCCATCAAATTACCGCAAAGCTCCATTAGATCGCCTTTATTAATCGGGAAGCTAACTTCAGGGTCAACATTAACCGTAAACTTCACACCTTTGTCACGGTAAATCTTAAATAACATTTGCGAAAGTTGCTCAACCATTGGACGAACGAGTGTTTGTTCGTGCACTAGGCCTTGGCGCCCAACCAGTGCGCGTTTTAACTGATATTTTACCAGCTGATCCATTTGACCCACTTGCTGCATAATCTTGTCACTGGCATCAGCTTTACTCAAAGAATGATCATCAGTAATGGCATGCACAGCTGCTAATCGTGTTTTAAGACTATGGGCCAAATCATTCATCGCATTTTGGTAGCGTTCCTGCTGATCGCTTGACTGGACTAGTAATTGGTTTAGTGCTTGGGTTACGCCTTCTAGTTCATGGGGGTAACCGTCAGAAAGTGCCTCCTTTTTGCCATCACCAATGGCTTGTAATTCACTTTTTAGTCTTGCCATAGGGCGCATTCCCCAATAGGCGGCACTAATCAGTAATATAAAGGCAAGCATCATCACGACAGTCAAACGAAGGTAGGTGAGCTTTTTGAAGCGTTTGAATTCGTTTTCAACAGAATCAGCATCTTTTAATACCACCATATTGTATTGAGTTTGGTTTAACTCAACGGGTAAAAGGTAGGCAAAGTAGGACTTTTTATCAGACATGGTGAGGTAATAGGGAGGGCTCGTGTCAGCTATTGACTCAAATCGCTGACATATATTGTTAAGACCACTCTTTTTTGCCAGTGTGGAAACCCAAACTTCGTCAAAGGTTTGTGTACAACTGGCCATCATATAGCTTTTTTGTTTATTATTTTCATTGAGCCAATTATTGTCGGCAGGAATGAGATCGTGCTCTCTAAGCTCTGCCGCAATTTGAGGCATTTCAGCAATCAGTTGTGAGGTTTCTTTATTATAGCTATTTTGAGCATGTAAAATGGTCACAGACCATGCAAGCCCAAAGCCCACCAATGCAATGATGGTTAACGAAGTAATAAACATCCGCGTGAGTAGACGCTTTTTGGGCATAAAATTTAGCTGCATGGTAAATTAAATTTATATCCTTGGCCGCGAATAGTGGCAATTGGGTTTTCTATCCCACCTTTATTAAGCTTTTTACGAATTCTACTGACCATAACTTCAATGGTATTAGGGTCACCTTCTTTGTCGCCATAGACCACGTCTAATAAGCGTTGTTTCGCCACCACCTCATGACAATGTCGCATTAAGTATTCTAAAATGAGGTATTCAAATGCGGTCACTTCCATGTTTTCATCATTCAGACTAACTTGTTTTGCCGCTAAATCGAGCTGTAAAGTACCACTACTGATTGTCGGTTTTACAAAACCAGCACTACGTCTAACTAGAGCATCTAAACGTGCCACTAGTTCTTCTTTTTGAAATGGCTTGACTAAGTAATCGTCAGCGCCTGCATTTAATCCTTCGACTTTATCTTGCCAGTTCACTCTGGCAGTCAAAATCAAAATAGGGGCCTTAACATCCGCATTACGGATTTCAGATATCAGGGTTATTCCGTCTTTGTCAGGTAAGCCTAAATCCACAATGGCGATATCAATAGGGTAATTAGTCGCTTGATAAAAGCCTTCTTTGGCAGTGAGTGCAACTTGTACTTGGTTACCTAATTCAGACAGCTGTACGTTTAGATGATGGGATAAGATTGGATCGTCTTCAATGACTAAAATTCTCATATTAATACTCTTAGAAATAAATGTGTGAACTCGATATTTAGCTCAGGAACAAAAAACGATTTTGCAATGTTTAGTTATTAGTAAGTTAATCTTAAATAACGATTTGCTTACGATGAATTTGATAAAATATTAACTTATCTTTACTTAACCATTACTGACTGTAATTGTTAATAGCTAGTTCGACAAGCAGCTATTTCTAGCAGGGGTTAATGTAAACGGATCGACTAAGCGAGATAGTCATTTAGTAAACTAACCAAAATCGTGATAGCAACGCCCATGAATATCACACCAGTTATCGCATCGATTAATCTGCTACCTTTTGCCATTTTTTGCTGAATCACGGGCTTTGTTAATACTATCGCAAGAAAGCTAAACCAAAATAAAGACAAGATAAATAGTAGGCTAGCAGCAGCGACTTTTGTCTCGGTCGTGACTTGAGGGGTCACCAAAACGGTGAAAATAGTGATAAAGAAAATCAGTGCTTTAGGGTTAAGCATGTTGGTGTATAAGCCTAAACGAAACCCTTTTGCTGGAGTGAGTACATTGAAGCTTTCTGTTGAAACTTTACTCTTTTTAGTATTAGCCGTTTTAGTATTAGCCTTTTCAATATTACTTTTTACATTTTTTGTTATGTTAGGCTCTAGATTCGCTTCCGCAACGTCTTCTCCTACAGCATTGTTATTTGCTGAAGAAGGGTTTGAATGTGTTTTAAATGATTTTAATACTGAATTTAATGCACCAAATCCCATGTAAGCAAGATAACTAATGCCAATTATCTGTACTGCAAGATAAGCCATTTCTGACTGTTGGATCATTAAACTAATCCCTAAAAGCGACAGCAAACTGTGGACTAAAATTGCGATGCTGATACCAAAAGCGCACATTAATGCTGTTTGTCGAGTTTGTTGGGTTGAGGTTTTTACAATAATCGCAAAATCAGGACCAGGACTAACGAGTGCAAGACAGTGAATAACAGCGAGCGTTGATAGAAGAGCAAAATCCATTTTATATCCGAATTAAAGTGTAATAAATATACTTAAATATAAGTATTGAAAATATAGGCTCAGGCTAGGTTATCTTAAAAACTAAAAAGGCGCCATACGGCGCCTTTGGTTGTAATAACGTTTTGATTATAAACTTATTAGTATTCGTTAATTGCCATTAGGCATTTTTAACTTGCTCTTCAAAGCTTGAACCAACTTTACCTGCTTGTGAGTCATTGAAAGTTTCTTCGTTGAATTCACCTTCAGATTTGGCAATAACCACTGTTGCTACAGAATCACCGGTTACGTTTACAGCTGTACGGATCATGTCGAGTAAGCGGTCAACACCAATAATAAGTGCAATCCCTTCAACGGGTAAGCCTACTTGGTTTAGTACCATGGCAAGCATGATTAATCCAACACCTGGAACACCCGCAGTACCAATTGATGCTAATGTGGCTGTTACGACAACAGTAACATAATCCATTAGGCTCAATTCAATACCAAACACTTGCGCGATGAATACCGTCGCAACACCTTGCATGATGGCTGTGCCATCCATGTTGATAGTTGCACCTAGAGGCAAGGTAAATGAAGCGACTTTATTATCAGCACCTAAGCGATGTTCACAGGTTTCAATCGTAACCGGTAAGGTTGCATTTGAACTTGCTGTACTGAATGCAAATAATTGTACATCACGCATCTTACGCAAGAACATGAATGGGTTTAGACCCGTAAAGGTTTTCAGTAATGTTGGGTAAACGACAAGTGCTTGTACCAGCAATACAAAAATAACTAAGAAGAAGTATTGAACCACACTGCCTAATGTTTCTAAGCCTAAGGTCAAACTTAGCTTGGCCATTAACGCAAATACACCGTAAGGAGCCAGTTGCATGATTAATGTCACAACGCGCATGATCACTTCATTTAAATCATTAAATAAAGCAGACACTCGAGCACCACGTTCTCCAATATGAGATATAGCAAAACCAAAGATGACTGCGAAAATAATAATCTGCAGCATGTTACCTTGGCTCATCGCTTCAATTGGGTTCGTTGGGACGATGTTAATCACAACTTCAGCAAGACTTGGTGCATCTTTAGCGCTGAATTCCATCGCTGAACTTGCCAACGAGGCGTTACCTGGATGAACTAAGATAGCTAATGAAATCGCAACGGTGAGTGCAATGGCTGTCGTGAACATATAAAAGGCAATGGTCTTGCCTCCTAAACGTCCTAACTTTGAAGGGTCACTTAGGGAAGAAGTACCACAAACTAATGAAACAAAAACTAATGGCACAACTAACATTTTCAAACTTGAAATAAAGATGGTTCCAACAACGTGTAGAACACCTTCAGTAATATAATCTTTTACAAATAGGCTATCTGGAAATACGTTTCTCAAAATCAATCCGAGAAGAATACCCGCACCCATACCTATCAGGATCTTGCTTGTTAAACCAAGCTTACTATTTTTATTCAAAACTACTTCCTTCCAATCTCATTCATCGATTTTTGATGATTTATATTTTTTATCTTTTAAAGCGTAGCAGGAAAATAAATCTTATGAAACGGCATAAAAGTTAAAGTTTTTAAGGAAAAATGCCGAAGAAAACAGTAGAGTAACAAAAAAGTTGCCAGAATTTTGTGTAATATGGCGAGATAAGTAACTATTATAAATCTTAAGTACGATTTTAATGTAACAGGGAGACTGACAATGAGGTCAGCACAAAGACTATTTTTAGCGCTTTTAAGTTCAATTTTTCTTTTTGCTTGTAGTGGTGGGGGAAGCATTTCTGATGATGGTGGAGGAGGGACCGATCCAGTAGAAGTTATCAGCATAACACTAACATCATCTGTTGAGAATGTTGATGCTACAACTGGCACTCTTTTAACTGCCACAGTGACCAGCTCGACTGAGGGAGCTGTTTCTGGAGAATTAGTTACATTTGAATTAAATAATGCTGATTTAGGCTCGTTTGATGTTTCGACTGCAACAGCGGTTACCAATTCAGATGGTGTCGCAACGATTAATTTATTTTCAGCTGAAATAGCAGGTTCGGGCTCAGTGACTGCAAGTATCGAATCTGGTGAAGCTGGTACAGTAGCATTTACCATGGTTGGCGATGGTGGTGAAGCTGGCGGTGGAGCTCAAGTGTCATTGAAACTCTTTAATGCAGCAGGTGAAGAAGTTGACACGATCAGTACATTAGTTCCAGGGGTACTAGTTGCGACAGTTACTGGCATTAATAAGCCTACTATCGTTTCTTTCAGTACAGAGATTGGTGATTTACCGATCACTTCAGCTGTAACTAATGATGAGAACAAGGCCTCTGTAGATATTTATGCGGGTAGTTCTTTAGGCGCTGGTACTGTAACAGCTTCTCTGGATACTGGAGAGAAAGGTGAGACAATTATTGTTGTAGGCGCAACAAATGTTGTCATGGGAAGCGGCTCACCATTTGTTAGCGGTGTCGCAGAAGTCAGTACTACTGATTTATCAGCAGGTGGAACAGCAACGGTTTCTGTTTTGATCCAAGATGAGGCTGGAAATCCATTCAACCAACCCATTGATGTTAACTTTTCTTCTACTTGTGCAACTAAAAGCCCTGCTCAAGCTGAGTTAAGTTCTCCTGTTTCATCATCTAATGGTGTTGCAACATCAACCTATCTTGCTCAAGGCTGTGTAGGTGAAGATCAAATTAATGTAACTGCCAATGCGGGCGGCATTAGTTTATCAGCAGTAGCAACTATCAATGTATTGCAATCAGATATCGGTAGTATTGTCTTTGTTTCAGCAGAACCTGAAAATATTGGTATTTTAGGAACTGGTGGCATCGAGTCTTCAGTTGTTAAGTTTCAAGTATTAGATAAAAACAGTAACGTTGTTGCTAATCAGGCGGTAAACTTTTCATTAAATACAGTGGTAGGCGGTATATCTATTGCTCCAATTACCGCGACTACAAACAACGATGGCATTGTCCAAACTGTAGTGACAACTGGTACGGTTGCAACATCAGTTCGAGTAACTGGAACAATTCAAGGCTCATCACCTGTTATCGCCAGTCAATCAAGTCAGTTAGTTGTGTCAACAGGTATACCTGATCAAGACAGTTTCTCATTATCTTCAACTATTCGTAATGCAGAAGGTTGGAATTATGAAGGTGCAAAAGTTGAAGTGACAGCCAGAATGGCTGATGCATTCAATAACCCAGTACCTGATGGAACGACGGTGTCATTTACTACTGAAGGTGGTTCTATTGAAGACGCATGCCAAACTATCAATGGCGCATGTTCTGTTATGTGGACTTCACAATTACCAAGACCAGAAGGTAAAAGTTTTTACGATGCTTTAGGAAATCAAATACTAAGTCCAATTCAAAACCTTAAGTGTTATAAGTTAACCGACAAGTCAGAAGACCCTACCTGTGAAGAAGACAATATTGTCTATGGTAATTACTACGGTCAGCCATATGGTGGTCGTGCCACTATTACTGCTACAGCAATTGGTGAAGAGTCTTTCCCTGATTTAAATGGTAATGGTCGTTTTGATGCTGATGAAATGAATGAGTTTTTAAACGGTACAGATGTGACTGGTGAAAAATTTGATTTAGATGATGCATTTAATGATTACAACGAAGATACGGTATTTAACCCACAAGCTGCAGACTCATTAAAAGGTCTTGATGGTGGTGCGCTTGAAGAGCTAATAGACTTTAATGTGAATACAGTCTTTGATACTGCTGATGGGCTTTATAATGGTGTACTTTGTTCAGATCCTGTTCATGCTGGTTGTGCAGATGGTGTGAGTGATTCGAAATCCTTGTTCGTAAGACGTAGTATTGTGATTGTAATGTCGGGAAGTACAGCTGTTGCAACTTTACCTGAAGAAATACTAATTGTAGATGAAGACTACGGGTTAGACGAAAATGGAAATACGATTGTTGTTGATAGATCACACTCGGCTGTTCAAAGTGATGGGGATGGTGAAATAGTTCCATATCCAATTCAGATAATTGGTAAAGGTTCCGCATCAGTAGCGTTTACGCTGTCTGATTTACATAATCAGCAATTACCTGCAGGTACTACTGTGACTTTTGCGGCATCAGCTGGTTCTGTTACAAGTACTTCTACCATCACTTGGCCAAGTTCTAACCATAATGGAGGTAGAAACTTTGCTGTTTCATTAAAAGGTGAGGATGAACCTAATTCTGGCGTTTTCTCTGTAACCACAGAAACTCCTCAGGGAGTTCTTACAGAAGTGTTCGCGATTGGTATTAATATCTTGTAGTTAATACCTTGATGAATTCAATAATTAAAAATGCCGCTCAATGAGCGGCATTTTTATTTCTAGATATTTAGTTCATCAAATTATTAATGATTATCTGTTAAAACTATCGATATTACTTTTGGAACTGATAAACACTACCAAGTTTCAAGATTTGAGTGAGTTCATCCAATGCTGTACGTGATTCAATAATAAGTTGTGGATCTGCTAAATCTTTTACTTCTAAGCTGTCACGGTAATGCTTATCTACCCAAACATTGAGTTTATTGAATAACGCATCATTCATAAGTGTATGTTGATTTACTGCTGATACTTCTAACTCACTCATAGCAACACGTAGACGTAAACATGCTGGGCCGCCACCATTTTGCATGCTTTGCTTTACATCATAATATTGAACTTGTTTGATAGGAGTGCCTAACGTGACTAATTCATTTAGGTAGGCAAATACTGCAGGGTTTTCTTGGCAGTTAGTTGGGGCAATGATTGCCATTTCGCCATTGGGTAGGGTGATAATTTGGGTATTAAATAAGTAGCTCTTAACGGCATCATTTATCGAGACTTGTTCAGTAGAAACTTTAACAAAGTGAACATCAGCATTCATTTTGCGGCGAATTTCTTCAAATTTCGCATCAGTATTTAAAAAAGCCTGTTCGTGATAGAACAACACATTTTGGTTACCTACTGAAATAACATCGTTATGGAAAACACCTTGATCGATTACATGAGGGTTTTGTTGGATAAAAACACTGCTTTCGTCATCTAACTGATGCAAACGTGCAACAGCTTGCGATGCTTCTAATGTTTGTCTAGCTGGAAACTTTGTTGGTTTTATCGCATTCGGATTTGTGGCTTCTTGGCCGTATACAAATAACTCAACACCTGAATGACCGTAATCATTACACAGGCGAGTATGATTAGCCGCGCCTTCATCACCAAAACTTGCGTGTTCTGGTAAATGTTGATGATGTTTGAAGAAACGCTCGTCTTTAAAAGTCGCTTTGAGGATATTACCAGTAGTGATAGGTTCAATACTGCGGTGTAACTTGTCGACTAAGTTTGCAGGTGTGAAGTGAACTTTGCCATCACGAGTATCAGCACTAGGAGACACTGTCGCTGCATTTGCGGTCCACATAGATGATGCACTACAACATGCATTAAGTAACGCAGGAGCATGCTTAGCGGCTTGATTAAGCACCTCAGCATCAGAACCTGAGAACCCCATACGACGAAGTGAATATAAATCTGGGCGTTCTTGAGGAGCTAAAACACCTTGAATCATGCCTAAGTCAGCAAGAGATTTGGCTTTTTTCAGTCCCTGTTTGGCAGCTGACTTTGGATTTGAAGCTTGCGCAGCGTTGCTATATGAGGCTACATTACCAAAAGATAACCCTGCATAATTATGGGTTGGTCCGACAAGTCCATCAAAGTTCGCTTCGAAGTGCTTCATTTATTATCCTTAAATTTATTTATTATTGTTATAAAAATTGTTGTGAAAATGAGTTCATTTGCTGCTAGGCAATGCAAGAATACAGCCAGTATACTGATGAAATAGGCCTTAACAAGCGGTGACTTTGGTCGCAAAAATCGAAAAAGTGACTAAACATGCACAACTTTTACTTGCTAGACCATAAATAATGAAATATTACTTTTAATTAACGCAATATTATTTTTTGTCATTTTTTATAATTGATTAAAAAATGGCTCGCTGGGCACATAATAGAGGTATTTACTTGAAACATTCGTCTCAACACTCTATATATGGAACCAATTTAATCTATCAGAGACTTTTTGGCGCAAATTAAACTATGGGTAAATCGCTAGTTATTGTCGAATCGCCGGCCAAAGCCAAGACTATTAATAAATACCTTGGTAAAGAATTCATCGTTAAATCGAGTGTAGGGCACATCCGTGATTTGCCTACATCATCATCGCCTGACAGCAAGGTTGCGACTAAAACCCCTGCTGAAGTTAGGAAAATGGCCCCTGAAGAAAAAGCCAAGTACAAGCTACAACGCGATAAACGCGCATTAGTAGCCCGTATGGGGATTAATCCTGAAAAAGGCTGGGCAGCCAAATATCAAATATTACCTGGCAAAGAAAAAGTCGTTAAAGAATTAAAAGCACTTGCAGAAAATGCTGACCATATCTATCTCGCAACCGATTTGGATAGAGAGGGAGAGGCAATTGCTTGGCATCTACAAGAAATCATTGGTGGTGACGAATCTCGTTATCAACGTGTTGTCTTTAATGAAATTACCAAGTCAGCTATTCAAGATGCATTTAGTGAACCATCAGTACTAGATACTAATATGGTGAATGCTCAACAAGCGCGTCGATTCCTCGACCGTGTTGTGGGCTTCATGGTATCTCCGTTACTTTGGAAAAAAGTAGCGCGTGGTTTATCAGCAGGTCGTGTGCAATCAGTTGCTGTGCGACTAGTGGTAGAACGTGAAGGCGAAATTAAAGCTTTTGTTCCTGAAGAATTTTGGGATGTTCATGCCGATTTAGCCACACCTGAGCAGCACAAGTTAAAAATGCAAGTGGCTAAGTTTCAGTCGGCCGCTTTCAGCCCGATTAATGAAGCGCAAGCACAAGTTGCACTTGATGCATTGAAAGATGCGAAGTTTGTTGTCACAGGTCGTGATGATAAAGCCACTTCAAGTAAACCTTCAGCTCCATACATTACTTCTACTTTGCAACAAGCTGCGAGTACGCGTCTTGGTTTTGGTGTTAAGAAGACCATGATGATGGCGCAACGTTTGTATGAAGCGGGTCATATTACTTATATGCGTACCGATTCAACAAACTTGAGTAAAGAAGCCGTTGAAGGCGTGCGAGATATGATTGGTTCTGAGTTCGGTAAGAAGTATTTACCTGAACAGCCACTTCGTTATGGAAGTAAAGAAGGCGCTCAAGAGGCGCATGAGGCTATCAGACCGTCGAACGTCATCGTTCAGTCAGCATCTCTAACTGATATGGAAAGAGACGCTCAGCGTCTTTATGAGTTGATTTGGCGTCAATTCGTCGCCTGTCAAATGATGCCAGCTAAATATGATGCGACGCGTTTAACTGTGACTGCAGGCGAATACGAGCTTAAAGCGAGTGGTCGTACGCTGCGATTTGATGGTTGGACGAAAGTTCAGCCGCCAATGGGCAAGAAAAACGAAGAAGACAATACGCTGCCAGCACTAGATAAAGGCGATGTATTAGATCTTAAAGATTTATTGCCAAAGCAACACTTTACTAAGCCGCCAGCACGATTTAGTGAAGCGTCTTTAGTTAAAGAGCTTGAAAAGCGTGGTATTGGTCGTCCATCAACGTATGCAACGATTATTTCGACGATTCAAGATCGTGGTTATGTCAAAGTTGAAAACCGTCGTTTCTTTGCTGAAAAAATGGGTGAAATTGTCAGTGACCGCTTAGTCGAAAGTTTCAGTGACATTATGAACTTTGACTTTACTGCGAGCATGGAGCAAACACTCGATGACGTTGCGCAAGGTAAGTTGGAGTGGAAAACTGTTCTTGATGGTTTCTACGGTGATTTAACTAAGCAACTAAAAAATGCTGAACTAGATCCTGAAGAAGGCGGTATGCGTCTTAACGAGATGGTACTAGCTGAAGATATCAAGTGTCCGACTTGTGGTCGCCCAATGGGGATCCGTACAGGCACAACAGGTGTATTCTTAGGCTGTTCAGGTTATGCATTGCCGCCAAAAGAGCGCTGTAAAACCACCATGAACTTAACGCCTGGTGAAGAGGCTGTTAGCGATAACGAAGATGCTGAAACTGATGCATTACGTGCAAAACATCGTTGTGGCAAATGCGGCACAGCAATGGACAGCTATTTAATCGATGAATCTCGTAAGTTACATGTTTGTGGTAACAACCCGACATGTGAAGGTTATGAGATTGAAGCTGGTCAGTTCAAAATTAAAGGCTATGAAGGACCAATCATTGAGTGCGATAAGTGCGGCAATGATATGGAACTTAAAAATGGTCGTTTCGGTAAGTATTTTGGTTGCACTAATACTGAGTGTAAGAATACCCGTAAACTGCTGAGAAGCGGAGAAGCGGCGCCACCGAAAGAAGACCCAATTTTCTTACCAGATTTAAAATGTACTAAATCAGATGCGCACTTTGTATTGCGTGATGGCGCTGCAGGTATTTTCCTTGCTGCAAGTACGTTCCCTAAATCTCGCGAGACAAGAGCGCCTTTAGTTGAAGAACTTGTTACTTACCGTGACCAATTATGGCCAAAGTACCAATTCTTAGCTGACGCGCCTGTTACTGATGATAATGGTAACAAAGCCGCTGTTAAGTTTAGCCGAAAAACTAAGGAGCAATACGTTGCGACTGAAGTTGATGGCAAGGCAACAGGTTGGTCTTCGAAGTTTATCGGTGGTAAGTGGGTAAGCGAATCGACAAAGAAAAAACCTGCTAAAAAAGCGGCTAAGAAAAAAGCCTCTTAATTTATCTGAACTGAAGCTAGTTTAGTTAGCATTTTAAAATGGGACCTTTGGGTCCCATTTTTTGTACTTAAGATTTCAGCGAATTTTGTATGTCAATGTAGGAAACTGTACTAGAAGTAAACATAGCACTAGGGATTGAGGAGTGCGCTTTATAAGCTAGAAGTAGAGTGTTTGGCTACATATGTATTCAATTTGAGAAACCTAGTTAATGTAAGTTCTTGCGTAGCTCAACAAGCTTTTAATTTACGCAATAAAAAAGCCTCTTTCGAGGCTTTTTTAAATGAATAATGGATGCTGCTATTACCACTTCTTTTTAGGCTGAAACAGCATATCGATATCGTCTTCATCCTCTTTAGGCGCTTTAGCAATATCTGGGTTCAGTTGTTTTTGCTGAGAATTAATTTCTTCTAATAACTCTTTTGCCTCATCCACTTTGCGGCTAATAAATGGGTCGTTAGGTGTTTTAGCTTTAATGGCTTGCAATGTTGCCAATGCTTTTGACACCATTTGTTTAGAAGAACCAAACTGTTTAAGTGAGTTAGCGGCGCGAGAACGCGAAAGCATCGACTCGACGTTAATACGTAGTTGGTAGCTATCAATTCGATTTTCAGCTTCACCGAAGACTTGTGGGTCCAGCTTACCTTTGTTGTTCTCAGCTCGAATAATCGCCTTAAGCTTTTTAAGCATTTGCACTAGTTCTAAAATTTGTTTGTCATTGTCAGGCAAACGAAAATTTTCAATAGCTAATGCTTGAGATGGACTAGAACTGAGTGTCGTTATTTGGTTTTGAATATCAGCTAAGCGTCGTTGATAGTCAGCTTGTTGCGGCTGGTTTTCTAGGTGAGTTAACGACAATTCCAGTGCTTCATTGATTCGCTTGTAAAGCACTAAAATAACGCTGCTGGGAAATGATGCTAATCCTGTGTTAGATAAAACAGCTTCAGTTTCGTTGATGATTGCTCTATGGCGCTTTAATTCCATTCTGCGTTCAGCTTCAGCGCGTTCTTTTTGTTGCTGAATAACACTGATACCAATGATCAGGATAAAAAGTGCACCTAACAGGATCAATACCAAGGTAAAGGTCATATGGTTTCCGTTCAATAATTAATAGCAGAGTGGTTGAGTACCACTTTTATCTTATTTGTAGTTATATCTTAGCGCAAGACACAGCGAGTGTCGTAAAAAAGTTATTCAATTTGTTAAGAATTACTATAACTTTGGACTGAGTCCGCAAGGTTACCATTAGAGCCTTAGAACATGCAAAATTCTCAATCTCTTTATTACTGTTTGCATTAATATTTTAGATCGTATATAACATTTAGCTATAACGAGTCTTTTTATAAACAGTTTTAGTTCTATAATTTGTAAATTGATTAGTTTTATTAGAAGTCTTAAAAAACCAAATTCAAACTCTGTTTGGCATAAAGTAAAGGTCGTAGCATGAAATTACAGCAACTAAGATATATTGCAGAAGTGGTAAAACACAATTTGAATGTCTCAGCTACGGCTGAAGACCTTTACACTTCGCAACCTGGGATCAGTAAACAGGTTCGAATGCTTGAAGATGAACTTGGCATTCAAATCTTTGGTCGTAGCGGTAAGCACTTAACTCATGTCACACCCGCTGGCCAATTAGTGATTGATATTTCAAACGATATTTTAGGCAAAGTTGAAAGCATAAAAAAAGTCTCAGAAGAATATACTCAGCCAAATCAAGGTGAGTTGAATATTGCTACAACTGATACCCAAGCTCGTTACGCTTTGCCACAAGTAATTAAGCCTTTCATTAAACGCTACCCAAAAGTTAATTTACACATGCACCAAGGAACGCCTTCGCAAATTAGTGAACAAGCAGCCCGTGGTGATGCTGACTTTGCGATTGCCACTGAAGCGATGCACTTGTATTCCGATTTGATTATGCTGCCGTGTTATCACTGGAATCGCTCTATAGTCGTTACACGCGATCACCCTTTGGCCAATCGTAAAACGTTAACTATTGAAGATTTAGCTGAGTTTCCATTAGTCACTTATGTGTTCGGTTTTGATAAAGCTTCTGAAATTGAAAAATCATTCAAAAAAGCTGAACTTGAACCAAGAGTGGTATTCAGCGCCACGAGTGCCGACGTGTTAAAAACTTATGTTAGATTAGGGCTGGGTGTTGGCGTGATAGCATCGATGGCAATCGATCCTGTGATAGATAAAGATTTAGTGGCAATTGATGCAAGACATTTGTTTGCTCACAGTACAACAAAAATTGGTTTTAGACGTGGTAGTTTCTTACGTAGTTATATGTATGACTTCATGTATAACTTCGCGCCACATTTAACTCGTGATGTGGTTGAAAAAGCGGTGGCACTACGTGACCAACAATTAATCGATGAAATGTTCGCAGGGATGGACTTACCTGTTAGGTAAGCATTTTAAAAAGCCAAATATCAAATAATAAAAAATCTCGCATTTGCGAGATTTTTTGTTTGTGGCTTTATTCTAAATCGATTTAATCAGGCGCATAGCCATGAATACCAATCAATTGGTCGTCAAGATAGGCTTGATTTTCTAACATTTTAAGTCGATTTAAACTAAACCATTTAACCACAAGAGGGTAAATAGCATGCTCTTGCTCATGAACACGGCTAGATAATGTTTCTACAGTGTCGTCTTCATAAACTGGTACTTTAGCCTGTAAAATTACAGGTCCAGCATCCAGTTCTGGAATAACAAAGTGAACACTTGCACCATGTTCTTTATCTTTTGCATCTAGTGCTCTTTGATGAGTATGTAAACCAGCATATTTAGGCAATAAAGAAGGGTGGATGTTCACCATCTGCCCAATATATTGACTAACAAATTCATCAGATAAAATACGCATAAATCCAGCAAGCACAATTAAATCAGGTTGATACTGTTCAATGGCTTGCTGTAAGCGAGAGTCGTACTGCTGACGGCTTTCATCCTTGCGAGCGATAACACAACTAGTATTGATTTCAGCGTGATGAGCACGGACGAGTCCGTAGGCATCAGGCTTGTTACTGATAACGCCAACAACTTCAGCGTCTACGTTATCATCGCAACCATCAATAATGGCTTGTAAGTTACTACCGTTACCCGAAATAAGAACGAGAACGCGACAGCATACAGGCATCTAGTTAATCTCCACTTGCTCTTCGTCACCTTGACGATTTGCAATTTCGCCGATTAACCAAGCATTTTCGCCTTCAGCTGTTAGCAGTGCTAATGCTGATTCTACTTTTTCAGCAGGAAGGGCGATAATCATGCCGACACCACAGTTAAAGGTGCGGTACATTTCGAATTGTTCGATGTTACCGTTTTCCATTAACCAGTCGAAGACAACGGGCCACTGCCAAGAGTCACCTTTGACTACCGCTTTACAGTCATCTGGCAATACGCGTGGGATGTTTTCCCAGAACCCGCCGCCAGTGATGTGCGCCATTGCATGAACTTCAGTTTGTTCAAGCAGCTTAAGTAAAGGCTTAACATAAATTTTAGTCGGTTCTAATAAGTGTTCGATTAGTGGCTTACCAGCGAGATCTTGTTGTGGATCCGCTTTGCTCACTTCTAATACCTTACGTACTAAAGAGTAACCGTTTGAATGAGGACCTGTAGAGCCTAAAGCGATCAATGCATCGCCAGACTTAACTTTTGTGCCGTCGATGATTGCTTCTTTTTCAGCAACACCAACACAAAAGCCTGCTAAATCATAGTCTTCACCTTCATACATGCCTGGCATTTCAGCAGTTTCACCACCGATTAATGCACAGCCTGATTGGTGACAACCTTCAGCAATACCGTTGACAACAGAAGTTGCCGTTTCTACATCTAACTTGCCTGTTGCGTAGTAATCTAGGAAGAACAAAGGTTCTGCACCAGATACGATTAGGTCATTTACACACATAGCAACTAAATCAACACCAACAGTGTCATGCTTTTTGTAATCAATGGCTAAACGTAACTTGGTTCCAACACCGTCAGTACCTGAAACTAATACTGGGTGTTTGTACTTCGTTGGTAATTCGCAAAGAGCGCCAAAACCACCTAGGTTGCCCATGACTTCAGGACGGTGAGTGCGTTTTACCGCAGATTTAATGTTATTGACTAATGCATTACCAGCATCGATATCAACGCCAGCGTCTTTATAGCTAAGTGGTGTAGGAGTGCTCACGGAGGATCCTCTAAGGTACATCGTTTTATGGGATTTTATGCGGCGCTATTCTATCAGCTTGTGATAGGCGTCGAAAGTCATGTTTCAGGTTTATCCGATTATGAAAACAGTTTTCTGTAATGGTTTTAGCTGTTTAGCGTGAGATTGGCTGCAATTATGAAACTTTATGTTTTATAAAGAGAATAAATAAACTAGAATTTGAACAATTTGCGAAAAATATCTCATCATTAGGAGTGCAAAAATGAAAGTCGTTGAAGTAAAACATCCGTTAATTCGTCATAAAGTAGGGTTAATGCGTGAAGCTGAAATCAGTACTAAGCGTTTTCGTGAGTTGGCTACAGAAGTAGGCAGCTTATTAACGTACGAAGCAACTGCAGACTTTGAAACAGAAACCGTCACTATTAATGGCTGGAATGGCCCTGTTGAGATTGAACAGATCAAAGGTAAAAAAGTTACTGTAGTACCTATTCTTCGTGCAGGACTTGGCATGATGGATGGCGTCCTTGAGCATATGCCTAGCGCTAAAATCTCGGTTGTGGGTATTTACCGCGACGAAGAAACGTTAGAACCTGTGCCTTACTTCGATAAGTTAGTAAGCAATGTAGATGAGCGTGTAGCGATTGTAGTTGACCCAATGCTTGCAACTGGCGGTTCAATGATTGCCACTATCGACTTATTGAAAAAACGTGGCTGCGTATCAATTAAAGCACTTGTGTTAGTTGCAGCCCCTGAAGGAATTAAAGCATTAGAAGCGGCGCATCCTGATATCGAACTATTCACTGCATCTATTGATGACTGCTTAAACGAGCAAGGTTATATTTTACCGGGCTTAGGTGATGCAGGTGATAAGATTTTTGGTACTAAGTAATTCAGAGTGTTAAATCACTCTACTTATTAAGAAGTTTGATTTAATAACTAAAAAAGGAGCCATATGGCTCCTTTTTTATTGGGTGTTGTTAATTTTTAATCGACTACAGCACCATGGCTGCAATCCAACCAAAACCGATTAGCGGAATGTTGTAGTGAATAAAGGTCGGGATAACACTGTCACGAATATGATCGTGCTGGCCGTCAGCATTAAGGCCGGCTGTTGGTCCTAAGGTTGAATCTGACGCTGGTGAGCCTGCATCACCCAATGCTGCAGCTGTTCCCACTAATGCAATAGTTGCCGCCACAGAGAAACCGAAGGTTAATGCTAAAGGTACATAAATCGTGGCAATAATAGGAATGGTTGAGAAAGACGAGCCAATCCCCATGGTAATCAACAAACCAACAACCAACATTAGTAATGCGGCTAAGGCTTTGTTGTCACCAATGATGTCACCAAGCGAGGTGACTAAAGTACTGACTTCACCGGTTGATTTAACCACAGCAGCAAAACCTGCAGCTGCAATCATAATGAAGCCAATGTTGGCCATCATTAATACACCTTGGTTGAACATATCTTGTCTTACATCTGGCTTAATGATGCCTGAGAAGCGGAAGATGATAAAACCGGTTAGTGCACCAAAAATCATTGAATCTGTTTGTAGCTGAACCACTAAGGTAGCCAAAATTGCAATTAAAGAAATGATGATGGTCTTTTTATTAATGCCTACCACTTCTTGCTCTACTGTAATATCAGTGGCTTTATAAACGCGCGGCTTACGGTAGGTAATAAATACTGCAGTAAGTAGACCAGTTATCATACCTAATGCAGGCAGTAACATAGCCGCTGGGATTTGTTCTTTAACCGCATCTAGACCGTTGTTGTTTAAATTGGCAAGTAAGATGTCATTTAAGAAAATGCCACCAAAGCCAACTGGTAGAATCATATAAGTTGTAACAAGGCCAAAAGTGATAATACACGCAACCAGACGTCTATCTATTTGTAGCTTGCTTAATACATGCAGTAATGGCGGTATTAAAATTGGGATGAATGCGATATGAATCGGTAAAATATTTTGAGAACTTATGGCCATCAACAATATTGATGCAAGTAATAACCAGCGCACTACTAGAGTATTTGTGCTGTTTGGCTCTTTACCTACTTTTTTAATGATGTTGTGCGATATCAAGGTCGTTAAACCAGAATGTGATAAAGCGGCTGCAAACGCGCCAAGTAAGGCGTAACTTAACGCAATTTGTGCTCCGCCTCCAAGACCGTCATTAAAAGCTGCGATTGTCTGATGGATATCTAAGCCTCCAACGAGACCTGCAACAAGTGCACTTACAGTAAGCGCGATGACAACATTCACACGCATGAGACTTAATGCAAGCATTAAGGTGACAGCAATTACGACCGCATTCATATTAATTTATTCTTATTAAGTTTTGTTATTTGGTAGACATAGTGAAGTTATTCTTGTCTGTATCAAAGGCCATGTCCAGTTTATCTCTAATGAGTTTACAAAAAGTGTAGGCATGTAAGGAGGTTTTTTCATTGATGTAACAAGGCCTGTCACTATGTTGAAATTAATCTTTTGTCTCTGGCCAATATCGTTCTGGCGTGTTTTTTCAGCATGTAAACCAAATTTCATCTTAAAAGACTTATTTCTTTAAGCAATTAGGGGTAAGGTATACCGCAAATATGCAAGGTACATTTTTTTATCAGGCAAAAGCAAATGTGTGAGCAACCTCGCATAATGCTTTTGTTTGGGTATAATGCTACTCAGTTTAACAGGCATTGTTTTTAAGTTTTTTTCAATCCATAGATGGAGATATAAAATGAGCGTATTAGTAGGCCGTCCGGCCCCAGATTTTACTGCCGCAGCGGTTCTTGGTACTGGTGAAATCGTTGATAGTTTCAATCTATCTACCGCGATTAAAGGTAAGTCAGCAGTTGTTTTCTTCTACCCACTAGATTTCACTTTTGTGTGTCCTTCAGAGTTGATTGCATTTGATCATCGTATTGAAGAGTTCACTAAACGTGGCGTTGAAGTTATCGGTGTTTCAATCGATTCTCAGTTCTCGCATCACGCTTGGAGAAATACTGCTGTAGATAAAGGCGGTATCGGTGAAGTTAACTACACATTAGTTGCTGACGTTAAGCACGAAATTTGTAAAGCATACGATGTTGAGCATCCAGAAGCTGGTGTTGCTTTCCGTGCATCTTTCTTAATCGACAAAGAAGGCCAAGTTCGTCACCAAGTAGTGAACGACTTACCATTAGGTCGTAACGTTGATGAAATGCTACGTATGATTGACGCGCTACAATTCCACGAAGAGCACGGTGAAGTTTGTCCTGCTGGTTGGGAAAAAGGCGATAAAGGTATGACTGCAACAACTGAAGGTGTTGCTTCTTACTTAAAAGACAATTCTGACAAGCTTTAATAGCGATAGTTAGAAATCAAAAAAGCTGCCTAGGCAGCTTTTTTTGTGTCTTTAGATTGTGATTAGCTTTCTGAGTCTTCTTTTACTTCAACTTCGTCAGCTTCTTCACTCACCATTGGCCAGCCACCCAATGTTTTCCATTTATTGACGATATAACAGAATAATTCAGCGGTACGCTCGGTATCGTATAAAGCTGAGTGAGCTTCTTTATTATCGAAATCTATACCTGCCATTTTACATGCCTTAGCAAGTACAGTATGTCCGATAGCGAGACCTGCTAACGTTGCGGTATCGAAAGTGGCGAAAGGGTGAAACGGAGAACGTTTCAAATCATTTCGCTCAATCGCTTTATTTATAAAGCCAATATCGAATGCTGCGTTATGCGCAACGATGATACAGCGGTGGCAATCAGCGGCTTTTTGAGCCTTTTTGACATTTTTGAAGATTTCTAGGAATGCTTGTTTTTCATCAACCGCACCGCGTAATGGGTTAGTTGGATCAATGCCATTAAATGCTAATGCTTCAGGCTCAAGGTTTGCCCCTTCAAATGGCTCAATATGAAAGTGCTGGGTTTTATCTAACTCGATAAAGCCATCGGCATTCATTTTAAGGGTGGTGACCGCTATTTCTAGCAACGCATCAGTTGCGGCATTGAATCCTGCTGTTTCGACATCGATAACAACTGGAAAGTAGCCTCTAAAGCGGTGTTTGAATTTGTTTGCGTCGCAGATATCGCTCATTAAAAACCTCATTCTCTAATATGTCGGCTATTATGCTAAAACTGTGGCCAAGTGTCATGTTTGATTGTGTGATTTCTCTGCTAAAGAATAATAAAACTATGCCGATATAGAATTGTGACCATCAAACAGGGTGTTTTTATGTGGCGTAAAGCAATTCTTTTATCGAGCTTAGGCTTTGTATGTTCAGCACAAGCTGATCTACAACACTATGTTGCGTCTCTAGACGACTCAATGTGGCGCATCAGCCAAAACAGCCCAATTGAATGCCGCTTAGAGCATGATATTCCTGATTATGGTAAGGCTGTGTTTACGAGTCGAGCAGGTAAAGACTTAAACCTTAACTTTACCCTCGATATGTGGAACAAGCCTGATCAAGTGACAAATGCTGAATTAATCAGCAAAGCGCCTCAATGGCGTCCAGGGGTTAATGAGAAAGCTATTACCAAACTTAAGTATCAAAAGCAGTTTAATGGTGAAGTACCTAAACAAGCAGCTTGGTCTATGCTGTCTGAGCTAAGTAAAGGTATGCAACCGACGTTTTACTATGCTGATTGGTATAATCAAAATGATAAAGTCGCTGTCGGCTTGTCGGCTGCAAATTTTGGTGGTCAATACAGACAATTTCGTTCATGCCTATCAACCTTATTACCTTATGGTTTTGATGATATCGCTTTTACCGTGTTAAATTACGAGGAAGGCGGAACTAACTTAACCCGTTTTTCTAAACAGCAACTTAATCGTGTCCAAGAGTACTTATCCTATGACTCTGATGTTGAATTAATCTTTGTTGATGCATATACAGATAGTTATGGTGGACGCTCAATAAACCAAAGAGTATCTGAGCGTCGTGCAGACTCTGTTGCCGACTTACTCGTTGCCAGCGGCATTGAAGAAAGCCGTATTCATAAAACAGGCCATGGCGAAAGGCGACATGTCGCTTCAAATAACCTTGTTGAAGAAAGAGCGCGAAATCGCCGTGTTGTGATAAAAATATCAAAAAGCATTTAATCTTGCTGGCGAGATTTGGCTGATTTATTATTTGAAAGTTCCCCAAGTCACTTTACTTAAAAAAAAATATAAAATATCTACGTATTGATCATGGTTTAGCAAACCCAGCTAAGCCATTTTCTATGCCTATCAAAAAGTGATTATTTGAGATTTTGTAAATGCTAAATTTTAGATAAAAAAAAGCCCGCTTAAAATAAGCGGGCCAAACAATTTGTATTCACAAATTCAAGGAAGGAAGTCAAGCATAAGAACCAGGGATAAGATGAGGTATTGGGGTACATCATCTTGGAGTTCTTGGTTTTCAATAACTAAATTAGCTATGTCCTGAAAACAAGATGCATATTAGAGATTTTACTCTAGTCTGACAAACTAGAAAAATTTCAGTTTATCATTAGTAAAACTAATATAACTTTTAAAGGGGGTTTTTACCGTAATCACATTAAAGTGTTCAAAATGGAATAAAATAAACTTTATAAGCGTACTGAGTGCATATTTAGTCGAATTCTGCCTTTTTAGCTATGATATACAATTGTTAAATCTCAGCATGCCAAGCATGATTGATAATATTTTTTGATATTTAATTTACTTTAAAAGCCTGTGTAATTAGGGGCGTTGGTTGAAATGGTGATAGAGATCACTAATTGATTAGGCTGTTCAATATTGGATAAGTTATCAAAGCGAATAATGTCAGTTCGTTTTGACTGTTTAACAATGAATTTGCTTACTAAATATTCAGTTGCCGTTAATTCTTGATTCAGAGGGCTGATTTTATCTGTGTTGGTAGCATCGCTATTTACGAGGAAGCACGAGTTTATTATCGATAAAAGCAATAAATTAACTTATCCAAACTGATATTCTATATATCCAAAGCTAGGTACATACAAAGTTACTTCTACTCCAAGCGACTTACACGCAGAGTTGCTTATATTCGAAGCTTGTTAAATAGAATGCTTCTTAAATAGAATGCTTCTTAAATAGAAAGCTTCTTAAAGAAAGCTTCTTAAAGAAAGCTACTTAAAGAAAGCGACTTAAATACAAAGCGACTTTAAAAAAGCTACTTTCAATATAAGTATAGAGAACTCGAAGCTGATTTTGCTAAATACCAATATTGATTACGTCACCTGAAAGCTCAAGCTTGCTGGAACCCCCAGTTTCTAATGTATGAAAACCTGTATAAATCGCCATCGAAAACATGGTCTAAAGATCTGCCTTGTTGTCATGATTAGTATTTATAAGTATACCCATGGATATTTGGGTGGGCTGAATGGCGCAGGAGATTGAGATAGAGCGATAGATTAATTAATGTGTTGCTGATAATTTGTCCATTCTTGAATCAAGCTTGCTTCAATATAAGTTAATAGAATGTAAATATATCAAGGGTTAACATTAAAGTTTCTTCATTTCTTACGCTTATGCCTGCAAAAGGGGTTTTTTAATGGCAAATTAAGCATCGAACCATAAAATAAAGCCTGCTTTACCCAGTCATTTTGTTCACAAGCGTTGTGGTACTCGGTATAGTAAGCCATCTTTTATTACGCAAAATTCACAATCGCTTATTATGTTTACATGGCCTATTTCTATTTATTATGAAGACACCGATGCTGGTGGGGTAGTTTATCATTCTAACTACTTAAATTTCTTTGAACGTGCCCGTACAGAGTGGCTTAAGTCCATGGGAATCGTACAAAGTAAACTGTTAGCAGAGGATATTGCTTTTGTTGTTAAGCATGCTGAATTAGATTTTCGTATTGCAGCAAGGTTTGAACAGAACTTATTTGTTGAGTCTAAGGTCATAGAATTGAAAAAAGCCTCTTTGGTATTTAAGCAGCGTTTGCTTGATGATAAAGGCGACTGTTATTGTGAAGGCACTATTATTGTCGCTTGTATCGCGTTATCACGTATGCGACCAAGAGCTATCCCATTAAATATTGTGCAGGAGTTTAATCGTGCAAGCTGAAATTTCTTTTATCGGTCTTTTTTTAGAGGCAAGTGTTCTCGTTAAGTTAGTGATGCTAACTTTATTATGCTTATC
The DNA here is from genome assembly GCF_041468785.1 of Shewanella sp. 10N.286.52.E4. Taxonomy (NCBI): domain Bacteria; kingdom Pseudomonadati; phylum Pseudomonadota; class Gammaproteobacteria; order Alteromonadales; family Shewanellaceae; genus Shewanella; species Shewanella sp. 10N.286.52.E4. Next base: position 170,648 of record NZ_JBFRJJ010000011.1, read on the forward strand.
TATCGCCTCATGGGCTGTGATTATTCAGCGCCGCAAGTTACTTAATAGTGCACGCGCTAAATCAGTGAAGTTTGAAGATACATTTTGGTCTGGTGTAGATTTAAATAAATTGTATAAAGAATTGTCAGCTAGAAATGAAGGGGTTTCAGGTCTTGAAGCTTTATTTGTCGCAGGCTTTAAAGAGTATTCTCGTTTAAGTCAGGCTAATAGTAAGTCACCCGAAGCTGTCATGGACGGAACAACGCGCGCTATGCGAGTGAGTTTATCCCGTGAAGTTGAGCGCTTAGAAACTCACCTTCCTTTACTCGCTACCATTGGTTCTACTAGCCCATACATTGGCTTGTTTGGAACAGTATGGGGCATCATGAACTCATTCATTGCACTTGGCGCTGTTGAAAATGCGACTTTAACAATGGTTGCTCCAGGTATTGCTGAAGCTTTGATTGCGACAGCCATGGGCTTGTTTGCTGCTATTCCTGCAGTAATTGGTTATAACCGTTTCTCTACACAAGTTGAAAAGATTGAAATGGCACACGTTAACTTTATGGAAGAGTTCTCTAACATATTGCAACGCCAAGCCTACAGTGAGAAGGAAGCGGTGTAATGTATCAACGTAAGCGCCGTCGTCCGGTCGCCGAAATCAATGTTGTACCTTATATTGATGTCATGTTGGTGCTGCTGATCATATTTATGGTTACCGCGCCTATTGTTTCTCAAGGTGTCAAAGTTGAATTACCTCAAGGTGAAGCAGAGCCTTTGCCTGCTGAAAGTAAGCCACCGATTGTCGCGTCGATAGACGAATTTGGTGAGTACTTCTTAAATGTGGGCAGTGGCTCAAATGACGATCCACTTTCATTGGATGAAATATCAATTCAAGTTGGGGCAATGATATTGCTTGAACCTGAAAGGCCTGTGGTTGTTAAAGCAGATCGCCGAATTCCATATGAAAATGTGATTCAGTTAATGGTCAGCTTGCAAGGCGCAGGTGTGCCAGCTGTTGGCTTAATGACTGATTCACCTAAGGAGTAATTTAGTGACTGCTAAATCTAAATTAACCTTACCCATTACCATTTCTGCTGGTGTTCATGTCGGTGTGATTGTGGCGTTAGCATTAGGCATTAGCTTTGATGATAAACCAAAGCATTTACCACAAGCACAGCAATCTGAGCCAATAGTGCAAGCAGTGGTGGTTGATCAGCAACGTATTAACGAACATGCGGAAAAATTGAAGAAGCAACGCGCTGATGCTCAGCAATTGGAGCGAGAGCGTCAAGCAGAGCTAGATAGACAAGCCCGCAAAGCGAAAGATGAAGTACGTAAAGAGCAAGAGCGTATTAAACAGCTTGAAAATCAGCGAAAGTTAAAAGAGCAAGAAACACTCAAAGCTAATAACGCAGCCAAAGCAGCCAAGCTTAAAGAAACAGAAGAAAAAGCTAAGGCACAAAAAGCTGCAGATTTACGTAAAAAGCAAGAAGCTGAACGTCAAGCTGCTGAGAAAAAAGCCGCTGAAAAACGTAAAGCGGAAGAAGCTGCTGCGGCTAAAAAACGTGAAGATGAGCGTAAACGTAAAGAAGAAGCTGAAAGAAAGCGTAAGGCTGAAGAAGCGGAACGTGCTCGTCAAGAGCGTGAAATGGCGGAAGCGATGGCTGCCGAGCAAGTGGCGGTATCAGCTGCTCGTAGCAGACAGGTTGTAAGTGAAGTCAATAAATATACCGCTATGATTACATCTGCGATACAGCGACGATTAATTGTTGATGAGTCAATGCGAGGAAAAAGTTGCGTAGTCAATGTTCGCTTGGCTAAAGATGGCTTTGTTACTTCGAGTAAAACTGTAAGCGGTGATCCTGTGGTTTGCCGTGCGGCGAAGGCTGCAATTAACAACGCTGGACGTTTACCGGTTTCTTCTGAACCAGATGTCTATGAAAAAATGAAAGAAATTAATTTAACCGTATCACCGGAATTTAATTAAAGGAGTCACATGAAGATTTTGGCAAAATGGTTAACGATATTGGTACTTTTCACCAGTACTACCGCTAACGCAGCATTAGATATTGTTATTACTGAAGGGGTTGACGCCGCAAGACCCATCGCGATTATGCCTTTTGTTTGGCAGGGAACAGGGCCAGCACCAGAGCAGATCAGTGATGTCGTGAATAGCGATTTAGCTAGAAGTGGTACTTTTAGCCCACTTGATGCACGTGGGTTACCACAGGCCAATATTAGTACTGTTAAAGAGTTTGTTGCGACAGGTTGGGGCGATACTGAATCAGAAGCGTTATTAGTCGGCTCGATAAAACCATATGGTACTAATCAATATTTAGTTAGCTTCGATCTGATTGATTTAGTGAAAGCTCAACTGCAAACTGATAAAGGTCCAATGCCATCAAGCGATTTATTGCTGGAAAGTCGTGAAACTGTCATTAGTGAAGCACAGTTTAGACAATATGGTCACCGTATCAGCGACATCGTTTATGAGAAACTCACAGGCATTCGTGGTGCTTTCTTAAGTCGAGTTGCTTACGTTGTTGTCAAACAAGGTGAAAAATCACCATATCATTTGATGATTTCTGATTATGACGGGTATAACGAGCAAATGTTGCTACGTTCTCCTGAACCTTTAATGTCACCTGCTTGGTCACCTGATGGCCGTCGTTTAGCTTATGTGAGTTTTGAAAACCGTAAAGCGGAAATTTTTGTTCAGGATATTTATACCCAAGAGCGAGTAAAAGTTAGCTCTCATAATGGCATTAATGGTGCACCTAGCTTTTCTCCAGATGGTAAAAAACTTGCTGTTACCTTATCTAAAGATGGTCAGCCAGAAATCTATGTTATTGATATTGCCACGAGAGCATTAAAACGTGTGACTAATCATTATGCCATTGATACCGAAGCTTCTTGGATGCCTGATGGTCAATCGCTAATTTTTACGTCTGAACGTGGCGGCAAACCACAAATATATCAAGTAAAATTAAGCACAGGTAAAATATCACGCGTCACATTTGAAGGAGAGTGGAACCTAGGTGGTACTATTACTCCAGATGGTCGTAGTATGATTTTTGTTAACCGTACTAATGGTAAATACAATATTGCGAGAATGGATCTTAAAACTCGCTTTATGCAAGTGCTGACTTCGACTCAACTTGATGAATCACCGAGTATTGCACCAAATGGAACCATGGTTATCTATGGTACTACTTACCGCGGTAAACAAGTGTTAGCAGCGGTATCTATGGATGGACGATTTAAAGCAAGACTACCAGCGGGCCAAGGCGAAGTGAAATCGCCTGCCTGGTCTCCATTTCTATAAAATTAATTAAGGATTACCCATGAATCTGAATAAGTTGTTTAAAGCTATGTTAGTTGTTGTACCTGTTATGGCATTAGGTGCATGTAGCACAACTTCAGAATCTGAAACTGACGCGAGTGGCTCTACAAGTGGTACTACTACCACGACAACTGGCGGTGAATATGGTTCTGGTGGTGTTGAAACTGGTGGCGTTGCACCTATTTTAACCCCTGAAGAGCAGCAACGTGTTGAGCAAGAAGAATTACGCGCTCAAAACATTATTTACTTTGACTTCGACCGCAGTGAAGTGCAAAGCGAAAATGCTGCAATTATCCAAGCACACGGTAACTACTTAGTTGAACACCCAAACGTTCGAGTACTTATTGAGGGTCATGCAGATGAGCGTGGTACGCCTGAGTACAACATCGCTTTAGGCGAGCGCCGTGCCAAAGCCATTGCTAAGTACTTACAAAGCATGGGCGTTCAAGCAAGCCAAATGAGCGTAGTGAGCTATGGTGAAGAAAAGCCATTAGATTTTTCTCGCTCAGAAAGTGGTTTTGCTAAAAACCGTCGTGGTGTTTTAGTTTATTAATAACGTTAAAAGAACTGACGTTTACGGAAGGCCAGCCTAGCTGGCCAGTTTAGGAGTTTATTGATGAAACATGCTGTTTTAGTTGCTGCAATGTTTGTAGCTGCAGGCGCCACAGCGGCACCAGCACCAGTACAAGATATTGCTAGTGGGTCAAATGATGATCGAATTTCTCGTTTAGAGCGTATTATTAAAGCGAAACAACAAACTGAATTTGAAGCACAACAACGTTTAGATGCATTACAACGTGAAGTTCTCGATTTGCGTGGCATTAATGAGCAGCAAGATTACCAAATTAGTCAAATGCTTCAACGTCAACGTCAGCTCTACGAAGAAATTGCCAATTTATCAGCAAGTGCAGCGTCAACAACAGTTACTGTTGCAGATTCAAGTGCAGGTTCTTCATCAAACTCGACGCTAGGTGAAACGGCAAGCTATGAGCAAGCGGTTAATTTAGTATTGAAAGAAAGAAAGTACGATGAAGCGATTCCTGCCTTCAGTGGTTTTATTAAACAATACCCAGATTCCACTTATGCAGCGAATGCTAATTATTGGCTTGGTCAGTTATTATTTAATAAAGGAACGTTTGCTGAAGCTAAGCAAGCTTTTGATACTGTAGTGACAAAATACCCTAATTCTAATAAGCGTGGTGATAGTTTAGTCAAGCTAGGCATGATCGCAGAGAAAGAAGGTGATAGTGCTACAGCAAAGACTTTCTATAACCGTGTATTAAAAGAATATGCCAATAGTGCCTCCGCTCGACTAGCACAACAACAACTGTCGGCTTTATAAGCCTAATTTAACTAAAAAACAGCCTCTTAGTTTATTTTTAGTGCAAACGGCAAAAAAACCATAAATTGCGCTTGCATGAGAAGATGAAAAAGGTATTATAGGCGCCCTCAGAACGGAGCGACGTTCTGGGGTCATTAAACAGGTTAGATTAACTTATTTTGATGACAGATTGATTGAACTCTATTTATAGTCTTCACTTAATCTAATTAACAAAGATGGGTCGTTAGCTCAGTTGGTAGAGCAGTTGGCTTTTAACCAATTGGTCGAAGGTTCGAATCCTTCACGACCCACCACTTTTCTGAAAGTGAGATTGCCAGTTTGGCTTTAATTCAGACGTAAT
>NZ_JBFRJJ010000012.1:0-142 GCF_041468785.1 Shewanella sp. 10N.286.52.E4
ATAGCGCTGGCACAGTGCAAGTCATCACTGGCGTGACCGTTGATGCCAATGGCGATTACAGCATTGATGGCGTAGACATTTCAGGCTTAGTTGATGGTGACATTACCGTTGATGCATCAGCAGTCGACCAAAACGGTCAAAC
>NZ_JBFRJJ010000012.1:968-1119 GCF_041468785.1 Shewanella sp. 10N.286.52.E4
GACACCGACAACATGGACGCGACTGCGGGTTCAATTGATGTGGCCCTCACCATTAATGACGGCGCAGAAACCGCTGACATTTCAGGTACCACTACAGATGTGGCGCCAAACAGCACAGTCACCCTAACGCTCACTGATAGCGCTGGCACAG
>NZ_JBFRJJ010000013.1:0-131760 GCF_041468785.1 Shewanella sp. 10N.286.52.E4
ATGGTACGCCTAGCCGTCCAGTTGAAGTAGGCCCAAGTAACCCAATTGAAGATGTTACGCCTAGCCATCCAATTGAAGATGGTACTCCTGAAAATATGGCTAAAACGGTTGAGGCTATGTCAGCAGAGCAAAAGTCAAACCTTCGTCGCAAGGCTGCTCAAATTCGTGATGCTGTTAAAGCCCGTTTTGATCGCTAAGTTATAAGCTAATTAAACATATATTAAGGAGGCAAGCGCCTCCTTAAGTTTTTGTGGAAATAAATTATGATTAGTAAATTTCTCAAGGCACGTTTAATTGTAGGTTTATGTGTCGCGGCCAGTTCGGCTGCAAATGCAGAGTCAACTGGCGGCCTGCAGGTGTTTCAATATAATGATGAAGTCATTGCTGTAGCGAGTGGTAGTGTGCAAGTGACTGAAGAGTTGAACTTTAGTGCTGAAGTTGATTCAACGGGTTACTTAGAGGTCGGTGCTGGCTACGGCATGATGTTGGGTCAATTCTATACCGAAATTGGCGGACGTTATGGCCGTGCAGATACACTTGATATCTATGATGTGAGTTTAATGTCAGGTGTAATGTTAGGTCAGAAATGGATGCTTTTTGCTAATACGGCACATGAATGGCGTGAATCAAACCGTATTATAGGTAGTTCTATGGGACTGTTTGACCAACGTGAATGGCGTAATAGCATTGGTGTTAATTACAGTCCTGCTTCATGGGTTAATTTGGGTTATACGCTCAATCATGATCGCTTACTTTCAGGTAACCGATTTTTAGAAGTGGAAAATGACAATATAACCAGTCATGACTTTATGTTGACGTTCAAACCTAAATACGTTTCACCTTATGTGAAATACACCTATGGTGAATACCGAGTTAGACCAGGCGAACCTGTGACATCAGAAAGCCAAGTTGAATTTGGAATTAATTTTAATTTTTAAAAAAATTTATTATAAAATCAAAAATAACCGCTTTTAACCATTTGGTTGCTCTCGCCCATTACCTAAATTAATGGGCTTTTTTACGTTTGCTCTTCAAGCGTTTTTAGCACTAAATCATTTAACCATTGCGTTAATGGATTTTGACGATTTTTATAATGAAAATAAGTAGATATTTTGTAATCAAAAACATCCTCTTCGGTGTTAACCTTTATTGCCCTTAATTGAGGGTAGTGACTTATATCTAAGAAACCTGATAAAGGTGCGATCATGTCGGTTTCGCTAATAACATCTAAGATGGCAGATGGTAATTCTGAGCGAAATTTAACCCGATAGTTTAGATTGTTTTTTGCGAAGACTTCCTGTGCTATCGTTCGTTGATAATTCCAGTCTGCAGCAATAATTGTAGCGAAATCATATTGAGCCGCTTCAGATAAACTGATAGAAGTTTTTTTACAGGGATGATCTTTTCGAACGTAACATTTAAAACGTTCTGTCGAAATATACTTCTCACTCACTTCAGATGGCAATTCAGGCATTTGATAGGTGATACCTAAATGAAGTTGGTCTTGCTGAATTTGAGCTAATGAATCAGTAGACCATTTATACATTTGAACATTACATTTAGGTGCTGATGCCATAATATTTAGAAATAGTTTGCTGCCGATGCTGTTGAGCAAAAATGGCGAAAGCGCAATGTGAAACGTGTCTTCTAGTGCGGCGGGGTCAAATTCATTAACACTGTTTACCGCCAGTTCAAGGTCTTGATAAACAGGGCTAATCGATTGAAATAAGTTGACAGAAAAAGGAGTCGGTTCGAGCCCTGAAGGGATCTTAACAAACAATTCGTCGCCAAAGTGGTGTCTTAATTTTTGTAGAGATTTACTGATAGCTGGCTGACTTACAAATAATCGGCCAGCGGTAAGGCGCATATTGCGTTCTCGATACAGAATAAAAAAGACATGCAATAAATTTAAATCAAGGTTTTGAAACAAGTTTTTAGCCATAATACGCCTGATATTTTTACTTTTGTTTAATTTACTCCTTATTCTTTGACCTTACAATTGAATCTCTTTTTTAAAGATTTTTACATATGTGGCTGTTATGTCTGTATATTAACTATACAATTACTAAGCTTTCAAATATCAAATCATTTTTAGGTCTTTTTGCTTTTTAGTACTAATGCCTGTTTGTTTAGATGACTTCATATCGTTAATCTTAAAATGCATCGTTTTAATAAGTTGTCTAACTCTGAGAGTGACTTACATGGTTAGATTAGTGACTACAGCACGCAAAGGATAAGCATGATGTCTACAGTTATATCTCGTTGGTTTCATAAGATCATAGTTGGTGTTGTCTTGTATGGCTTTTCGTATGGCGCAATAGCACTGGAATGGCCGCAGGAAGTTCAGACGAAACTGGGGACATTGGTTGTCTACCAACCGCAACCAGAGTCGCTTAATGGCAATGTACTACAAAGTCGTGCAGCGATGTCATTTGAGGTTAAGGATCAAACAGATCCCGTATTTGGTGCATTTTGGTTTAGTGCCCGAATTGATACCACTGACGATGTAACAACCGTGCGTAATATTCAGGTGACTGAAGTGCGTTGGCCATCTTCAACAGAAGAAGATCAGCAAACCTTTACCGATACCGTTTCAGAGGCACTAGCCACTACAAGCTTTGAAATCTCAATGGAGCGATTGTCCGCCAGCTTAGAAACCGCGGAGCAAGAAAAACGTAGCTTAGATAATATAAAAAATGATGCACCAGAGGTTATCTTCAGTTCTACCTTGAGTGTTTTGCTGTCTTACGATGGTGAGCCACAATTTAGGGAAATCGAAAATAGCCCTTACGAACGTATTCTCAATACTCCTTTCGCTGTTGCCCGTGACACCCAGTCAAAGAAACTCTATTTAAGTAGTGGCACATATTGGTATGTGGCAGAAAATCCTATGGGGCCATGGCAAGTCACACTTTATCCACCTGAAGATTTGGTTAGTATGGTGAACACCGAGGAGGATGAACCAGCTAAAAGCACCGCCAATGCACCGCATATTATTACCTCGGATGTCCCGACAGAATTGATTTCAACTGATGGCTCGCCCAATTGGCAGAGTTTAATCGATGGCAAACTTTTATATGTCAGTAATACAGAAACGGCCTGGATCCGTGAAACAACATCAGGTGATATGTATCTGTTACTTTCGGGTCGCTGGTTTAAATCAAAAAAACAAGCTGGACCTTGGGCATTTGTGCGCGGGGATAAATTACCTGAAAGCTTCAAAGATATTCCACCAGAATCCGATATTGGTGGTTTAAGGGTTTCTGTTGCGGGCACTGATGAAGCAAATCAAGCCATGTTAGATGCGCAAATTCCGCAAACAGCAGCGATTAAACGTGACGAAGCTAAGCTTGAAGTGGAATATGATGGTGAGCCTAAATTCGAGGCGGTAACAGGCACTTCAGTTTCTTACGCCGTTAACACTTCAACCCAAGTTTTATTGATCAACAAAGTCTATTACGCCGTCGACAATGGGGTGTGGTTTACATCGGCATCAGCAAAAGGCCCTTGGATTGTTGCTGATGATATTCCGAATGAAGAAATTGCAAAAATCCCGGCAAGTTCACCTGTCTATAACACCACTTACGTACAAGTTTATGACTCAACACCGGAAGTCGTCTATGTAGGTTATACCCCAGGCTATATGTGGTCTTATCCATATTACGGCGTGCCTATTTATGGCACTGGTTGGTATTACCCGCCATATTGGGGAAGATATTATTATCCTCGTCCACCGACCTGGGGCTTACATGTAGGTTATAACCCTTGGACAGGCTGGAATGTGGGCGTGAGCTGGAGTAATGGCTTTTACCGTGCTGGTGTTGTGTGGGGAGGTGGCTACGGCTATCACCGTCCTTATCGATGCTGCGGTGGCTATTATGGTGGTGGATACCGCCGCCCTGTGGTGATTAATACCGGCAATATTAATATTGGTAACAGTATTAGTGTGGGTAATCGAACTAAGGTGTCTAATCGAATCAATTCTACAAACATTAATGGTAATAGAATTGGCAAGCAGAACAATTTGTATAACCGCCCAGCCACTCGCGATCGTTTAGCGAGCCCTGCTGTTGCCAATAAAAACTTGAAAAAAGCCACTTACAATAAGAATCGCAGCAATGATGTGTTTGCAGATAAACACGGTAATGTGGCTCGTGATAATCAAGGTAAGTGGGAGAACCGCAGTGATGGCAAGTGGAATACGGCTCCTGCTACTCGGGACTTGAGCAAGCCCGCTAATATCAATAAGCCTAGTAATATTAGTAAACCTAGCACGCTGCCATCCACTCGTCCGTCGACGTTACCTTCGTCAAGGCCGTCAAATATGCCAGCAACGATGCCTTCTTCACGTCCATCGAATATGAATAACTCGATAAACCGCAGTCGTCCAAGTGGTGGATTTGATCACCAAAGCTTAAATCGCTCTCGTCAAGCCCGTCAATCAGGCATGGCAAGAGAAGGGCGAGGGCGTGTACATCGCTAATTGAGCCAATAAGAAAATAAGCCTGCAAGTTGCAGGCTTTTTTATTATTCTGACTATTAAGTGAAATATTTAGCTGCACAACAATAAACGGACATTATTTATGTGGAACACCCTGCAAGCCTATCGGTCATCAATTATTTTATTGTCAGCTTTATTGCTTGGCGGATTACTTGGGACTGCATTGCCAGAATTTGCTATCAAGCTTAAGCCTATTGGGCAAATCTTCCTGAATTTATTGTTTATGATTATTGTGCCTTTAGTGGCCGTGAGTGTGATGTCTTCAATTGCGAAGATGACGGACTTAAAAAGGTTAGGTTCTATTTTGGCTTCGATAATGGCCGTGTCTGTGGTGATGGCAATGGTGCCTGCCATTGGGATTGTGTTATTGGCACTCGCCTATGATCCTGCTCAAGGAGTCACACTAGAACTTGCGGAAACCGTAGAAGCCGCTGGCAGTATGGACTTTGTGAGCTTATTGACCACCAATGATTTTGTTGGGTTGTTATCAAAATCGAACATTTTAGCGCTGATTATCATGTCAGTAATCAGTGGTATCGCCATCGGTCAATCAGGCGAGGATGGCCGTAAAGTATCGGCGTTACTTGATAGCTTGAATACCGTGATAATGAAAATTATTGCGATATTAATGCATGTTGCGCCAATTGGCTTAGGTGCTTACTTTGCGGCAACGATGGCCAGTCAAGACGCTGAATTAATGGGAACATTTGCAAGAGCTGTAGGGCTATTTTTAGTCGCAACAGTGGTGTATTTAACCTTAGGTTCGACGCTTTATGCATGGGTCGGTGGCGGTTTAGCAGGAGTGAAACGCTTTTGGCAAAACATGCTTGAACCAGCGGTGACAGCGTTAGGGACAAGCTCATCATTAGCAACCTTACCAGTGAATATCAGGGCTGCGGCCAAAATGGACTTAAATGAGCAAATCGCTGAGATAAGTTTACCGCTACTGGTGAACCTTAATAAAGGCGGCGCAGCGATGATAACTGCACTCAAAATCGTATTTATTTATTCGCTATTGGGTATGGTGTTCACTTCCGATGTGTTTATGCTAACCATCTTGATATCTGTACTGTCAGCGTTTGTTATTGGTGGAGTGCCTGGTGGCGCTTTTTTAGGTGAGATTTTTATTGTTACTACCTTAGGCTTGCCTTTGGAAGTGATCCCTATTTTGGTGGTATTAGGCGCGATAACTGATGCGGCTTCAACAGTCATTAATGTGGTTCACGACTTGACTGCAACACAAATTATTCAACGTATTAATGGTAAACACTATCAAGCTGCAGCAAACACTGCTGAATAAACTTTCATATTAACTCATCTATCATTCGAGCCTTGTTTTAGGCTCGAACACCCGAAAAGCACCTATATTGTTAAGCCTATTTTGAGTATCAACTCAATATTTATTGATGATCCTCTCACTTCTTTAGAGTAACTATTCAGTTTTGCGTGCTAATGGTTGAACACTCTTTGAGCGTGTGTAACAATGCTGCACCAAATGTGTAGCATTTTTTTTACAGGTTGAGCAGGCTTACATTAGTCCTAGCTTTTCTAGACTGTAAGGCAATAAAACGTCGGTATAAGGCGTATTAATACAATAACCTGAGCATGGAATCTCAATGAAACTTTCTTTTCGCCATTTGTTATTTTTGGTGATGATTTTAACGTCACTCATCCCCATTACTGCAATATCATTTTGGTCGGCAAATTCAGCTCTTGAGAACGAATATAATATGGTGCATGACAAGCATCTATTACTCGCGCAAAACATTACCAAAGCACTTAATCGTTATGCGATTGATGCACTCGCTATTTTTACCACAGTAACCAACAGCAACTCCCATCAGGGTGTTGATAGCATCATGTTTGATTTATTGAACACCGTTGATGTGGTTTCAATTGGTGTCTTTAACCCCCAAGGACAACGAGAAAGCGTCGTATATGGTGCTGAAAACTCTCAACCTTTAAGCCTAACCGATACCAATAACCCATTTGATTTATCTGAATTATCAGAAGCGCATTTTACTCCTATTCATAAAAATGGTGTGCTACAGCCAACCTTATACATGATACGTCAAACCCCAGATATGCGTATTTGGTTAGCGACGATGCATGCCACTTATATTGAGCAATTACAATCGGCGGTGATGTTCGGCGATAAAGGCCATGCGGCAATTGTTGATAAGCGAGGTAACGTGTTGGCTCATCCCAACAAAACGTGGCAAGCAGAGGCTAAAAATATCAGTAAAGTGAGCATCGTTAAGCAGATGATGGCGGGTGAAACGGGGGTAAGTCAGTTCTACTCGCCAGCGGTAAAAGCGGACATGATTGCGGGCTTTGATGTGGTGCCTACCACGGGCTGGGGAGTCATGATCCCACAACCTCTTGTTGAGCTCGATCAACGTGCTTTTGTCGTTATAAAATTTACTCTTTTAGTGGCATTGGTATCGCTGATTGTATGCAGTGTGTTTAGTTGGTGGATTGTCGGCTTAATTACTCGACCTATCGATATTTTAACGGCTAAAACTCGTGTCATCACTGATATTCGTTCGGATACGCAGAGACACCCTAGAGGTTTTCATACCGCAGAATTTGCAAAGTTATTTGATAGCTTTAGACAAATGTCATTAGAAATTAGAAATGGAAGAGAAGAGCTAGAGGTGAGAGTTGCTGATCGCACCGCTGATTTAGCCGAAGCTCAAGAAAAAGCCTTACAACTCGCCAATCATGATGCGGTGACAGGGCTAGCTAATCGGGTCGCGATTAGAGATAAAATTGCTGAGTTATTACAGCAGCAAAAACATTTCTCATTATTGTTTATCGACCTCGATGGTTTTAAAGGGGTGAATGACCAATATGGACATAGAGTGGGTGATAAATTACTAAAAACCTTAGCAGATAAAGTCAATAACCATCTATTTATTCACGATATTCTTGCTCGTTATGGTGGTGATGAATTTATCGTATTAATGCCGAATATGGATTCGATCATTGCTGCAGAGTGTGCGGCTGAAAAATTACTGCAACTATTTTCTGAACCGGTAATTATTGAAGACAGTGTGATTTGTATTAGTGCGTGTATTGGTTTGGCTTTATCAAGTGGCTTTGATAAAGACACTGATAGCTTGATCCATAGAGCGGACACTGCAATGTACCGCGCAAAACGCCAAGGCAAAAACAAAGTTACCATCGCGAGTTAATCATGCATGCGCAATATATACTAGAATTTATATAATGTCGTTAGAGGTCATATGTCAATAAAATCTGTATGTTACAGCAACCCCTTATCAAACGCTCACAAGGGTTTCACCTTAATCGAGCTTGTTGTGGTTATCATTATTTTAGCGATACTTGCAGTGATTGCTGCGCCAAAGTTTATTAGTTTAAAAGAAGATGCATACGCAGGACAAATGCAAGGGGTGTCTGGTGCGATTAGCAGCGCTAAAGATTTAGTGTATTCCGCTTGCGTAATTAGTGCTGATTGTGATGAAACGGCTGCTGCTTCAGGTATTAGTAATAGTATTGTTGTAGAGGGCCAAAACATTACGCTAGCTTATGGTTACCCGAGACATACTAACGCTGGTATTGCCCGCGCTATTAATATCGTTGATGGAGATGATTTCGAAGTTACTTCATATAGCATTTCTGGACGCAGTGGTTTACGTATTAGACCTGCTGCAGATTATTCAGTGAATGATTGCGAGATCCGCTACTCTGAGCCGCAGGCCGCAAAGGAAACCCCGGTAGTTGAAAGGGATTTAGAGGGGTGCTAGTTCTTTTTTAGGTTCAAAGTCTGACTTTATCATTCACTATGTTCAACAGCGATGATGGCTTAAGCTAATTTTTAAGACTGAATTTTAAGACTGAATTTTAAGGCTGAGTTTTATCTAAAGTTAATTAGGTCATCGCGTAAGATAAATCAGCAGTCGTTTCAAATATCACCTAGCCCGCGTATAAAAATGGATTTTTACTCAATGAAAGTTTTGATTTCAATATCGGTTTTCTCTTTTTTAATGCAGATCTGCCCACCTGTGATGGCAAATGTGTTCAATACGGTTGTGAGTGTGCAATGTAATGAGTGCGTTTCTAGTGATGATTATCGTGTTGCCGCCATATCAGCCCTGAGAGACAGAGAACAAAAAGTCGTTAATGTGGTTAATTTTAATGAGTTTGACGTTCGTAAATTTGATGTCAAAAAACTGCAAGTGGAAGTGTGTAGTGATTATAGTAAATCAGCGACCAAAGGTTTCTGCAGGATGGAAGATGGCTCGATAGTAAAGCCGCTTAAGCTAACTAATATTGCCCGTGAACAATTTATCCTTTTCGCAGAAGAACTGTATCAAATCGATTTCTTTCAACCCATTAACATATCAGTAGATTACCAAATTGCAGGCTCTGCTTGGGAGTTAATCGGCAGTGGATACTTGCCTAATAAGGTGAGTGATACTTGGCGTCAACAAAGTGAATATTCAGATCTGGTAAATCGTTATAAACACGGCATGCAGGTAAGCTATCAAACTGGGATTTTTGTGACGAATTTATCCCCGAAAATAGTGTATAGATTCTCTGATGAGTCGCAGTTTAATTCTGAAGTTGACATGATTGATATGGACGAACAGCTGCATTATAAATTTATTGCCCTGCAAGATGAGCATAATAATTTCCTCGACATTGCCGAAGATCCAATATTTACTCTCGGAGATAAGTTTCAGTTTGAATCGCAACAAAGTGAAGACTATATGGTGATGAAAAAGGTTGTGGGAGCTTATGGTTTTATGACTGAGTCAAAAGCAACACTTTCAGGCATTGCCGTGACTATTGTGGCATGTACTTCGAGCGATAACCCTTGTCAATATAGTGCTTTTTAGGTCGTTATTGACCAGCTCACATCTAGTTATTCTTTTTGCTCTTTTGGTACAAGGTTTCCCTAAGAATCAATTCAATCCGAGTAACAGGGATTTTAATAAGATTGGTATGGGGGAATTATTTAGTCAGGTTTAATGAGTGGTGATATTAAAACCTAACTTGGTTACGTCCGCGATCTTTAGCACGATACAGGGCTTTATCAGCAAGTTTCATACTTTGTTCAAAACTTTGGTCTGACTTATGTTCTGCGCAGCCAATAGAGACGGTGACATTCACGGTTTTCTTTTTTACCGGCGCTTTACCGCGACTCTTCTTTGAATTGGTTTTACGGTTTTCGTCCCGTAGAACGATGTCATAATCTTCAATGCTTTGTCTAACATCATCAAGGTGTGAATAGACTTGGTCTATGTCTTTACGTGGAAATACAATGGTAAATTCCTCACCACCATAACGGAAAGTTTTACCACCGCCTGTCACCTTAGCGAGTTTTACTGCGACCAGTTTTAACACATCATCACCAACATCATGGCCATAGGTGTCATTAAAGCTTTTAAAGTGGTCGATATCGACCATGGCAACGGTATATTTACGTCCTAATGCTAGGCTCAAGTTAAATAATGCTCGTCTAGAAGGCAGTCCAGTTAACTCATCTCGGTAAGCTAAGAAATACGAGTCAAATAGCACTGTAATTAAGAAGCTAATCGCGATGCAGCAAAATAGGATAGATAAGGGTAAATTGGTCGGGATTAAAAAATAGCAAAGCCACAATAGTAAGCAGATCCCTAAGCTGGTTTGCGCGAGATTACTGTGCCAACTGAGACGGAAAATCAGCACGATGGCTAGCGGATAAATTGGCAATAAATGCAGTGGCGAGCTTTCTACACTCAGGCCAAAACTTTGCTGAAATTGATGTAATCCCTGTGAGTATTGTCCGATAAGATAAACCCAGAGGTAAGCCAGTACCCCACATATAACAACTCCCCCCATGCGGTAAAAGCTATGCACACTTATCACTCCACGATCTTTAATAAAGCAAAACATGCAAATGACCAGAGTGCCAAATAGCGGTAAAAACTGATGGATTATAGGGGAAAGAAAGAGTCGATGACTTTGCAGGGTATAAAAGCATAGTAATAAAAAGCCGATATAAAATAGACGGCTGCGATTGAATTGCAGACAAATTAATGATGATGCAGCGAGTAACCAATACGGTGCGTAATGCAAAGTATCTTGCCAATCTATCCAGTGACTCTGAAAGTGCGCCAATAAGGCTAATGACAGAAATGTAATAAAGAATGGCAGTATAAAAAAGCGCAAGGTATGCATTAAGCTGCTCATTAAATCCACCGTAATAAAGCTATCGTTAAACGAAATTGAAAAGAAAAAGCTGCGGCTACATTAACGATGTAATTGTTTTGAACCGACAGATAAAAGCTAAACCTAAATTAAAAATCTGCTCTAACAGAGCGACCTTGGACTAACTAAACTGAAATATAAGTTAAATAAATTGGTTTCTATAGCTATTTGTCTCACTTTTGAGACTGTGACTCATTCTGGTTAGGACAGTGTCAGTAAGTCGGAATATCCCAGTTTTGTTTGTTGTGTTTTATCTTATGATTAGACAAGCAATAAAAAAGGCGTAAACAACGATGTTACGCCTTAGTATTTAGATTGCAGTAACTCTAACGAGGTTATGACCTGAGTTAGCCTTTTTCCATCGCTTCGATGAATTTGTTTGATTCAGCAATCGATTTGTTCATCTCAGTAATCAAGCTTGAAATGTCAGATTGTAAGCTATTAAATTCACCTTTAATTGCGCCAATTGCTTGGGCATTTAGGTTGTGCTTTAAGTACAGCATATTGTCTTTCATTGCAGTTAAGATTGGCGGCATTTTCGCTTCTGCACGACGCATTCCCTTAACTAATGAATTATATGAGCGCTGAGTTTCATTGAGTTTATTGGTGCTATTACGACGAAGGCTCGCTTTACTGATTTCTTGAATTTCAGTTTCCCATTCGTCAAATAAAGCTTCGGCGACATCTTCGACTTTATCAATACGGCTGCCAACTTCATCTGCAGCAGCTTGAGCTGACTCATATTCATCTTTTGCTTTGTTGTAAGCATCCTCAAGATCGCCACCATCAAACGCCAGCAAAGCCTGCATTTCTTCTAGCGCTGAACTGAATTGCTCTTGAGCTTCTTCTTGGGATTCTTTCGCTTCTTGAACGCGATCGACCATGATGTCACGCTTGTGATAGCCTACTTTTTCCATTGCACCATAATAGGCACTTTGGCAGCCACTTAATAACAAGCTGACGCTAAGGAATACTAGTGATATCCATTTCTTCATCTTCTGATCTCTTTATTGTTGTCGTTGCACTAATCTGCTTTAAATATGGCTGCGTCGATAACGCTCCAAAGATGAAAAACAGCACCAATAATCGCTGGGATAATTAACACCCAAAAAAAGTAACCTACTGCTGTAATACAGAAAAATAGAATTGCAGCTATAATGCGTCCTTGAACCAGTTGGCCTAAACCTGGAAAAAAGAAGCTGGCAATTGCGGCAATAACATTGCCTGCAGAACCTTGTTGAGACATTAAATTGCTCCCTAGGAGTGTAACTATCGTGTTATAACATTGTACGAAGTTAAACGCGTAATTGAAATTAATAAATCAGAGAATATTGTGACAAATAAGATAGATGTAGCTTATCTAAAAAATATGAATGTCAGCATTTGGCGGTTTTTAGTTCACCTGAAGCAAAGATTGCAGGAAGACCAAATCAATGTCAAAGCCGGACATTTAGCCTATGTGACTTTGCTATCGTTAGTGCCAATGGTGGCAGTGATGATGTCGATGTTATCTGCTTTTCCTGGTTTTTCAGGTATTCGCGGTCAGATCGAAAACTTCATTTACAGTAATTTTATGCCCGCATCAGGGGATACGGTACAAATTTATATTAATGAATTTGTCGATAATGCCTCAAAAGCGACCTTTGTCGGTGTCCTGGCCTTAGTTGTTGTCGCATTAATGTTGATCTCGGCGATTGATAAAGCCTTAAATAATATTTGGCGCACCACAGAAAAGCGCTCTTATGTGGTGTCATTTTCCATGTATTGGATGGTACTGACACTCGGACCCGTTTTAATGGGGGCGAGCATTGTTGCGACGTCTTATGTTGTGTCACTCAAGGTATTTGATAGCAGCGAAATATCTGCCTTAATGACTTGGATGGTGGAGCGTTTGCCGATGCTATTTTCAGTGGCTTCAATTTTACTGCTGTACATGGTGGTACCTAATAAAAAAGTGCATTTTTGGCATGCTCTTATTGGCGCAAGTGTGGCAGCAATACTCTTTGAGGCGGGTAAAAAAGGGTTTGCATTTTATGTGACTCAGTTTCCAAGTTATGAAGCGATTTATGGTGCGCTAGCAACCATTCCTATTTTATTTGTTTGGGTCTATTTGTCTTGGGTCATCGTGCTATTAGGCGCTGAAATTACCGCAGCGTTGCCAGAGTATCTCACCTCGGGTATTTTTTCAGTTAAGAAAAAAGCCCAGCTTCACGCACAGGCTAAAGCAAATACAAGTAAAGATAACGCTGAAATTGAAGACGTTGATTCTCACTCTGATGTGATTGAGCTGGCAGTGTCTAACCCAGAAAATGACGCCACAAAATCAACGGAGCGATAAGCGATACAGTAGGTGTTCATGAACAACATGAATAATTTATCTGTGCTTAAGCTAGCACTACACGGTATATTGCTATCCAAGTGGTAAATAATAATAAAATATTGGCTATGACTTCATCATGAGGTTATACCGGAAGTACTTACAAGGAACGAAAATGAAAAAATTGCTTATTGCGGCATGTGTATTAGGTTTAACAGCTTGTGCTGCAACCGACAATTCAACAACAGAAAGTGCAACCAATGCTGCCCCTACAATGATTAATATGGCAGGTATGACAGATCAGCAAGCCACTGATGAATTGTATAACGCATTATTGAAATCAAGCTATTTAGCCACCAAACTCAGCCCAACCAGCGTGGCTGTCCAGTTTGGTGATAATCAATTTGTGTTACAGCCAAGTATGAGTGAGGAAGGCGTAGATAGAATTTTAACTAATCGCTTATTTGCTGTTCATCCGCAATTACATGGCAGTAAAGAACTGCTTGTATTGATTGGATCATTAAACCAAAAACTGAACTTTGCTAAGTTTGTTATTCGCGAGAATGGCGGCGTGATCCAAGTGCAAGGTGCAGCTACATTTGTCGATTCAATTGAGTTAGAAGAATTACGTCGTTTCATGTTGTGGACCGATGAAGGCCTTAAGCAAGTGGGTAAATCACTGCCAAAAGGTTCAGAGGATTTGATTAAGCCAATTCCTGTTATTAAGCCTGACGCAGGCGCTTAATATTGTAGAATGTGTTCATAGATCCCGTAAATTAGGACATAGCATTGATTGGACTAATCCAAAGGGTGGCACATGCCAGTGTCACTATTGCCGCTGAAGGCGAAGATCCCGAACAGGCTGAGCAAGTTACAGGTAGTATTAATAAAGGTTTATTAGTGCTGCTTGGGGTCGAGAAAGATGATGACCTTGAAAAAATGCGCAAGTTAGCTAAAAAAGTTATCGGCTACCGCATTTTCAATGATGAAAATGACAAAATGAACCTTAACCTTCAACAAGTTGGCGGAGAGTTATTAGTCGTTTCTCAATTTACCTTGGCTGCCGATACCGGTCGCGGTTTACGCCCAAGTTTCTCCTGTGCTGCTACACCCGAGCAAGCAAATGAATTATACCAAGCGTTTATCGCCTTTTGCCGTGAACAAGGCGTAACAACGCAAACGGGCTCATTTGGCGCCAATATGAAAGTTGAACTACTTAATGATGGCCCAGTGACTTTTAACTTGCAGGTGTAACAGGTGTAATCAATGAAAACTGACTCAACAATGACAGCAAGATTATTGCTTGAGCTGCAACAGACATGGCACCAAACCATTCCTGTGAGTCAGTTTATGCAAGTGACCCCCGTTCATTTTGATGGTGATCAATTTTCCTGCACAGCACCGATAGCACCCAATATTAACCTACATCAAACGATGTTTGCTGGCAGTATTTATACTCTGATGACGTTAACGGGTTGGGGAATGTTGTGGCTGCAGCAACGAGTCCATGGGGTTGAAGGTAACATCGTCTTAGCCGATGCCCATATCCGCTATACCGCGCCTATTACTCAAGCGCCTCAAGTCAGTGTCACTTGGCCTGAATCAACATCACTTGATGCATTAAAAACAGGCGGCAAAGTGAAAGTGACACTAGAGATTCAGCTACATTGCGCAGATAAACTCTGTGCAACTTTCACTGGTCTTTATGTTAGTTATTAAGTGACTCACAACACAGTAAGTCTTTCATTGCACCGGCATTTACAGCGCAGCTAAACCCTTCAGCTTCAAAAATATCACAGCCCTTTTGTGCCCGAATGCCTGCACCACAATATACAACAAATTGTTGTTGCTTTGCTTTATGTGCGCGCAACCATTGAGCAAGCTCTGTTAATGGAACATTGATGGCATTAGGCAGGTGACCTAAAGCAAATTCATCAGGGTTTCTAACATCAATTAACGGCGCGCCTTGCTTAACGAGCTGCCAGCAAATATCTGTTTCTTGTTTGCCTGCTAGTTTTGTTGCAGTGCTTGATAAATTGCTATGGTCTGAAACTATAGTTGCGTCTGTCATGATGAACCCACCTGCTAATGTTAACTCTACGAATCGTTTATTGACTATCTATAAAACTTATCTCTATAAAATTCATTTCTATAAGATTTATCTCAATAAGATTATTCTAATAAAGCGTTTAAATCAAGCCTGAAATAATTGCTTCAAGCTATTGGTGTCGGTAGAACAATTAGCAAGTTGACTTAAAGGGGGCTGTTTATCGCGGGAAAGTTGAGTAGTGAGTAAGCAGCAGGCAGTAGGGTGGATCAGTTTTATCGCTACAGCATTTATTGATGCTGTAGCGATTTGTCATAAGGGCGCTAGTAATATTTTCTTAAATATTTAGTGGCGTACTTTCTCAGTTTTTTCTGTTCTGCAGTTTGTGATACCGCTTCAACAACAGGTTTATATTTTTCGTTGCCTGAGCTTGCTAGTGCGCGAGTTACCCAGGCATAAGTATCAATAGCAAGCTTACTGTCATCCATTAAGCGCATTGGTTTGAGCTGTGTCGCTAATTGCTCTAGCATAAAATCGTCAAAAAGGTATTCGTTGGCGATTCGTTTAGCTGCGATTCGCATTAACTCTAAATCGTCACCTCTTAAGGCTGCGGCATAGATATTTTGACGATGTGGCTGCTTATTATCATAGTGGGTTTTATCTTGAAGGATCACATTCCACACTTGAAATTTAGATAAATCGTCAACGGCACGTTTAGCATATTTACGGATTTTTTTATGGGCATACCCTTCAGAGAGGGTTAATAAGAAATCATGGTATTGTGGGTCGCCTGAATATCCTAAGCCCTTAATTAACCAAGCAGTATTATCAATGGCGTGCTTATCAGTTGCAGTATGCATTTGGGCGACAATTTTTGCTTGGATGGTGTTGTAGATACTTGGGTCTTCAAGCCCCACCAAGATCATTGATTCAACAGCTTGCTGTTGTTTATAGGTATCATCACCCGTAAAAATCTGTTGGTACTCTTCTGTGGTGTAGGTTTTCGCTAATGTCATAGAGCTGAATAAACAGCAGCTAATGATGAGTGTATTCAAGAGTGTATTGAGTAGCAGTTTCATTCTATATCCTTATGAATGAGTGTAGAGTCATAGCAAGCATTTATGCCTGCCACCGTTTAAAGATTAATGACGTATTTATGCCACCAAAAGCAAAATTATTGCTCATGACATAGTCGGTGTTAATCGGTCGGACGTCGTCCTTAATATAATCAAGCGGTGCACACTCTGGGTCCACTTGATCAAGGTTAAGACTTGGAGCAAACCAGCCTGCATTCATCATCTCAATACTGACCCAAGCTTCTAGCGCACCACATGCGCCGAGGGTATGTCCTGTGTAGCTTTTAAGTGATGAAATTGGTGTGTGTTCACCAAATACTGCATAAGTGGCTTTTGACTCTGCAATATCACCACGGTCGGTGGCGGTGCCGTGAGCGTTAACATAGCCAATTTTTTCTGCATCAACATCGGCATTTTTTAGTGCAAGACGAATAGCCACTTCCATGGTGTCGGCATTAGGCTGTGTAATGTGCAAGCCATCAGAGTTAGTGCCAAAACCAACGAGTTCAGCATAGATGGTTGCGCCTCGAGATTTTGCGTGCTCAAGCTCTTCCAAGACTAAGGTACAAGCGCCTTCGCCGATCACTAAACCGTCTCGTTGACTATCAAAGGGTCTCGGAGTGGATTGAGGTTCATCGTTCTTAGTGCTGGTGGCAAATAAGGTGTCAAACACCACCGCTTCAGTGGGACAAAGCTCTTCACCACCACCTGCTAGCATTAAGGTCTGTTGACCAAATTTAATGGCTTCATAGGCATAACCTATTGCTTGGCTACCTGATGTGCATGCACTGCTGGTGGTGTGAACGCGGCCTTTAAGGCCAAAAAATACCCCGACATTTACCGCTGTCGTATGCGCCATCATACGAATATAGCTGGTGGCATTGATACCCGACATATCCCCGTTTTTTAGCATATCGCCAAAACCAATAATGGGCTCAGTGCTCCCAGTTGATGAACCGTAGGCAATGCCCATGTCACCAGAAGATACCACCGGGTCACCTAGCAGACCTGCATTTTCAAGGGCGATTTCGCTGGCGCGTGTTGCCATAATGGACACTCGCCCCATAGAGCGAATTTTTTTACGTGAATAATGCTTTGGCTGTTCAAAATCAGTGACTGGTGCAGCAAGGCGAGTATTGAGCGAAGGGTATTTATCCCACTCCGTCATAGTGACAACGCAGTTATATTTTTGCTGTAATCGCTGAGCAATCGTTGGCCAATCATGGCCTAGTGCTGAAATGCCGCCGATGCCGGTAATAACGACTCTATTGCTCATATCATGCCTCCATTAACTGAGATTACTTGGCGAGTAATATAAGCTGCATCATCAGACATTAAGAAGTTAGCCAGCCCTGCAATTTCATTGACTTTACCCATACGGCGCATTGGCACAATTTGGTTAACCATATCTTTAGGGAAGTCACTTACCATATCGGTTTCAATTAAACCTGGTGCAATACAGTTAACGGTGATTTTACGTTTAGCAAGCTCAAGTGAGAGTGCTTTTGTTGCGCCAATAAGCCCAGCTTTAGAGGCGCTATAGTTTACTTGACCACGATTACCAGCAATCCCTGAAACAGAAGCCATAGTAATAATTCTGCCACCATTTCTAGCTTGGATCATGGGCATAATAGTGGGTTGAATAACGTTATAAAAGCCGTCGAGGTTAGTATGGATCACGCTGTCCCATTCATCTTCTGTCATTGCAGGAAATGCGGTGTCTTTGGTTATCCCAGCGTTTAAGATCACGCCGTAATAAGCTCCATTCTGGGCAATATCTTGTTCAATTTGTGCTTTAGCGGCTTGTCTGTCTGCAACATCAAAAGCAATCAAACTGGCATTAACGCCAAGGGCCTGAATTTCAGCTTGGGTCTGCTCTGCAGCATTCACATTACTGTGGTAGTGAACTGCGATATCAAAACCTTGAGAGGCCAATTTTAACGCGATGGCTTTACCTATTCCGCGGCTTGAGCCTGTGACTAAAACTCTGTTATTCGTTGCTGTCATGTTTTCTCCAAAAGTGCAGCGCCAGCTTGCTGTGATTGTTCTGCGCAAGCGGCTATGCTTGGCTACACTTGATTGTCTTGTATGTACGCTTGGGTATCTTGGGGTTGAAATACGTTAACATTGGCTGAGGCGATAACCGTGGCACCCGCTAATATTTGGCAATCAAATACCGCTAAACCAGAGTCTTCTTGATATAACCTTGTCACGCTAATTCGATACTTTTCGCCTAGTGTAAATTGTGGCTGATGCATGACTAATTTACGTGTGCCTAATAAAAAACCGACTCGAATTTTATCATCTCTTAAGTGGGCTTCAACACCGGCTAATGCAGCAATACTTTGCGCCATATATTCAATGCCGACATAATTGGGAACGCCACTAATTGCGTGGTTAAAGTAAGCACTTTGTGGGGTAATTTCCACTTCGGTGATAAGGCTGTCTTGCTGGTGTTGAATGACTCTATCTATCAAGATCATCGGTGCTCTGTGGGGCACAAACTCAGCAATGTTTTTTGCTAGTAAAGTGTTATCTGCAATATTTTCAGACATCTTGGTTTCCTGCTTTCGCGAAAATGATACTGGCATTACTGCCACCAAAAGCAAATGAGTTACTCATAATATAATTCAGTGGCTTTGACTGAACCGTACCATTTAAAGGTGCTGACTCAACAAGAGGTAATATTGGATCGTTTGGATCTTGTTGCTTATCCCATACGTGGGGAGGCAGTAATTGATCTTGGTTGAATGAGCTTAATAACAAATAGCAAAATGCTGCTTCAATGGCGCCAGCAGCACCCAAACAATGACCCGTTAAAGGCTTGGTCGAGCTGCATAGAGGGATTGTATTTTGAGTACTCGTGTTAGAAATAGTATTTGTTATTTCGCCTGCAAACACTTGATGCATGGCGACTGATTCCATCGCATCATTCTTAGGGGTCGCTGTGCCATGTAAATTGACGTATGACACTTGGCTTGCATTGATATCGGCATCATTAAGTGCAGCCTTCATTGCTGCAATCGCGCCTAAACCTTGAGGGTGCGGCGCTGAAATATGGTGTGCATCAGAGGACTCCCCGATACCAGCAAGCATCACCTCAGGCTGACTATCTAGGGTATTCGCTTTTTGCAGTAGGAATAACGCTGCACCTTCGCCAATATTAATCCCATCTCGATTTTGGCTGAAAGGGTTACATAGGCCTTTAGAAACAGACTCAAGGGAATTAAATCCATTTAATGTTAATTGGCATAAGCTATCAACGCCACCGACAATGACGACATCGCATAAATTAGCATTAAGTAATCGTTGGGCGCTGGCAAACACTTTGGTGCTAGAAGAGCATGCTGTTGAAACGGTATAGCAAGGGCCTGTTAGCTCAAAGAGTTGGCGTAAAAAGTCACTGGTGCTACCAAGTTCTTGTTGAGCGTAATGAAAGCTCGATGGGAAATGACCGTTTTGCTGATGATAATCAAGCGCCGCTTCGCCTTTTGAAATACCTGATGTACTGGTACCAAGTACAATGCCTATTCTATCGTGACCAAATCGTCTTTTGGCTTGCTCAATGTTCTGTTTTAACTGAATTGCAGCCGTAAACAATAATCGGTTGTTTCGACAATTATACTGCGCAAGCCTTTCGGGAATCGCCAACAAGTCAGTGTCTTTGATTGCACCTACGCGAGTGGTTGCATTAAACATTAACTCATCACGCGGCACCATAAAATCAGTATTACCAGCAAGTAAATGTGCTAATACAGATTCAGGAGTTTGGCCTAATGGAGTACATAGTCCAATTTGTGTAATTGCTATGGAACGGCTCATCGTCATTGGCTTTTATCTTGTTGGTGATGGTTAATATTCACTTTGGTTACAAGCATATTGATTATAACCTGTTTCGTTTTTACCATTTTCATCATAATAAGGGCGATATCGATAAGGTGATATTTGCGGCTGGGAAATGCAATATTACCTCAGCAAGCCAAGGATCCGTATTAGAGTAATCAATAGTGATGGCTTGCTGATCATTGACTATAAGTGCACTACAGCGCTGCTTAGTGCAATCGATATCATGCATTTCACCTTGATTAAAGTACGGATTAACTTGCTCATGAGGCCAATATATCAGCTGCATGATCGCCATCAAATACTCTGCCTTAAAATCCTCACCCATAAGCACGTTTTGCTGACTGATGACCTCATCACCATCAAAGGTCACTGTGAATAAAGCCTGGCCTATTGGCGCAAGACCCACCAAAGTCATTTGGGTTGAGTTAAGTTCCAATTGAGTCAGTAATTCGTGGTGTTTTTCACCATGAGTAAAACTGTTTTTTTGGCTGAGCAGTTGTTCATTATTGGTTGGCGCTTGTAGCATAGGTGCAAGGCAATAATTCACTTCTGGTGTCAGTTTAACGCAAGTTTGACGCTGCAATTGTTGACTACAGCCAGAAACGAACATGGCCATAATGACAATCGAAAAAGCAATGATTCGAGACATAATTAACTCGCTTTATTGTGGTCGCGACACAGGTCGACAATCATATTGAGTCGACGCTCAGAGTCTTTTACAAACGGATTGTTTCTATCCCAAGCATAGCCTGCCAAGATAGAGCAAATCATTTGTTTTATGGTTGGGTTTGGGTCGTCATAAAAAATGACATCCTGAAAACGACCATCGTACCAAGCTTGAACATAGGTGCGGAAGGTATTCACCCCTTGCATTAATGGCTTGGCGTATTCTTGTTGCCAATCGACTTCATTGCCATCAAGTTGTTTGATTAAGGTCTCAACAGCCATTGATGCTGACTGCATGGCAATCGTCACACCTGATGAAAATACCGGGTCTAAAAATTCTCCAGCATTACCTAATAGTGCAAACTGCGAAGTCGCTAAGGTTGATACATTGGCCGAATAACCCTTTAAACTGGCGCAAGGCTGCAATACTTTGGCATTGCTCAGTAGAGCTTTTAAGCCGGGTTCTTCGTTGAGTAGTTGCCATAACTGTTCTTCAAGATCGCCTTGGCAATGCTCAATTAAATGAGGCTCAGCAACAACACCGACTGAACAACGTCCATCACTAAATGGGATAAGCCAATACCAGATATCTTTTTGACTAGGGTGAACACTGATGAGAATCTTCTCGCGATCAAAACTAGCATCAGTGATGTTATCTTCGATATGAGTAAAAATGGCACTGCGAGCAGGTAAATTAGACGGTTTTTCTAAGTGTAATAACCTTGGTAATACTCGACCAAAGCCACTGGCATCCAGCACATATTTGGCGGTGACGCGATAAACGCTATCGTGCTCATCTGTCACTGTTAAAATTGACGTAGATGAAGCATTTTGACCTAAATCGATATCATTAACCTGGTGCCCATAACGAATTTCAACGCCTTGTGAAACCGCGGTATCAGCGAGTAGTTTATCAAACTGTCCTCGTTGAACTTGGAATGTCGTTCCTGGGCCTTGAGTAAATTTTTCGGTAAAATCAAAAGTGGTGTAAGTGCCATTATGACGAAATGCCGCGCCGTTTTTGAATTGGAACCCAGCCTGCTCAACGGCCTCAAGCATGCCTGCCTGTTCAATAAACTGCATGCAATAAGGCAATAAACTTTCGCCAATTGAAAAGCGTGGGAAATGCTGCTTTTCAAGTACAAGCACTTGTTTGCCTTGTTGATGAAGTAAACTTGCAGCAATGGCTCCAGAAGGCCCTGCGCCGATGATGACGACATCGATATTTATGTCTCGCGGTGTCTCTTGTGGTGCATCCATACTGGAACCTACAGGGTTATTTACCATTATGTACTACTTCTCTGGTTATTATACTTATCAAGGGGGCGAGTAAAAAAGTGAATCCAATGCCAAATAATAAAGTGAGGCCAAAATAATGTATCGCATTGGTTTGACTAAAGGCCAATAAGCCAAAAGCCAATAAGGTTGAACAGGCGGACATCAAGACTGCCATCATCACGCCACTTGCCTTAGCTGGAGAACTTGATTTTACCGAGGCAAAAAACAAACTGTAATCAATGCCGATCCCTAACACGAGGATCAATGCTAATGCGTGAAATAAGCTCAGTGGTGAGCCGACGACGCTAAGGCTAGCTAATGTAAGCAGTATCGAGCTCGCGGGTACAGATACAATACCGATGGCCAGTTTTATGCCAAATTTAACACTAAAAATGAATATTGCGACGACGCAGACTAAGACCAGCAATTGTAAGGTCAGCTGCTTAAATTGTGCCATTAGATTAGATATTTCGCCGACTTTATCGATAACGTTAACCGATAAACCACTTTGCTCTGCGCGAATGGTGAGCGCGGATAAATCATTAATCCCGCCTAATAAAATAATGCTGCCAAACTGATGTGATTCACTGTTCGAACTGGCTTGAGAATCCGTTTTTATATTAGCTCTTATATTAGCTGTTATATTCGCTGTTATAGGAGTCGTTGTACTCATTTCTGCGTTAGGGCTTAACCACAAACTGGCCAAATCATTGCTGGCAATATTGAGCACAGAATCTGGAGGAATAAACTGGTTTTCGCTCAAGGAAAGCTGGTTCAGCAACTCTGCTTTAAGCGATTCATCTAAACCAAGAGCGTCAATAATCTCATCTAAATGATGGAGGTATAACTGCTGATAAGCGAGATAGTTTTGCTTTTGTTTCTGCACACTCGGTAAGTAACGATTTAAGCTAACAAAACTACTGATTTCGTTGGCAACAACCGCATCAGATAGCAAGGTTGACGCTTTGTCGAGTTCGTTGAGTAAGGCTTGTTCATCATTTGCCGTGACCAAGATAAATTGATTATCCGTTCCGCCACTTAGCACTTGTCTGAGTTTATTCTCTTCAGTGGTAATCCGTTCAGGGCTTTGTTGTAAGTTACGAATATCATCGTTACTTTTGAGTGTGGATATCCCGCCAATCATGAAGAGAGCAATAACACATGCCACCGCAGATATTTTCAAATTTGCATGTGCGCTGTGAGTCGTAACGTTAGTGAGCCACTGCAAATACCGCTCAGCCCAAACCAGCAAGAACGATGAGGTGGGGAGTCGAGAGTTAGCTAATAATGGATAGGCAAAGACTAACGTTAAGTATGCGCCTAACAGACCTGCTGCGCAGAATATTGCCACCTGTTGCATACCTGGAAATGGTGTCATTCCGATCGCAATAAAGGCGATGGCGCTGGTTAATAAAGCCAGTGTCATTGCAGGTAAAATTCTATTGATGACTGCTGTGGCGTTAGGTTTATTTAACAATAGCTTTTCACAGTAAAAGTGAAAACTATAGTCAATGGCAACGCCAATCAAACTGGTGCCAAACACCAACGTCAGCAAGTGTAATTCACCAAATATAGACAGGGTGGCAACCACTGCAAACAAGAAACCACTAGATAAGGTCAGCACGGCAAGCGCTAATGGCATCACACTTCTAAACCCTAGCCAAACTAATATCATCACGCCGAGTAACGACAAAGAGCCAATGGTCGATACTTCAAACTTAGCGGAATCGGTTGCCGCTTGCGCATGAAATAAGGTTCCCGCTTTCAAGACTTCAATATCGGTATTATCACCGCGGTATGAATTGGAAGCGTGTTGTGAATGAACAGGTTTGAGCGAGCTGAAAGCATCATTTAATACGGTCATTTGTTGCTGCTGACCATCAGGGTTAAAGGCGCTCTTAACGCCTTTTGCCATAACGATAGCCACAAATTTTTGCTCAGATTTACCCAATAAAATATGTTGTTCACTCGTGAGCTTTTGTGTCGGAGCGAGCGCAATGAGGTTGTCAGGAAAAAGCAGTAAAGGGTCCTGAGTCAGCAATGCACTGCTGGCATAGCCAAAGCTACTGTATAGTTGCTGCTGAGCTGCGAGTAATAATTGCTGCCAGTCTGCAGAGTGTTCAGTATCAGCAAGCAACCCGTATTGCTCATCGGTCAGTAAAAAAAAGCGCTTATCAAAGTAATATTGACTTAATGTCTGCATCTGCTGACTTTCGCCACTGCGGATATCGGTAAATACATCGGGTGACTGCTGTAACTGCTCGATTAAGTGAGTTGCAGCATTGATAGCTTGCTGCTTGTTGTCCGCTAATAGACCAATATATACCTGATCTGCTAAGCGCTGCTCAACCTTATCAAGTGCTTTTTGGGTTAATGGGGTTTCAGTAAGCTTTGGCAACATAGCCAAAATGTTACTCTGAATTTTAGCGCCTGATTGCCATAGCAAAACGCCATAAGCGCTCACTAGCGCAATCAATAAGCACCAGATGATAAAGCGTGGAACAGCTTGTTTGGGTGAGTTAAACCAACTAGCCAGTTTGGACATTACTTGGCTTCACTAACGGCATCTTCAGTCGCTGCGACTGGCAAGAGTGTCATTTTTTGCACATCCTCTTCAGTCAGTTCTTGGACGACATTTGAAAAATGAATAAGGGTTATATCCGTCGTGGCACTGGCTTGTTTTTGGGGAAGGCTAGATAGCATAGTAAGGCGATTAATTTGCTGCTTACCATCAACATTGCCACCTTCTAACACCATCGCGCCAATGGCTTGTTGAATTAATGGATCTTTTGCCACTAAGCCCAGTTGCCAGTCAGTGTTTTCCGAGTTGTTATCTGGTGTTTCATTAGCCGCTTCAAACATAAATAAATCAAAGTCTTGAGCTAATACATCAAGATCACCCGTTAACAATGCTTGCATCAATTGCGGCAACTGCTCAGCCATTGCTGCGCTGGTTTGATTGGCTTTGCTTTGAGTGATATTGCCTAAGCTATCTTGTTGAATCAGGGTATTTTGTTTCAGTAATAAGGTGCTGTTGAAAGGAGAGGTTTGTTGCCAAAGTAAGCCGATATTTTGACTAAAAATAAACTGACCGGCGCTTTTAAGTGGGCGTTTTAGTACCGCAAGAGAACGCGTTTGCTGAAACTCACCTTTAGCTTGTTCACCTAACTGAAGGTTCTGCGCTAAGGTGTTGAGTTGTGCAGCGGTCGCTGGCGTCGTAAATAGCGTAGCTAACTGCAGGTTGGATAGCTCAGACTCAGTCTCAGTCTCATCTTGACTTGTAATGGCTGCAGTTGGTTGAGCTATCGCAGTACCAGTAAGCAGCGTTATAGCAATGATTGCGGTAAGTAAGGCTCTCATTAACTGACACTCTTATTAATAAGGGTTTCATTTGCAGTGGCATTTTGCGCTACTTCTTGGCTATGACTGGCAAGTTCAGCAGCTAATTCATTTTTTACATCACCTTCAGCCAACAACGGTAAAATTTTCTGCCTAAATACAGCAGGGGTGACAAAGCACAATTCTTCGGTTTCGATTTCTACCGCTGCTTGAATGGTATAGCCTTTTGTTATTCGCTGGCCGGTTTCAGCATCGCGAATTTGATAGTTGATCCTCAGGCGATTTTCCCACTCAACAATGGCAGCATGCACAATTAAGTGCTGATCGAAGGTACTGCTTTTTACATATTTAAGCTGAGTATCCACAATGGGCCAAGCGTAACCTGAGTGCATCATTTGACGGTAGTTATAACCGAGTTCATCGAGCAATTTACAGCGAGCGACTTCAAAATAGCGTAAATAGTTACCATGCCAAGTGATGCCCATTGAGTCCACATCATGAAAGGGCACCACCATAGCGAGTTCGGTGCTGAAAATGGCTTTCATATCAGCAAACCTCCCACTGACCTAATTGAATTTTCTCGACCGTTTGACGTAAAACCGCTTCCAGTGGGCGATCTTCAGTGAGTAACTCAAAGTCTTCGCTGACCTGTGCAACAGTTTTAGCTAACGATGGTGTTAATGAATCTTGTGCTAATTCATTTTGGGCGATACGTAAGTGTATCCCCTGTGTCATCGCTAATAATGCGGCAGCAGCCACTTGTTCAGTAAGTTGTAATACACGCATACAGTCACGTGCAGCAATAGTGCCCATGCTGACTTTATCTTGGTTATGGCACTCTGTGGAGCGAGAAAACACACTGGCTGGCATAGTGTTCTTTAATGCTTCAGCAGTCCAAGCAGACACGCCAATTTGCACTGCTTTAAAGCCGTGGTTAATCGCTTGTCTTGCCCCAACGGCTGCCGATAAGTTAGCGGGTAAGCCGTTATTAAATTTGGTGTCCATCACCAATGCCATTTGACGATCGATTAAATCGGCAAGATTAGCGACGGTGTTTTTCATTGAATCCATCACAAATGCGATATGACCACCATAGAAGTGACCACCATGAAGAATATGCTCACCTTCGCCATCGACAATTGGGTTGTCATTGGCGCTGTTTAATTCGGTTTCAATGAATTGACGCATAAATGGCAATGCATCTTGTAGTACACCAATGATATGCGGTGCACAGCGAATCGAGTAACGATCTTGTAATCGGTCTGAGTTTCTTGGGTGGGTGTGATGGTTTAAATCTTCACGGATCCAAGCTGCAATTTGGTTTTGCCCCGGGTGCGGTTTAGCATCAAATAAGATGTCATCAAAGTGATTTGAATTACCTTTAAGTGTCAGCGATGCCATAGCAGTTATGCGACTGGATAAGCGTGCTAAATACTGAGCGCGATCGTAAGCTAAACAGGCTAAAGCAGTCATCACTGCGGTGCCATTCATTAATGCTAACCCTTCTTTAGGACGCAGCGTTAATGGCACAATATTTAGCTCGGCGTATACCTCTTTTGTAGCGCGGCGCTTACCTTGATAAACCACATCTCGCTCGCCAATCAATACCGCTGCTAAGTATGACAGCGGGGTTAAGTCACCGCTTGCGCCTACCGATCCTTCTTCAGGAATAACAGGGGTAATATCGAGGTTAAGTAATAATTCAATGCGCTGAAGTAACTCATAAGTCACTCCTGATTTACCCACAGCGAGTGAGTTTAATCGACAAGCCATAATGGCTCTAGATTGCATCGGCGAGAAAATATCACCTAATCCGCAGCCATGAAAACGGGACAAATGTAGCGGTAATTCATGGACTAAATCCAGACCAACAGTGACAGTACATGAGTCGCCATAACCTGTTGTTACGCCATAAACCACACCTTCTTCGTTTAATAAGCTATCGATAAAACGAGCACCTTTTTGAATGTATTCTTGGTACTCAGGTGTCTCATTTAACTTTACAGGCGCCCCTTTAGCGACACTGACGACTTGCTCAAGGCTAATAGATCGTTGACCGAAGTTTACCGTTGCCAAATTTGGGGTTGCTGAAGATGAAGTCGATTGGCTCATGGTATTACTGTTCCTGCTTATTGTTAGGTGAAGAGTGCTGTGACGAAGCCGGTTGTGCAGAACTGCTCGGTGTTGAACTGCTCTGTGTTGAAGTGCTCTGCGATGAATCAGATTCAGCAGTTGTTTGTGCTTGTTCTGCCTTTACTCTTTGTGAGTCTTCGTCGCGACGCCAAAAATCATAAAAATTAAACCACTGCAACGGTTGGCTGGTAGCAAAATGTTCAAGACGGCGGCTATATTCACAAGCCGCGTCATCTAAACGCTCAGTACGTCCGGCTCGTGGGCCTTTTAAACTATCTGACAAGTGTTCTACATGAACTCGGTATCGACCTTGTTCTTGTAAACAAAACATGGTGTAAACAGGACAATCAAGCAGGCCAGCAAGGATAAATGGACCTTGAGGAAATGCCGCTTGTTGATCAATGAAGTCGTGATAAAACACTCGACCGGCAGTATCTGATGAAGTGCGATCTGCGGCTATCACTACTAATTCGCCAGCTGCAATTTTATCTTGCAATAACATGGCTGTACTTGGGCCAAGTTCGTTAACCTGAATAAGGTTTAATCCACTATTCGGGTTAAGCTGCTTCAGGACATTATTAAAGTTTTCAGCATGGCTAGTGAGCACCATGACATTCACTTTAACCTGCTGCTGGTGGATAGAAATCGCTCGGCAAAGTTCAAGATTACCTAAGTGAGACACTAACAATACCGCGCCTTGGCCTGATTCAACTTGGTCGGCTAAGACATGCCTATCAGGAAAGTCGACTTGGGCGAGTTTAATCCGATCGCACCAAGCATCAATTCTGTCTAATGCAGCATTACCAAAGGCAAAAAAGTGTTTCAGGCTGTCTCGCCAAGTGACAGGATCTGATAACTGTTCATGTTGTGGGTGCTTGAGTTTAACTCGACGTAAAAAGTCCATTGAAGCATTTCTAGCTGTCACACCCGTCAAGAAGAAGTAACAAATCACTGGGTACATGATCGCTCTACACAGCCAATGACCGCCTAAACGGTAACTGTCGGCGATGAGCTTTATACCCCAGTAGCTGCCACGTTCTCCCATGGCAGACCAATGTTTATTAGCGTTTTTTTTTGAAAGTATTTTCGGTAGGCGCTTTAACATGCCGAAGAACAACCCAGTGTGCATGGCTGAAATACGGATGTTGTCTTTAACTCCCTGAAAGTGGCTGATGCCATCTTCTGGGTAGATCACTTTGGTTGGAATGTGTGTTACTGGTACACCTTGCCAGTGCAGTTTCACCATGATTTCAATATCAAAATCCATTCGCTCACCTAATGCTTGCTCGCGAAAGAGTTGCTCAGTTGCCGCTAAAGGGTAAACCCTAAAGCCACACATAGAATCTTGAATATCAAAACTTAAGGTTTCAACCCATACCCAAAAATGAGTGATGTAGCGACCATATAAACGGCCTTTAGGCACAGATTCATCATACTGAGGTTTACCAGAAATCAGTGCAAGAGGCTCCGCTTCACTGGCGGCAATCATAGTAGGAATATCATCTAAGCAATGCTGACCATCGGCGTCGATTTGCAATGCATGGGTGAATCCATCCGCGAAGGCTGCACGCAGTCCAGTCGTCACAGCAGCGCCTTTGCCACGATTAAATGGGTGAGTTAACAGCGTCACCCAGTCATATTTATCCGCTAACGATTGTAATAAATAACGAGTCTCGTCATTACTACCGTCGTTAATCAGATAGCAAGGTAAGCCAAATGGCGCTAACGCCACTAAGGTCTCTGCGATGGCCTGTTGATGATTATAATTGGGAATGATCAGTGCCAATTTCATGATTGGCGCTCCTTGCTGCTAGTGCTTGAACCAGCATTTTCTGTCAGTGCAATACGGCCAGAAGCATAGCGTTTTTCACCATCACGGTAGCTGAAAGTGAGTTTTGATTTTGCGGCGTTATGGCTGATAAATAACTCCACTTGGCTGTCGGGCAGCATCAGCTGCTGGAATTTAAGTACTTCAAGGCTGGCAACATCGGGCTGATAACCAAATGCCTGACAACCTAATTGAATAGCCCAGTCGAGTTGGGTTACGCCAGGTAAAACTGCTTGCTCTTCAAAATGGCCTTTAAAGTAATCCAGTTCTGCGGCAACAAAAATTTGCCAACTGATGCCATCATCAGTGGTTTGCTGACTGATTATTTGGGGTAAAGCTGATTTAATCATCATTAAATACTGTCAATAAATCCGTTTGTATACGCTTACCTTGTGCATTGACAGGTAAGGCTTCTGGGTAGCGCCAACGACGAGGTAAAGTCACTCGTTCGAACTCGCTAAGTAAATGTTTTTTAAGGTGGTTGTTAACACTCAATTTACCGGAGTCATCCAGTTGTGCTAGACCTTGTTCTGTTAAGGTGATGGCTGCACCTAGCATCATCCTTGGCTCTGTTAATTGAACCACCGCAGCTTCTTTGACAAACGGGTGCGTGCATAGCAAGCCTTCCATCTGCGCCAAGGATAAGCGTTTTTCTTCTACTTTCACGATACGATCGAGACGGTGAAGCAAGGTAAAACGCCCGTCGGCTGCAAGCTCAATTTTGTCATCACATTTTAGCCACTCAGAATCAGAGGCTAAATATGGCGATTTGATCATTAAGGCGCCATCTTCTGGATTGCTGGCAATATCAATTTGACTGAATGGTAGCCAGGTTCTGTTTGGCGACATTTGACGACGATAAGCAACGCCGCCAGTTTCAGTGCTACCAAAGACTTCAATTGGAAATTGGCCATAACAGGTATGAATATGCTGCGACGCTTCATAGCTTAACGGACCGCCAGAGCTGAAGATAAGGCTTGGTGCAAGCTGTTGTTGCTCAAACTCAAGGGCTTCAGGTAATCGTGACAATTGCGCAGGACTGCTGACTAAACATAGGTTTGGCATTAATGCGATGTAATAACTCAGGGTTTCTGGGTATTCAATTAAGTCACTTAAAAAGGGACGGCTGGCAGCTAATGGCCACAATATTTTAAACAGTAAACCGTAAATATGTTGGTGAGAAACCGTTGATACCACACTACATTGGGGTAATCTTGACGCAAAAGTGCTTTCTAATACGCTGACTTCGGCATCTAGTTGTTCAATGGATTTTTGAATCGCTTTAGGTTCACCACTACTGCCTGAGGTGAATAGGACTAAATCACCGATTTGAGATGATTGTGGCCAAGGTTTATTGGATAAGCCCATTTCTTTTTTTAATAGAATAAAGTGTTTAACTTCAGACAGTGGCTGATCTGCAATGATGCCATCGAAAGCATGATTTAATTCGTTTAATGTGCCGCCCTGGGTATTTGACGGCAATATGACTTGTTTACCTGCTAATAGCGCTGCGCAAATGCCAGCTGCAAATAAATCACTGGTTTCAGCGGCCAATAACCAACGCTTAATTGGACTTGCATTGAGTTGCTCGAATAGATGGGCAACATGAGCTGTAAACAGTGAGCCTGTTACGATGTCATGATGATTGAAACTAATTAGTTGTTGCGTTTTAGGGCCAGTATTAAGCCAATTTATCAGCAAGTTATTCATGTTTTTTCAACCAAAAGTTGCGATATATCCATTCTCCACCGAGCAGTAAACCCATGAAGATATAGGCAATTAATCCATTATAAAGTGTCCACAATTCCAATGTGGCAAACTCTGCAGTATAAAATGCAGCTAATCCATTAATGATAAATAATCCGCACCAAAGGCGAGTAACATTATTTAAATATGGAATGGCTGAATCTGGTAAATCAGGCTCTTTTAACTTGGCCAAGCGTTCGATCATGCTTGGGCCTTTTATTAACGAGCTAGTAAATAGTCCCAGCATAGTCATGTTAATGACTACAGGGTAATACAGTAGCCAGTCATTACGTTTGGCAATAAAACTGGCAGCAGTTAAGCCAATACCAACCAGTATGGGCAACACCATGGTTTTTAACTGCTGTTTATTTAGCGCTAAGCGTGCGATTAATATGGCGCAAAGTAATAGGGCAATGGTGCCTGGTGGAAGGTACTGCAGGCCAAAGTAAACTGCTAACGGGTAACAGATAATGACGATGGCTGTGACGATTTGCAGTAGTAGCACCATTAATCTTTCATTAAGCCTTCAATGGCATTGACCACATCTTCAACTGTGCGCACAGTTTTAAATTGCTCTGGTTGAATCTTCTTGCCAGTCATTTGCTGTAGCTTAATCACTAAATCAACAGCATCAATGCTATCTAAATCTAAAGACTCATAAAGTGAAGCATCTAGGCTGATATCTTCAGCTTCGATTTCAAACTCATCGACTAATATTTGCGTCAGCATCTCTAGGATTTGATCACGATTTTTCATGATAACTCCTAAGAACGTTGAGATTCGATAAAGCTAGCTAAACTCGCCACACTGAAAAAGTGTGCTTTAGTGGCATCAGAGTTTGCTTCGATTTTGATGTCGAATTGCTTTTTAATCGCTAAGCCTAATTCAAGCGCATCAATTGAGTCTAACCCCAGTCCTTCACCAAAAAGTGGTGCGTCGGTGTCAATATCATCAATACTGACATCTTCTAAGTCGAGGCAGTCGATGATCAGTTGTTTAATTTCGTTATGTAGATTCATATTAATATTCTAATTTGTTTGATTGTAATTATTTCTTAGTCGTTGCAGATAAGGGCGGTAGTGCGGTTATCTGCTGCGAATAAAGCTGCTCTAACTCTCTGGTCAGTACGCGAGCCATTTTTGCATCACTAGTTTGGTTTATATCATACCTTAGCTGGTCAAAAGCTGCGCCAATTTCTACAGACATATTTACTGTTTGTCTTGGCGGTTCGTACCAAGGTTGTTGCTTAGTGAGTCCTGCTACGTCGACATGTAGCAAAACAGGAAGGATATCTGTGCGGGTGCGTATTGCAATGTTTGCTGCGCCGCGAGCAAATGGGTTGATTTGGGTGCCAACCACAGTGCGGGTTCCTTCAGGAAAAATGATGAGGTTGGTGCTATCGTTCAGCACTTGTTGGCAATCTTTCAGTAGTAATTCTGCGCCGCGATTTGGAATATAACCAGCTGATGATAAGACACCGCGCATAAATGGGTTGCGCCAAAGCGATTGTTTCACAATGCACCCCGCATTGGGGATAAGGCTTATTAGCACCACCACATCGATTAAGGTTGGGTGATTAGCAATAACAATCACGCCTTTGGCATCTGCTAATGCTTGGGTATTTGGGGCGCTGACTTTAATTAACCCTGTGAAGGTTAGCATCCACACAAAACCTTTAAACATATAGTGCACCGCTTTTTGGACTCTAGCGATACGCTGCTGTTTTGAGCCAGGCCAAAAACGCAGCACAGGCAAAATGGTTAATGAACTTAATAACCCTCCTATGCCAAAGACCACATAACACATCACGCCACCAATCCAGCGAGGGATATAGGCCATTCCTGTTAAATATGGGAATGGCTTTGGATGCTTAAAGTGACCTTGATGAGTTAGGCTCATTGACTACAACCGCCCAACTGAGTCAGAAGTGGCTGTTAACTGCCAGTGCCACTGACTTATATGGCCTGATAGTGATTTCTGGCAAGCGATGCCATTGATGAACTCTGCAAAGCTTAATGTTTTCTGGCCGCTTACGTTATCTGCCATAGCTTGTTCGTTTGAAGGGCTTAAAGTCAGCTGGGCAATAGCGGGTTGTTGGCCATTATTTGCTGGTGCTAAATACAAACCCATGGCTAATGGTAGTTCATTCTCTTGGGTATACTGATTATAAACCGCAGGCACCGGATCATCGCCAAACACTAATAATACAGGAGCTGGATTTTCAGCTAACTGAGCATAAGTTTCGATCACGGCTTGAGATAACGTTTCTTCACCTGCTGCAATTGACGTTGAAGGCGCAGTATTGCCCGTTACGATGCCATATATCCCACTGGCGGTATTATGTACTGACTGACTAAAGGCGAGGGGAGATAAGGCTTCTTTAGCAACAATATCTTCTAGTAAGCCAAGGGTGCGCGTGAGTTCACCATGACGTGAGGAAAATACACTACGGCAATCTTGGGCTGGCTGACAATCATGGGCAGCAGAGAGCATCATTTTAGTTAAACGACTAAAACGGCGACGCTGCATCGCAGGAACATGGGCTAATGCAGGAGAATCTTTTTTGTCTAATGACGGTGCGGTGTTTTTATCCCAATGAGTCCAGCTTTCTTTATCTTGAAAGTCCACAGACCAAGCGCCCCACGACAGGATATCAAATACTAATTGCACTATTTTGCCTCTGATATGACCCCGTTATCCCTAACTGGGTGACATTTTCCGTGCTTTTGATTTATTAATGCGTTGCTCTAAAACAACTATCAGGCTGAACTGTAATAACGGTACCGTAATAATTGTACCGTAATAATTGCGACTTAATGAAGCTTTTTGCAATGAGCAGAAATAAAAATAGCGACACGAATGTCACTATTTTTATCAAGCTCACATAGCTATGCAAAAATTCCAAATAAATATGGAACCAGCATTCACGATATAGCGTTACGCTATTCGTTATTTGCTCAGTTGCTGCTGCAGTTTTCTGACGGCAGTTTTGATTTTACGGGTGTTTTCAGGGCCCATTCTGACCATCAGCTTTTGCACATTAGGTAAGGCTTCAAGCTTAGTGTCAACAAATTGATAATTCACGCTGATAGATGACAGCTCAATAGGGTCTTCAATAATCGGCGCTGCTAAAATCATCTGGAAAGCTTCAAGCATGCGTTCATCAAAGCTCATGTCGCTGTAGCCTAGTTCTTCAAAAGCTTCATTGAACAAAGGCGATAACTCTTCAAAGGTACTAACAAGCTGCTCGTCATTCATACCTGCAATCATGTCTGCATATAAAT
This sequence comes from Shewanella sp. 10N.286.52.E4, assembly GCF_041468785.1. Classification (NCBI taxonomy): domain Bacteria; kingdom Pseudomonadati; phylum Pseudomonadota; class Gammaproteobacteria; order Alteromonadales; family Shewanellaceae; genus Shewanella; species Shewanella sp. 10N.286.52.E4. The sequence continues at coordinate 34,281 of NZ_JBFRJJ010000013.1, forward strand.
CGTAACGGTGGTAGCTATCTGGATTTAAGTAAGTTTTGTTAGTGATTTCACTGACGCTAAAGTTGTCTTTAGGGCCCTTTAATGGGCTAGCTTTGTGAATGACTTCGCCTTGTGCCATGTTATCGACAAAGACCACAAATTGGCGTGCGATATCCTTTTTAAGGATCATCGACTCGATTTTCATGCCATCAGCCATAGCAATGGTTTTTTGTTCCACAAAATCATCGCTTTCAGTCAGTGCAGGTAAAGGCTCAACGACCACTTCAGGTTCTGCAGGAATAACTTCAGGCTCAATGATTTCAGGTTCAACAATCACTTCTTCAATTGGCTCTTGCTCGATTGGCTGCTCTGGCACAGGTTCTGGTAATTGAACCGGGATAGGCTCAATGATTTCAGGTTCCTTTTCTGAAGTGAAATAGAAATACCCCGCCCCCGCTAATAATACGGCTACCGTGATCCCAATGACGCCTGCATTGCTACCACTCGATTTATCTGATTGTGGCGTCGCTCTGTCTTCTTGATTGACTTGCATTTCTATTCCTTAGCTTTAAACGTCGAAAGTGGAACTGAACACGGGATAAAGTCTATCTAACTTAAAATCAGACTATTTAGCCTTAAGCTCAAATCTCATTCTGCAATATTCCTAAGACTTGTCTAGTGATAACAGCTTAGGTTAACAATAATTTATGCTTGTACGTATTGTTGGCGATCACCTAACCAACGGTGAATGATGCCATCAACATTACCAGGGACTTGTTGCATAACATGTGCGGCTAACTTTTGCGTATTTTCAATTAAATACTGGTCTCTGACCAAGTCGGCAATTTTCATCTCTGCTAGCCCTGTTTGACGTGTACCGAGGACTTCACCTGGGCCACGAATTTCTAAATCTTTTTGTGCAATCACAAAGCCATCACTGCTTTCGCGTAATACCCCTAAACGTTTGGTCGCCGTTTGCGATAAAGGCGCTTTATAGAGTAATACACAGTGACTGGCAATCGAGCCACGCCCCACGCGACCACGTAACTGATGCAGTTGCGCTAAGCCTAAACGTTCCGGGTTTTCGATAATCATTAAGCTGGCATTGGGCACATCCACACCGACTTCAATCACTGTGGTTGCTACTAATAAATGTAGCTCACCTGCTTTAAATTGGGCCATTATTTGTTGCTTCTCAGCGCTTTTCATCCGCCCATGAACTAGGCCTATTTTAAGCTCTGGTAGTAAACGACTGAGTTCTTCGGCTGTATCTTCAGCGGCTTGGCACTCGAGCACTTCAGACTCTTCAATTAAGGTACAGACCCAATAAATTTGTCGATTGTCATTTAGTGCAGCTTGTTTCACTCGCTCAATCACTTGATCACGGCGATTATCACTGATGGCGACAGTAGATACTGGCGTTCGACCAGGTGGCAACTCATCAATCACCGAGGTTTCTAAATCGGCGTAAGCCGTCATAGCGAGAGTACGGGGAATAGGTGTCGCCGTCATAATTAACTGATGAGGATGAAAACCTTGGCTGACGCCTTTTTCGCGCAAGCCTAAACGTTGATGCACCCCAAAACGGTGTTGCTCATCAATGATAATTAATGCGAGTTTATTAAAGCTAACTTGCTCTTGGAAAATGGCGTGAGTGCCAATCACCATTTGCGCGCTGCCATCTGCGATGTCCGCTAACGATTGCGCTCTTGCTTTGCCTTTTAATTTTCCTGCAAGCCAGCCAATTTTTAGCCCCAGTGGCTCAAACCATGCAGCAAAGTTAACCGCGTGTTGTTCTGCCAGCAATTCAGTGGGCGCCATCATAGCGACTTGGTAGCCATTTTCTATTGCTTGTAGCGCCGCGAGCGCCGCGACTAAGGTTTTTCCGGAGCCTACATCCCCTTGCACTAAACGCATCATTGGGGTGGGTTGTTCGATATCACGGCTAATATCAGCGCCGACTCGTTGTTGTGCGCCTGTCGGCTTAAATGGCAATGCTTTCAAAAATGGATTTAGCAACTGACCTGTAGCGGGCAAGGTCACCGCCTTATCAAGGTTATTACGCTGACGTAGTTTCAGCATACTTAAGTTATGTGCCAGTAACTCTTCTTGCACTAAGCGCTGCTGAGCGGGGTGCATACCCAGCTCTAAATCAGACTGTTCAATGTCGTTTGGGGGGCGATGAATGAGGTGAAGCGCGCGGCCAATGCTCATATTGTTGGGCTGCAATTCGCTAGGCAATAACTCGGTTAATCCACCTTGTGTTAATTGATTTAAGGCTTGTTCGGTCAGTTTAATCCAGCTGGCTTGTTTCAGGCCTTCAGTGGATGGATAAATAGGCGTAAGCGAATCACTCAAAGCAGGGTTTTCACCTTCTTTGATGATTTTGTATTCGGGATGAATGATCTCGAAGTGACGTTTGCCACGTTTTATTTCGCCATAAGCACGAATGATGGCGCCGTTTTGCATGCCATTACGTTGGGCAACTGAGAAGTTGAAAAAGCGCAGAGTCAGCATGCCGCTGTCGTCAGCTATGGTGCAAGTCAGCATACGTCTGCGACCGGGTACGATTTGGGTCGAAACGATTTCAGCTTCAACAGTGCCATACATGGCAGGGTATAGACTGGCAATGGGATAGATTTGGGTGCGGTCTTCATAGCGCATAGGCAAATGAAACAGTACATCTTGCACTGTTTTAATACCCAGTTTTTCGAGCTTTTCGGCGACTTTTTTCGCGACGCCTTTTAAGTCGGTTATAGGAACCTGATCCAATGGTTGCAAATCCACAATGCCTTTATAGTGTCTGGTAACGACTTTATCTACGGTTTATCTCATTTTGCGCTTAGCAGGCAAAGAGAGTTATCCAAAGAGTTATACAACTCACTTTGCAGCGTTAATCAATGCTAGGGACAATAGTACTGTAAATATATACAGATGTATGGCTTATCTTAGCAGAGTTTTAAAACAAGGCAATAATATTACCTGATTCTATGCTAAGCGACTCTATAACCAGCCTTTTTGTTTAGCAATCCGCGCTGCATCAATGCGATTGGTGGCATTTAGCTTACTGATAGCTTCGGACAGGTAATTACGTAATGTGCCTTCGGCAATAAATAATTGTGCTGCGATATCACTGGTTGATAAACCTTCGCTGGCAAGCCTTAAGGCTTTGCGCTCTTTATCATTGAGTGGATCGATATCGCCAATTGCGCTGATCGCCAATTCGGGATCAATAACCTTTTTACCTGACATCACCTGCTTAATGGCTGACAGTAAGCTCTCGGTTGGGGCATCTTTAAGTAAAAAACCTTCAACCCCAGCGGTTAGTGCGCGCTTTATGTAACCCGCACGGCCAAAGGTTGTCAGGATAATAATCTTAGTTTTATGGGATGAGTCAGCTTGATATTGCTGCAGCCATTGTGCGAGTTCGAGCCCCGTATGTTGTGGCATCTCAATATCACTGAGCAGTAAATCAAAGGACTGCTGTTTTAATAATGCCATCGCTTGGGCGCCATCTTCGGCTTCGGTGACTTCTACCTTACCGAGTGCGGCATCGTCTGTCAGGGTTAGCAATGCAGAAAGTGCCCCACGCACCATAGCTTGATCTTCTGCCAGTAAAATTCTCATTCAACCACGTCCTTGTCTTGTGCTATTTGTTGGGCTGAAAGTGGTAAAGAAATCATGAATCGATAACCCTCTTCCGTAGTGTAATTAAACTCACCTGATAACAACTCGACTCGTTCTCTGATTCCTTTAAGCCCGTTGCCTTCAATGATCTCCTTAGTCGAGGCATTGTCGCTAAAGCTAATGCTCAGTTGTTCATCTTCATGGGCGAACTGCCATAAACATTCAGTGGCATTGCCATGCTTAATTGTATTATTGACCAATTCGGTGAACATTAACCCTAATTGTGATTCATGTAATGCAGGCATCTTGGGCAATGTCCCTTTGAGATGCACTTCAATACTTTGTTCACGCAGTAACCCCGTTAACTGCTGCAGTGTATCGGTCAGCCCTTTATGTTTATAGTCCGATACCGTCTGACGTATTTGGCTTAGGCTTTCACGAGCAATATCGGCCAGTTGACTCAAGTGTTGTTGGGCTAAAGGTAAATTTCCTGTTTCAACTAATTTTTCAGCCAGCTGGGCTTTAAGGGCAATAGACGACAAGTTGTGACCCATAATGTCATGTAAATCACGGGCAATACGTTCTCGTTCTAACGCGGTTGCTAAGCTGGCTATTTCATCGCTTGATTGACGCTGCTGACGTCTCACTCGCTCGCTGTTGTGTTCAATCACGCCAAGTAATCCCACGACAAACATGATGAGCATGCCATAGAGCGGGAAGTAATAGGCTTCAAATCCAATCAGAAAATCCAGTGTCCACAACCATCCAGATAAAATGAAAAAGCAGAATACTGCGGTGCGAAGCGAATAGAAAAAACCAATAAAAAAGGCGGCAAAACTGAAAAGTGAAATGGCACCACTGGTAAATGGTGCTGCAACACTGGCGGTAAGTAGCATCAATCCAATGGGGTAAATGGCTTTAGCTGAGGCGCTTTTAAATGCCCAATAGTAACTGTATACAAAAGGGATTAGGAGCAACAAACTCACGCTGATACGTAATACGTCGTCCCGCATAAACCACAATGGGATGAAGTAAAAAATCAAGTTAAGTAAGTATACCCAAGCGGTTTTTTGCTTATAGTCACGTTCAGGTTGAATTGTGTCGCTGTTGGTCATTTTCTGGTGAACCTTTCCTTGCTCAATTTGCTGGGCTAATCGTTGATGATTCATAACCTCTCCTTGCTGAGTTAGCATACAGTAGCAGATTAAAAACCTGCAACTGTATGCTCGTTTTACACTATCAAACAGTTTGACGTTACTCGTCAGCCGCTTAAGTCACTCAAATTGTGTGAATACTGGGATTTATTAATACTGCTGCGCTGAAGTCGGTGGATTAAGTAAAAAATTAGCCCAGCTATAGTTAGGGTCAATATCGATAGCCTGCTGCCAGTCTTGCTCGGCATCTTGTTGATTACCTAACTCTTGCTGAGCAAGTCCGCGCCAGGTATAAGCTTCGCTGTGTCCCCAACAAATGTCATCACATGGGCTTTGGAAGCGCTCGATAGCAACAGAGGCATATTGTTTTGCTTTATCCATACCGCCGCCATATTGAGTTGGTGTGTAATAAGCACTCATGGCTTTCACCAATGCAATACGAGGATTATTGGGGTCAATCTGCTCAGCTTGTGCGAGTAGAGTGCCAGCTTTCATGCCCAATGTTTGCCCCTTCGTTGGATCATTTGAAATTTGCATGCCATACACTGATGCGAGTAATGCCATTGACTCAACATCATCTTCACGGCCAAGAATATTTTCGAGAGTGGTTTGAGCTTCATCTAATGAGCGCTTGAACATGCTACGCTGTCCGACAATATTCGCGGTAATTGCGGTGCGATATTCTGCGTAAGCATGTTCGTAATCCACGCTTTGTTCGCTGATTTGTTTAAGCTCATTTATGTTCATCGCGTTTGCTGCTGAATCAATTGCGTTAATATCTGCCATGCTACTTTGGCTGACTAATGAAAGGGTGACTGCAATAAATAATGTTTTCATGATTAACTCCGTTTATTCAATTAAAGGTTTGTTGCTTCGGAGTTAGTATCTAAGAATGGGCGTAAACTGTGCAGGCACAAACGTCATCAGTTTGAGGTGACAAATGTCATCAGTGAAAACATTCGATATCAAGTGATAAGCAAAAGCGGTAGCAATGAGTAACAAAAACGCCAGCCTATCGGGTTAATAGGCTGGCGTTCATTAACGGTATTGGGAAGCTTATAAATCTCTAAGCCTGTCAGGCTTATACTTGTACGATCAGGTAGCTGATATAGGCAAGATAACTGAGAACTAATACAACAGCCTCACGGCGACCAATCCGTAAACCTGTGTAAGCAAACGGCAGCAATACTACGGCAAGTGCGATCATCGTTATCCAATCAATCGAGCTTATCTCGCTGTTTAATATTGGATGGATCAAGGCGGTAACCCCTAATATACCTAGAATATTAAATAAGTTTGAGCCAATCACATTACCAATGGCAATATCACTTTCACCTTTCATTGCCGCAACAATGGAGGTGACTAATTCTGGCATGCTAGTACCAATAGCGACGATAGTTAAACCAATAATAACTTCACTAATACCAAATGACTTAGCCATGGCTACTGCGCCATCAACAAATAATATTCCGCCACCTACAAGCATTGAAATACCAATAATAATTAAGGCTATCGACAACCAGTTACTTTGCGCATTAACTGCTAAACCATCTTCATTACTTTGCTTATCAGCGGTGATATAGCTAAAAGATAGGTAACCGATTAATAAACAGGTCAGCAGCATTCCATCCCAAAAGCTTAAGCCGCCATCGAGTAACAAGCTCCAAAATAGCAGTGATGCCGCAATCATAATAGGAATGTCACGACGCACCATTTGTGACTCAATTTTAATCGGGCGTATTAATGCCGTAATACCTAAAATAAGGCCAATATTGGCAATGTTTGAACCAATCACATTGCCTAAAGCTATACCACTATTGCCTGCCAGCGCAGATTTTACACTCACGGCAAGCTCTGGTGCACTGGTACCAAAGGCTACAATAGTCAAACCGATAATTAAGGGGGTTAGTCCTAGCTTTAGGGCAATTTGACTTGCACCACGCACAAGGGCTTCAGCCCCAATAGTTAGGATGACAAAACCACCAATAATCGATAATAGAATTAACATGAACAAGGCTCACAAATGGGTTAAATCGAAAAGGATGGCAAGCATAGATATTTTTTAATAATACGCAATCTAATTTATCCAATCGAGTGATTAAAATTCATTAATTCAACCAATAAAAAAGCACACAATGATGTGTGCTTTTAAGTGCTATAAATCGGCGTGGTTACGCAAGGAAATTACAGTTCATCTTCCCAGACCACTTTAGCACCGCGTACACCATCAACTTTGGCACTAAACTGCTTTTCAAGCACATGACGCTTAATTTTTAATGTCGGCGTAAGGGCATCGTTTTCGACAGTCCATGGCTCTTTGACTATCACAACGGCATCGACATGTTCGTGTGATTCAAGATTAGGGTTGATGCTATCAAGCGTTGCTTTGAGTGACGAGCGCACTTCTTCGCGAGGCTGAAGAGCTGAACCTTCTGATAACTGCACTAAGGCAACAGGGTGCGGTAAACCTGAACCAATAACACACAATAATTCAATATGAGAATCCTGTGCTAACTTACGCTCAATTGGCACTGGCGCCACATACTTACCTTTAGACGTCTTGAAGTTATCTTTAACGCGGCCAGTAATTGAAATGTAGCCATCTTCATCGATTTCACATAAATCACCCGTATGGAAAAAGCCGTCTTCATCAAAACAGGCTTTAGTGGCTTCTGCTTGTTTGTAATAACCCGTCATTAAGCCAGGGCTTTTCACCATTAATTCACCATCGTCAGTACGACGTACTTGGCAACCTTCAACAGGGCGGCCTACAGTGCCGATTTTAGTGGCATCAAATGGGAAGTTAATAATGGAATAGGCACAATTCTCGGTCATGCCCCAAGCTTCTGAGATATTCATACCGATTTTGTTGTACCACTCTAATTGAGTTGGCGGAATAGGCGCAGAACCAGAACCTAATAAACGACAATGCTCAAGGCCTAGTCCTTTTTGAATTTTGCGTTTTACTAGGCTGCTAATAATTGGCAGCTTAAGTAAGAAATTCAGTTTAGACTCACCCGCTTTGTTAATAATGTTGAGCTGAAATAGCGTCCACAAACGCGGCACTGAGAAAAATACCGTTGGTCTGCATCGCTGAACATCGGCAACAAACGAGTCTAAACTTTCAACAAAAGCCACTGAAGAGCCTGAATAGAAAGAAGAACCTTGAATCGCCACACGTTCAGTAATGTGCGCTAAAGGTAGGTAAGAAAGTAATCGATCAGCCGTATTGGTTTTTAAATCGCGTACTACAGCTTCGCAAGTCCAGCCGTAGCTGCCAAAGGTTTGCATGGCACCTTTTGGCTTACCTGTTGAACCTGACGTGTAAATCAGGGTCATCATATCTTCAGCTGACGGAGTAGGCGCGTCTACTAATGGCGTGCCTAATTGAACAAACTTTTCCCAGTGGTACTGAGCTGGCATAGTTTCATATGGCATCGAAATACGTAGGATTTCGCCGCCGACACCGGCTTCTTGATCTGCCCAGTAATCTAACTTACCGGTGAAAATAGCTTTTGCACCGCTATGTTCAAGGACATAACGAATCGTTTCAGCGTTAGCGGTAGGGTAAATAGGCACACTGATATAGCCGCCGTGCATTAAGGCTAAATCGGTAATAAACCACTCTGCGCAGTTTTTTGAGAGTACAGCGATTTTGTCACCAGGCTCTAAACCTAAATGACGCAGTGCACCTGCGACTTGCTGTACTTTTTGTTGTACTTCACGCCATGTAAAGTCAACGTATTGACCGTTAATTGGTTGACGTAAGTATACTTCGTCGCCTTGAGTCTCAACCCAGTGCGATAACATTTCTACTGGTGTTTTCATTAGATTTTCCATCGACAATTCCGTGTTCGTTTTTGTTTTAATGTAGGACGTACATATTTCAATGTCATTAACGCAATAATCTATTGTAATCCTATTGAATATCTAATCAGTTCAGACCAGTCTCAATTCGCTATAGATTAGTTTTATGCAGTAAAAGCGAATAGCCAATACTGAATGTTAAAACTAAAAAGCGTACCTTGATCAGCCCCCAGTGAACGATAAGATATTCAATACGATCGGTATCAGTATGGCTTTATAAAGATACCTGCGCAAACGATAACCTATAAAATTTAGGCAATTACGACTAATAAACTAGCAGGTTTTGCTGAAAAGTGAATCAATATCGAGTAATAACTCTAATAAAAAAGGCGCCAATAGGCGCCTGTAGTGGAAAAGTCGGTTTGTGACCTAGATCTCCATTATTCCATCCATTTCGACTAAAGAGTCTTTTGGCAGTTGTTTTACGCCAATAGCAGCACGTGCTGGGTAAGGTTGAGTGAAGTAACGTGCCATGATTTCATTCACAGTTGCAAAGTGAGATAAGTCAGTCAGGAAGATATTAAGCTTAACGATATCTGCCATACTGCCGCCTGCCGCTTCGGTAACAGCTGTTAAGTTTTCAAATACTTGAACAACTTGTTCTGAAAAGTCATCGCTAACCATTTGCATGGTGCTTGGTACAAGTGGGATTTGGCCAGACAGGTAAACAGTGCTACCTACTTTTACAGCTTGAGAATATGTGCCAATTGCTTGTGGAGCTTTATCAGTTGCGATAATGATTTTTTCTGCCATGACGCCCTCTGGGTAATTTAAATTAGATGCAAGCAAACCTAAGCCTGAATCTTATAAAAGAATCATTCAGCTTAGGTAGTTGCTTTAATCTTACTAGCGATTACGTGAGGTACGCAAGACTTCCGGTAATACACGAATACGGCGCATTACATTGGCGAGGTGAACACGGTCGTCGACCGAGATACGTAGGTTGATGAGATAAACTCGGCCATCACGTTCTTCAGTGCTCAAGTTATGAATATTTGAGCCTGCAGCTGCGATGATATTGGTGATTTTTGCTAATGCGCCTTGATGATTCACAATCTCAACACGTAGATTTGCTTGGTAAGTTTCGCCTTCGACGTTATCCCAATGAACAGGAATATACTTGTCAGGCTCACCTTGGTAACCACGAATGTTGGCGCAGTTTTCCATGTGGACCACTAAGCCTTTACCTGGACTTACGTGAGCAACAACCGCATCACCTGGAATAGGGCGACAACAGTTAGCAAAGGTCACTAACATGCCTTCAGCGCCACGGATTGGCATCAAGTGCTCTTCAGTGTCGTCATCTTTATCAGTAGTCGTCAGCTTTTGACCTAACAAACGCTGAGCAATCACAATACTCATGGCGTTGCCTAAACCGATATCAGCCAGCAATGAATTTAAATCGTCATGCTTGGTTTCTGAAATCACTTTATTGAGTTGTTCAGGGTCAATGCTATCAAGCTTGGTTTCACCCAAAGCGTGATTCAATAGGCGTTTACCTAGTGCTACAGCATCGTCACTGGTTAAGCTCTTTAACACTTGGCGTATTTTGCCGCGCGCTTTACCTGTAACCACAAAGTTTAGCCACGCCGCATTCGGGCGAGCACCTTTAGCAGTAATAATCTCAACGGTTTGACCTGAGATTAATGGCTGACTTAACGGATATGCTTGACGGTTAACGCGTGCGCCAACACAGGTATTACCTACATCGGTGTGGACTTCGTAAGCAAAATCGACTGCTGTTGAGTTAACGGGTAATTCTAAAATACGGCCTTCTGGGGTGAAGACGTAAATTTCTTCTGGGAATAGTTCGGTCTTAACGTTTTCCACAAACTCAAACGAACTGCTGGCGCTTTGTTGCAGCTCCAGCAAGCTTTGCATCCACTTATGGGCGCGAATTTGAGTGGTACTTTGTTGCGAACTATTGGTGCCGCTCTTATACATCCAGTGAGCAGCAACCCCTTTATCCGCCATGAGATCCATTTCTTCAGTACGAATTTGTACTTCAACAGGAACCGCATGAGGGCCAAATAATGAGGTATGCAATGATTGGTAACCATTGGCTTTAGGTATGGCAATATAATCTTTAAAGCGGCCAGGGTGTGGCTTATAAAGACCATGCATAGCACCTAACACGCGGTAACAGGTATCAATGGTATCGACCATGACTCTGAACGCATAGATGTCCATGACTTCTTGAAACTGCAGTTCTTTATTACTCATCTTACGATAGATGGAATAAAGGTTTTTCTCACGACCTTTGACAGTGCCTTTAATACCAGCATCTTCAAGGCGAGTCGTAATAGCACCTTCAATACTATTAATCAGTTCTTTTCTATTACCACGGGCTGCTTTGACGACTTCTTTAAGCACACGATAACGCATTGGATAATAGGCTTGGAAACCTAAATCCTCTAACTCGCTTTTGATATTATGAATACCAAGACGGTTGGCGATCGGAGCATAAATTTCTAAGGTTTCGCGGGCAATACGACGACGTTTGTCAGGACGTAATGCACCCAAAGTGCGCATGTTATGCGTTCTGTCTGCAAGTTTGATTAGAATAACGCGGATATCCTGCGTCATTGCCATCATCATCTTGCGGAAGTTTTCAGCTTGGGCTTCTTTTTTATCGCGGAACTTAATTTTGTCGAGCTTTGACACGCCTTCGACAAGTTCAGCCACAGTAACGCCGAATAACTCAGTGAGTTCTTCTTTGGTAACTGGGGTGTCTTCGATGGTGTCATGGAGCAGGGCTGCCATTAATGTCTCGTGATCGAGACGCATGTCAGCCACGATGCGGGCAACCGCAACGGGATGGGTAATATAAGGCTCGCCACTTGTGCGCATTTGCCCTTCATGGGCATCACGCGCAACAATATACGCCTGCTTGAGTAACTCTACTTGCGCGGGTTCTAAATAACCTGACGCAGACTCCTTTAGACCTTCAAACAGATACAAGTGGCGCTACTCCTTAAAGCGTACGGCCTTCAGCAATTGCAGCTACTGCAGCAATTTCAGCGGCTTCACGTTCGCGAACAGTTTGACGCTCATCAGCGTCTAAAGTGTTAGAGGTGACTAAGCCTAATTCGATTTCGCGTAAAGCGATAACCGTTGGCTTATCATTCATCTCTTCTACCATTGGGTCTTTACCTTGCACAGCGATTTGGCGTGCACGACGCGCTGCAACCAGGATCATATCAAAACGGTTGCCGATTTGTTCTACGGCGTCTTCTACAGTTACGCGAGCCATGTGGTGAAACTCCAGTGTTATATATGGGAAAAAATGACGCAAAATTGTACACTATGACAATTAATCTGCCAACAGATCGTTTATCATATCATTGTGAGTATGGATCTGACTAGCACAGGTTGATCTTTGACTGCGAATGATCGCGCAAAGATCGCCTAAAGCGACGTCAAAATCATCATTAACAATAATATAATCTGCATCTTTATAGTGTGACATTTCTGATACGGCTTCAGCCATACGTCCATCGATGACTTCTTGACTGTCTTGACCGCGACCAGTTAGGCGACGTTCAAGTTCAGCTCTAGAAGGAGGTAAAATAAATACCCCAATCGCGTCAGGCATCAATTTTTTAGCTTGTTCGGCGCCTTGCCAATCAATATCTAAAAACACATCAATACCGTTCGCTAATGTTTGTTCAATAACCGTGCGGGATGTGCCGTAGTAATTACCAAACACTTCCGCCCATTCAAAAAAAGCTTCATCAGCGATAAGAGCTTTAAATTCTTCAACCGAAACAAAGTGATAATGTTGACCATTAAGTTCACCTGGACGCGGTTTACGGGTGGTGTGTGACACAGACACTTGCATGTCGCTAGGTTTATCTTTTAGTAATGCAGAGATAAGTGAAGACTTACCGGCGCCACTTGGGGCAGACACAATAAATAGATTTCCACGAGCGCTCATAGTGCAATTTCCAACCAGATTATTTATCAGGGCGAGTATTATACTCAAAGCGATAAAATTTGCGAGATACGTGAAGGATAAAAGTGCACAAATCTGAGCTTTGAAAAAAAAGATTTAATGCAGCGCCATTGTTTGCTAACGCCTTTGTGGCATGCGCTTAACCCCCAGATAGACTGAAATTAACCTTAATTAAAAAGCAGACTGATTAAGCTTTCGAGCCGATTTAGGTTCAAATTGACATTTTTAGAATTTTTTAAGCCATTTTTTGGTGGTTTCACTGACTTTGGCGGTGAAATTGTTTAGTCTGCCAACAGATCACTTTTTAGATATTAGGATTTCTTGTGTCATTCGCATCCTTATTTTGTCGTCAAGGTCGAGACAACGGCCTAAGAGCTATCGCTATTCAAATAAGTTGTTTAGTGTTGGTATTACTCATCTCGCTATTATTTGCCAATACCGTTGTGACCCTAATCGCAGCTGTCATTGCGATACCTGTTTGTGCCCTAAGCTGTTTACGCCGTTTACGAGACGCCGCTAAACCTAGCTCTCTTGTCGCTTTGCCTGTGACTTTATTAATACTCTTTAGTTTATCGCTAAGCCTTAGTTTTCCCGCAGTTGTATCCAGTGTGCTGTTTATACTTGGCGTAGCGGTGGCTGCTGGGTTTGGTTGGTTTGCTGATTCTAAAACGAATCAACGTAAAACAGTCTATGTGCAAGGCTATAACGGCCCGCATAATAAAGATGATGCAGGCCATGGGCACGCACGCCGAAGAAGAGAGCCAACCATTGGTGAGCAAAACCAAAGTAGCTTTAATACTGAGGACGTTGACAGTGGAAGTGACGCCAGCTTTTACGATGAAGAGCATGGATATGAGCCAGGTTACCAACAAGAAACCGTATATAAAGAAACGCCAACAGCAGCAAACCATAGTGAGATACCTGAAGATAGTGAATCCCAATACGGCGCAGATGACAAACCAAGTTATCGGGTTGATCGCGGTGCACTAGAGTCTGGTTCATTGTCTGAATTACTTAAATCTTGGCTGATTTGGGCACAGGGCAATCAAAAAATGTTGATAATGGTCGCTAAAGGCTTAGGCGTTGTCCTAGCAATAAGCATTATTATCTATTTGATCAGTTTGCTATTTACCGGCGAAGAAGTAGAGCAAGCACCATTAGAAACAGCCCCGATTGAAGAGCCCGTTACCATTAACGACACCACAAGGGTTAAATTACCCGATGGTTTTTGGTTAATTCTTGAAGATGAAGTATTAGTACTTCGCTGGTTAGGCGACGAAGGCGACGCACAATCTATTTGGCGACTTGATACCGCAGAAGGTGATAAGCGCTGTGCTGAAATGACCTTTAATGATGGCAGCAAGTTTAGGCCAATGCAGGTCGATTTAATGGCTGACAGTGGCACAGAAGCCAGATTCTCACCGTTAGATAATAGCCGCATTATTAATAATGTCGCCATGCGCGGCAGCTTTAAATTATGTGGCTATAACTTTAGCTTGAAAGGCAGCCAAGCCACGCTATCAAGTCAACCTGCCTTTGAGAAATACATTAAAGGTTTATGATAGAAAACATCGCGAATTACACTAAACGGTGTTAATTCGCGAGTAAATGTCTTTGTAAGTAAGTGTTGTGGTTTATATCAATCGTATTAAACTGTCTCGCTCGCAATGAAAAGATATGGAGAGTTGGGTGGTTGAGTTTATTAGGCAAACGATTTTGCCTTTGTATGGAATTAATGATGAACATGCGAGTATTTCGCCGTTAGGCAATGGCCATATTAACCAAACTTACTTAGTAAGATGGGCAACAGGCCAGATAGTGCTACAAAAAATTAATACTACAGTGTTTACTGAGCCTGAAGTGTTAATCGAAAATGCCGCTAAAGTCAGCCATCACCTCATTCAAAAAGCCAACAATGGTGAGTATCAGCTCGATGTGATTTCTCCGGTAGTGCTAAAAGACGGTCGCTTATCTGCCGATTTAGGCGATAAAGGATTTTGGCGCGCCATCAGCTATTTAGCTAACAGCCACACTATTGAAGTCGTAACTAATCAAGCAGAAGCCAAAATGGCCGCTAGTGCCTTTGGGCATTTCGCCCATGCATTAAGTGATTTAGATGCTAATAGCCTAAATGATGTTATTCCTAATTTTTTAAATCTCCCGCAGCGTATTACTCAGCTTAAACAAGCAATAGCAGATGATAAGTCAGCACGATTGGTTGATTGCCGCGAATGGGCAGAGCTTGTCTTGTCGCAGCAAAGCTTGTTTGATGAGCTTAAGCACGTGGAAAGTCAGCTGCCACTTCGTATTTGCCATAACGACACCAAAATCAACAATATGCTGTTTGATAAGCGTGATATGTCGAGCATGGCAGTCATCGATATCGACACCTGCATGAAAGGCTACTTAATGTATGACTTTGGTGACATGGTGCGCGCGTTTTGCTCGCCAGAGGAAGAAGACTCAACAGCGCTTGATAAAGTCATTGCACGACCAGAAATTATCAAAGCGGCTTGTGAAGCCTATACCGAGCAATTGGCAGATATTCTCACCCCGCTTGAAAAGCGCAGCCTTTGGTTAGGCATTAAAGTGATGGCACTCATGTTGGGTTCTCGCTTTTTAGCCGACCATTTAAATGGTGACGTGTACTTTGGTATTCATCGCGAAGGTCATAACCTAGATCGCGCAGCTAACCAGCTTACCGTATTCAAAAGTTTAGTCGCACAAGAGTCGTCACTTAAAGCATTTTTTGAATAAGACTTTTTGAATAAGTACCTGATTTAATAAAGGTCTTGTTGGTCAAAAAATCTTGATTAAATTGGCGATTTCGATTATTTAAATCTTCCTTATTTAAAAACATAAAGAGTAAGCAATGAAGTACCAATGGATATTGTTTGACGCAGACGAAACCTTGTTTGATTTCGATATTTTTGCTGGCTTAAAACTCATGTTTTCCCGTTTTGATATCGACTTTGATAACAATGATTTTGCTTTTTATCAGTCGGTAAACAAACAGCTCTGGGTCGATTATCAACAAGGCTTGATTGATGCAGCGCAATTACAACATACGCGTTTTTTACATTGGTCTGAAAAACTTGGGGTTACCACTAAGCGCTTGAACAGTGACTTTTTAGCTGCCATGGCAGACATTTGTCAGCCCTTACCAGGTGCAAAAAAACTGGTATCAAGCTTAGAAGGTAAAGCGAATCTGGGCATTATCACTAATGGTTTGACTGAATTGCAAAATGTACGCCTAGAGCGCACAGGCTTTAAATCTTCATTTGAACATGTGGTGATTTCAGAGCAATTTGGCAAAGCGAAGCCCGATGTGAGCATTTTCGAGCATACCTTTGAGCTCATGGGTAACCCAGATAAAAATACCGTTTTGATGGTGGGTGATAACTTACATTCCGATATTTTAGGTGGCGTGAATGCTGGTATAGATACTTGCTGGCTTAATCATCACGGTAAAGAGACCGTTGATGGTATTACTCCTACTTTTGAAGTGAAAGATTTGCAGCAACTGCATGATGAGTTGCATGCTGTGAAGTAGGCTGCTCGTCTGTTTAGCATAAAAAGAAGCCACTCGATTGAGTGGCTTCTTTTTGGCAAATCGTTAGCTCGAAGCATTAGCCCTAGATATTAGTGTAATGCACTAGTTCAAGCATCAGCTCGTAGCATTAGTGTCAGCCGCTTTAGGAAATGCTTCATGATAAGCAATCATAAAGTCTTCTCTAATGTGTTGTTCTAAATGGGTTGCGCGCTCTGTTGGGCAAAAAATCATAATATGCACCATTTGTTCACCCGCAGGTCCACTATGAATATGAATGTGTGGCTCAGGTCCTGGTAAGTCAACGCCAGCATGTCTTTCGATAATATTGTTATAGCGAGTTGCCACTTCTAAAAAGTCTTCACAATGCGCTTCAATCTTGCTGGTTAATGCTGGAAATAAAGGGTACAGATTTACAAACTCAACCACAGTAATCGTAAAGCTATGGTAAACATAACGCTTCATGAAATTGAGGTTTTTCACCGCATAACTAAAGAACATACTGTTAGGGAAAGTGACTGTTTTACCCGTGTAGTGATACTGGCCATGGTGCAAATCGATTTCTTGGATCACCGTTGCCATTAAGTTGTGCTCAATGACCTCACCACAAAGCTTACCCACTTCAATCCAATCCCCAATCACAAATGAGCGAGAACTCGCCCGCTGAATCGAGCCAGTAAAACATAAGATAATTTCTTTAGATGCCACCACAAAGGCAATCGCAATTGCAGTCACTGACAGGGCAAATTTATTGATTTCGGTTTGCCATAATAAAAACAGGATCATGACAATTAAGATAAAAGTGCCATTTTTCGTTCGTGACATCCATTTACGTTGCCCTTCACTGACAAACGCAATATCACCGCGAATTTTAGACACCACAAAGCGTTTAAGCATCGACAGTAATAGGATGATTAATACGGTTACAAACAACTTATAGGTTGCTAAAAAGTCGATGACGATATTCAGTTCTTCCACAACACCCTCTTAAAAAACGGCAACTTAAAGACAAAATCAGTTAGATAACTCACTTTATCATAGCTATAGACTAAGTCAGCTTTGACCAGTGTTTTTTATTTTAAAAGAGTCAATTGGGGTTGGGTTGGGTTGGGAAAGGCTTTAAAGCTTAAAAGTTGAAACCGCACTGGGTGATAAGGTGCGCGGCTTCAACTTAATTTTATGCAGGCTGTTAATCTTTCAAAAAAATATAACCAGCTTTTTCAGCGCCCCACACTTGTTTATCGTTACTGTCATAACCGCGATCCCAACTGACAATACTGTCTTTGGTAACCGTGACTTCAGAAGTGGCGTAACTTGCACCGCGTAGCTTGCTTAAACAGCTTTTCTCATCAGTAGAGCCTGCAAAAGATTGTGACTTATCAGACCAAGTTAACAACACAGTGCAGCCTGACTTTTCAGTTAAGTCTTTAGGCGTTAGCTCGCTCAGAGGTGCATCATCTTTATAAACGCCAGCGAAGCTTTTATCGTTTTCAAAGGTATACACTTTACTAGCAAACTCAGTTGCCGATAGTGCAGTGACCTCATAAACCCGCTGCCTGTACGGTTTTTCTAAATGTGTTGCAGCGGCTTGTTCAACATAAAGCCAAGTGGATTTATCCTCGGGCCAAATTTGCACCATATTGAGATGGATATTAAAAAAATCTTTATCACTAATAGATTGCTGTTCGCTATCAAAGTGGCCTTGCATCCACTCAAGTAATAAAGCTTGCTTGTCTTGTTCAGTTGCTTGAGACGTGATTGGCATAAAAGCCAGTGCTGAAAAAGCACTGAAAACCGCAATGCGGCTAAGAGATGTGTTCACAGGAAATCCTTTCCGATTAATGGTGTTTTTGTATTTTTAGTTCGTATTTGTAATGAGTCGTTTAGCCTCATTGCTAGGTAAGTTAACTCATCGGTTTGAAAGAGTAAAATAGGCAATTACAGCTTATATCTGCTATGGCGTGTAGAAATGTTTTTAACGGTTGTAGCGTGTAAAACTAATCTCAACGGTTATAGCGTGTAAATATAGTTTTAACGGTTATAGCGTGTGAAGCTTGATTTACCTGCTATAGCGTGTAAAGTGAGTTGTATGCATGTTTATAGGTAGAAAAGTATGAAGGTCACAAACTCAAAGCAACTCAGCGCGTTTCTCAAAGATACACGGCTGAATATGAAATTGCCCCAAACTAAAGTGGCAAGTAGCGTGGGTATTCGTCAGGATACTGTTTCAAGCTTTGAGAAAAATCCTGATTCAACAAAAGTAGACACCTTATTTAAAATCTTATCGGCATTGAACCTCGAACTCGATATTAAGGTGAGGGGGACTGAACCGGAAAGTCAGCGAACGGGTGATGACGTCAAAGCTGCGAAAGCACAGTGGAAAGAGGAATGGTAATGGCCACGCTTGATGTTTATATGAATGGCTATTTGGTTGGCGAGTTTACTAAATCCTCTACCGGTTCGCATGTCTTTAAGTATGCTGCACAATGGCTAAGTACACCTAGCTGCCGCCCTATCTCTCTGTCTATGCCGCTGCGAGTACAAAGCTATAAGGGAGATGAAGTGTATAACTTTTTCGACAACCTACTGCCAGATAATATTGAAGTCAGAAATAGAATTGTTGCTCGGCATAATGCGCAATCGACTCAAGCATTCGATTTATTAGCCAAAGTGGGGCAGGACAGTGTTGGCGCGTTACAATTTGTGCCTCATGAACAGCTCCCTTTAGATGTTAAGTGCATTGAATCTAAACCGTTATCCAACATTGCGTTGGAAAAAGTCTTGCAAGGTTATCTTTCAAATATTCCGCTAGGCATGCTCACAGGTGAAGACGACTTTCGAATATCCATTGCTGGTGCGCAAGAAAAAACAGCGCTGCTGAACTTAGATAATGCTCAAATAAATGCTTGGCGCCTCCCCATTAAAGCCACAGCAACAACGCATATTATTAAGTTGCCGATTGGCAAAATACAAAGTCATTCCCACACCATTGATATGACAAACAGTGTAGAAAATGAATACCTGAGCATGATGGTAGTCAGGGAGTTTGGCTTAGCAGTGCCGCAATGCTCAATACTAAATGTTGGCAATATGAAAGCACTGGCCGTTGAACGTTTTGACCGCAAACTATCATCAGATAAGCAATGGATTATGCGCTTACCCCAAGAGGATTTTTGTCAGACCTTGAATATCCCTTCTGCCAAAAAATACGAAAGCCATGGTGGACCAGGTATTGAGCAAATCATGGGTTACTTATTGGGCTCAACCAATGCCGCACAAGATAGACGCGATTTTATGAAATCCCAAGTGCTGTTTTGGCTGCTCGCCGCAACAGACGGCCATGCAAAAAACTTTTCATTGTTCATCGACGCTGGCGGCGGTTACAGGCTAACCCCTTTTTACGATATTTTATCCATGTATCCAGCAATGGGTGGGCAAGGGCTAAATATTCGCGATGCCAAATTAGCCATGGGGCTTAAAGCGACCAAAGGTAAAAAATATGCGGTGGATAAAATATTTCCAAGACACTTCATCCAAACTGCTAAAGCGGTTGGGTTTGATCCAATAATCATGGCTGAAATTTTACAAGAGGTCGCAGAGTCTGTGGAGAGTGTGATTCATCGAGTCACAGTCCAGTTACCAGATGATTTTCCTGAGCATATCAGGGATTCAATTTTAAATGGATTAAGTGAAAGAGCTAAAAGGCTGTTAATGAAGGAGCGTCTTCAGTAGGATCAATTTCCGACGGATATAAAGATAAATATAGTCGGGTTATCAGTAATCAGGCGAACTCACTTTGCTACTTAGAAAGAAGCGCAGCAAAGCATTTTAGAAGTGGTTGAGGCAATTGATCAGTTTACGCCAATAGCCGTGATGCTTGTATAAAATGATGTAGCTAAGATGAATAAGGTGAGTTTATAAACATGAAGCAAGGTCGAAATGAACCTTGCTCTTGTAACTGCGGTAATAAGTACAAACGTTGCCGCATGAACAGTATCTCTAAACAACACGCATCTATGTTGGATGATATTGAACAAGTTGCCGCAATGAATCCTAACTTGTCTTTAGAATAGCTTAATGTCATTGCATATAAAAAATGACGCCTGCCAATGAGAGGCCTAATTCTTACTTTTGTGGCCTTTCGCTAGTACAAATGATCAATTGGTTATATGCGCCTTTCAAGGAACTGGAAGGAGTAACTATACGCACGCCAGATGACCTAAGAACCAGCCAAGTGAGTTTTTACCAGAATCTGTTGTTTATTAATTTGAACTAGATAGCATCATTAATGAGTATGCAGGTAGTAACGAAGATAAGTTTAATTCTATTTACTCGCCAGTCAACAAAGACGTAGGCAACCTTCGAAATACTACTTCATGTGACTCATAGTCCGTAGACGGAAAAGCTACAGCTATAGATTATACTACTCTGTCTAATTGAATGAGCTTTAAGCGTGAACACAGCTGTCCTTACTTCTTTTGGTGCACATGTCCGCCAAATCCGTCAAAGCTTAGATATTAGCCAGGAAGAACTGGCTGCTATCAGCGGTTTAGATCGTACTTACATCAGCGGAATTGAGCGCGGTGTTCGCAACCTTAGTTTACTCAATATATTCAAGTTGGCCGCAGCACTTAAGGTGACGCCAGCATCATTACTAACCTTTGAAATAGAAATTAGTAATGCTTAGTCATCGCGCATTTTATAGTGCGGAGCTAGAGGTTTTTCTATCTGCAGACAAAAGCAGCATTGTTGGCGAGCTAAGTAAAAACCATACGCAACAATTGGAGCACCTACAAACAGGGGCGTGGCTGTCTCAAATTGAGCTGTTACAACAAGAATTCAAGACACTAACTAAAAGTGATGGGCAAATATTCTTTGAATTCATGATTCCTAGAATGGGTCGGCGTGCAGATGTCGTATTGTGTTACTTAGGAATTGTTTTCGTAACAGAGTTTAAGGTTGGTGCAACGCAATATCAGCAGGCTGATATACGACAAGCACATAGCTATGCACTTGATCTGAAGAATTTTCATCGCGGCAGTCATAGCAAGCCAATCATCCCAATCCTTGTCTCTACGCAATCAGACAATAGTTCAAACCAGTTAACTCTCGCGGACGATCTTGTCGCTAAACCAATTTTAACTAATGGTGTTGGTATTGGTGCTTTAGTGGGTGACATCGCACGCCAATGCAAAGTAGCCGCTTTTAATGCAATAGAATGGGCTGAGAGTGGTTATTTGCCTACCCCAACCATTGTAGAAGCTGCACAGGCATTATATGCCCAACATGCGGTTGAAGATATCGCGAAAACCGAGGCTGATGAAACTAATCTTGGAGTGACAAGCGAAAGGTTACTAGAGATTATTCGTAAGGCCAGGCTCAATAAGCAAAAAGTGATCTGCTTTGTGACAGGTGTTCCAGGTGCGGGTAAAACCTTGGTTGGCTTAAATATCGCAAACAAACATTCTCAACCTAGTGATAATGAATATGCAGTTTTCCTAAGCGGTAATGGACCATTGGTTACTGTTCTACAAGAAGCATTAGCTATAGACAGAGCTAATACAACCAGCGAAACGAAAGCCAGTGCCCGCAGGCAAACCTCGCAGTTTATACAGAATATACACCGGTTTAGAGATGAATCTCTTGATGGTAGTAAACCGCCTGAGCAAGTCGTTATTTTTGATGAAGCACAAAGAGCTTGGAATGCTGAGCAAGCATCTAAGTTTATGAAGTCAAAACGTAAGATTGATGAGTTTAATAAATCTGAACCAGAATTTCTTATTGAAGTTATGGATCGACATGATGATTGGGCTGTCATCATTGCTTTGGTCGGCGGAGGACAAGAAATCAATACTGGAGAAGCTGGCCTTGCGGGTTGGCTTGATGCTTTAAAAAATCGATTTTGCCATTGGAACGCGTATTGCTCAGAGCAGTTGTTATCAGGCGAATATATATCTAATGGCGTTTCACGGGATAGCTTAGAGTCTGTTCAGCAACTCCCCGGCCTGCACCTAGCTACCTCTATGCGCTCATTTCGTGCTGAAACATTATCCAGTTTTGTGCATTTTGTCGTCGGTGGTGAAGCTGATAAAGCGGATGCTATATCTAAGTCACTATTTGAGCGCTATCCTCTTTTTGTTACGCGGGATCTGGCACTGGCTAAGAGATGGTTAAAAGGTAAATCTAGAGGTTTGGAAAGCCAGGGTATGCTTGCATCATCTAATGGTATTCGTTTAAAACCTGATGGCATTTTTGTTAAGAACCGATTTGACCCAGTAGCGTGGTTTTTAAATCCTCAAGATGATATTCGGTCTTGTAATTTTTTAGAAGACACTGCAACTGAGTTTGATATTCAAGGATTAGAACTTGACTGGTGCATAGTGGGGTGGGATGCAGACTTTCGATACAATGGTTCTACTTTTGAGCATTGGAAATTCAAAGGAACGCGTTGGCAACAACGTAAAAAAACTGAAGATAAGCGATATTTGGAAAATGCCTATAGAGTGTTATTGACTAGAGCACGTCAAGGTATGGTCATATATGTACCCGAAGGCAGTGATACCGACACGACTCGTAAAGCGAGTTATTATTCAGATACTTATAAGTACTTGCTGGAATGCGGCTTTGTTGAGCTAATTTAGCTTAACTGAAGCTCGTCCTGCTTCAGTTACGCGACATTGAAATTTAGGGAACGATTATCTCCAAATGACCGATGCTCTAGATGCGACGTATAAGGAGTTAAAAGAGAGTAAAGCCAAAAGCCCTGATGAGTTACAAAAAGTCTTTCTGTAATTAGACAATTTTAAAAATGTTGATAAGTGGTGGGTGATTGATATTGGTGGTAACAACCTTAGGCTTATCGCATTTATTGGTGACCGATTCATCTTTATGAATGTAATGGATATAACAGTGTCTATTCTTTGCTTAATAGAACCATAATGGACACTATAGTATCCTGTTAGGCTGCGCCGTGTGTATGACTTTTGCACTTTAGATGGCGTAGCAATGAGATGAATAAGGCGAGTAGATAAAGCATGAAACCCGGTCGAAATGAACCTTGCCCTTGTGGCAGCGGTAAAAAGTACAAACGTTGCTGCATGAACAGTATCTCTAAACAACACGCATCTATGTTGGATGATATTGAGCAAGTTGCAGCAATGAACCCTAACTTGTCTTTAGAAGAACTCAATATCGTTGCTGAGCAAAAAATGAAGGCGGCTAATGAGCGGCCTCATCCTGATTTTTGTGGCCTTTCGCCAACACAAATGAGCAATTGGTTATATGCGCCTTTCAGTGAGTTGGAAGGGGTAGCAATACACGCATCAGATGACCTAATAACCAGCCCAGTGATGCGTTACTTAGCATTGATATTAGATGAAGCCATGCAAAGCGATGGTTCGTTTAAGGCCACTAGCAAAGGTAACTTGCCAGCCAAAATCGTTAAACAGGCCAGTGAGTTACTACCAGAGTTCGCCGTCTCTGAATTTGAACGACATATCAGCATCAGTGAATATGCAGGCAGTAACGAAGATAAATTTAATGCATTGCATTACAGTCGAGTGCTGGCAGAAATTGCAGGTGTTATTTATCGTCGCAGTGGGCGTTATCATATTAAAAAAGCGGCTCAAAAGAAGTACCTAGCCCACGGTATTCAATCGTTCTTCATTCCAATGCTCGAAGCTGCAACCTCTCAGTATAATTGGGGCTACTTAGATGGTTGGGAACAAGAGGTTGATCTAAGGGCTATTTGGTTGTTTTTGCTGTGGCGCTTGCAAAGTCATGGCAATACTGAGCAGCTGATGGAAGAGGTGATCACCGCATTCCCTGACTTACTGCTGAGATTCCCTGAAGACGGGTATTCATCTCCGAGTCAGCTACTAGGTGTAATGGTTGAATCGCGTTTTATTAAACGCTTTTTAGAATTCTGGGGCTTTGTGACTCTTACACCGAAGAGGCATGCTAATGAGCTTAAGATGTTAGATAAAGTAGCAATACAGCCATTGATGAAGCATGTTTTTAAATTCGACATTTAATGATAATAAGTGTCTGTTATCATATGTTTAGTTTAATGGAGTGACTGTGGAAACTTTATTAAACGTTCTCTCATTTGTTCTTTCATTTGTTCAATCAACACTTTAAGCTCTACCGCAGCGGCGGTGACTTCTGCACTGATTGACTTAGACGCTAGGGTGTTAGATTCACGGTTAAACTCTTGCATCATGAAATCTAAGCGGCGGCCTTGTGCGCCACCTTTTTTAAGGATTAAACGCGTTTCAGCAACGTGTGCATCAAGGCGGTCCATTTCTTCGGCGACATCCATTTTTTGTGCAAGCAATACCATTTCTTGTTCCATACGGGCTGGATCAAGTTATTACAGCTCAATATGTTTCATTTCTTCAGCTTGAGTTAGGTAGTACTCACATCGAGCTTTAATGGACTGCTTATATGCAGCAGCATACTCAGATTCTGCTTTTGTAAGCTCCCCAGCTTGTTTTGCCAGGTTATGCAGGTTATCGATGATTGCTTTTGCTAGTTGCTTGAGGGTTAATTCGAGTATGGCTTGCTTAATTCCACATTCTTCTGCAAATGTCATTAATTGATAGGCGTGGATCTTATTGGCTTCAAATTCATCACCAATGGCCATTGCTAGTTCTTGATCAAAATCAGGGTACATTTGCACGTTGACAAGATCATACCATGGGGTCGGTTCAAGCCCATTAGGGGTGACATAGAATGAGTAGTTTTTACCATGTGAGTCAGCATTGCAGACAAGTAAGTTAAAGATTGTCCACCGCAGCATGTCGAACTTGGCTTGTGCTGGGTTAGCGCAGTGCTCAGCGATGCTAAATAGTTTTTTAAGGCTCACTCCTTCACGAATATCTCGCACGTCACGCCCACTACCCAGATGTCGTTCATATTTTCTTGCGACAGAATAGCCTAAAGCCTGACACGCATCGATTTGATGGCGACGCATTACTCTGTGACGCTTAGCGTCATAAAGGCGATCGAAGCGGGTGACAGATAATGCTTTGTACTTCCCTATTGGCATTATCTCAACTTCGGCTACCTGCATGCCTATAAGTTTAGCCAGTGTCATGGTCATAAATTCGTTGAGTACTAGATGCTGCTGGCTGTTCTTTTCAAATTTAATAATATGAGTTGAACAGAGCTCTCCTTCGCCAAAACCGTATTCTGTATCGACGTGGAATAGGTTTAACTTTGATTGACCCCCTGCTACTGAAAGGCGTGGTTTTCCATCCCAGACTTCCATCGGCCAATATTCAGGGTCTTCGATGCGCTTGATAAGATCTGCTTTGCTAATTGGGGTAAAAGACGTCGCTGGTGCTTTAGTGCCTACTGGGAGATACAATATTGCCCCAGAGGTGTCGAATCCAATGGCCTTGATCAGAGCAAATGTATTACTCCTGGCAATGCCGAGAGCTTCAATTAGGTGATCAAGTCCTTTATTTTCAGGTAATAGATTAGTTAAGTAAATGGAAATTTGAGAACTGCTAGCTTGCCCATCAAGCGGTAGCTTGGGTGAAATTGGAAACCCATCTTCTTGCCAAGCTTGAGTGTATTCGATAGAAAATTGTTCAGTGTTTATATCAAAATTTATCGCACCAATTACCCTATCTCTAAAATGCATTTCTAGAGTGTGAACATTAGAACCATTCATTGCTGCCACCAACTTTGTTATTAGGCGTATTAACGGTTAGTTTGATGCCAAGACCATTGAGGATTTTGATTATTGTTGAAAAGTACACATCATCGCCTTTCTCGACTCTAATTAAGGTTTTTTTAGTCACACCACAGAATGAGGCTGCGATTTCCTGATTCATTCCTGAGGCTTTTCGGCAGTCTTTGATGAGTTCGCCTAAACTGCTGGGGTCGAGTTGAGAGGCCATTTCATTATCCTAAAAAGTGTACGTACGGTTACTTTAGTGCTTTGAATATAACTTATCAAGCTAAAGGTGTAACAAGCTACACTATTTGACTGATTGAAAGTTGTTATTATCAAAAAGTGTATTATTGTACACTTTTAGTGGGTGTGTACCGTTATGTGCTTTAAAAGAGTAATAAGGTACACCTATTGGTAGAGCCGTCAGTCATTACTTTGTTGTTAGGGGCTGAACTTGAATGCTAATGGTTCGAGATTCGCTTATTTTTATATAGATTTTTCAATGATATTAATGCAAACAAAAAGCCCAGCATTCGCTGGGCTTAGTTTTATAAAACGTCTGTAAAAACCTTATTCAACGTTCTGAATTTGAATGTGGCTTTAAATGCTCTAATTAAACAAATATAATGTCTTAGGTGCTGTGGCGGGATTCGTTCTTTTAGTTTGGTCACCAGTTTGGTCACCATTTGTCATTTGTTAACTCTGTTAGAAAGCAACTATTTAGCTTTGTCACCTATAACTGTGAATCGCCCTTTTTAACATGTTTCACACAGTAGAGTAGGTTCTTAACTAATATCAGTAACAGCTACATTGCTAAACTTGCGCATACCGTACCGTGTGGAGTATTTCATAAGTAGCTTTAAGGCGTTCTTCTGATTCATCTAAGCCTCGATACCAACGTACTTTAATACCTAGGTAATTAGCCCATGCGATGCCTTTTTTAAAGTCACGTCAAAACCTGCTTTTGGCACAAGATTCTATATATTGGTTGACTAAAAGGTACTGGTCTTGACCACTGCAGTATTTAGCCTCTTGAAAGGCCTTAGAGTAGTGCGGTAGAGCAAGAGCGTGCTCTTCTCGTCGGTAAAAATATGTTGCCCATATCCAGTTGATCACCCAACTAAGATAACTGTCTAGGTTTGCTTTATTTACCTGTTGCGTAAACTGTTCTATTTTTTCTACGTTGACGTTAGGAGCCTTGCGAAGTCTTAGCCCTTCAAGTAATAGTTCTAAAAATAAAGGAGGAGCCATGGCGATTGTATTTTCTCGGGCTTCCTCAAGTAAAGGCGATAAGAAAAATGGCTCAACACTTTGTAAGAAGAACTTTATATCAGTGGGATTGAATCCACTCTTATATTTCTCTCTAAATCTGAGGTCGATAGATTTTGAACCTTGCATAAATTGTATTGATTTTAGTTCCCAAAATTCCTGCGTCTTATCGAACCAAATTCTGTTGATCACTAGTGGATCACGGATCTTGTAGGATTCTATAGCTTTTGACAAACTAGCTTTAAGATTATGATGAACTTTGCCTAATCTGCGGTCTTGTCTTCTTAGATGCATCGTTATGTCGATGATAAAGTCTTTTCCAAATTGTTGTTCTAACTCTGTGAATATCGACGTTGAAAATCGAGCAATAAATAATATGGCCTTAAAGCTGCGCAAAGCGTCGTTATCAACAGTCCTCTTGTATTGACTAGATGTTGTCTCCATTGCAGATGCTGAGGTTACAAGGTTTTGTAATAAACTTGGCCAGCTAGGTAAATTCTTTCCAGTTGTCCAACGGGAAGCGTTCTCAAGGTTTTGCGATAAACGGTAATTGTCAGTCGATCCGAAGTCCGGGAAATGGAAATGTGTTTGATTAGTTTCACAAACCGAATACATCCAGTTCATGGCTTTGGCTATAGGCCATTGAATAGATTTCGATGTGAAATCCGGAAGCCACCAATAGGTGTCAGAAGGGGTTAAAAGATTAGATGCTGATACATTGTATTTTAGAGTGTTCTTTTGATAAGAGAGGATTATTCGGTCAAGTAGTTTGGTTTTTATCAGCCATTTAACAGACTCTGATTTTGATAGAAAGGTTCCATCACCTCTCACTAAGTCAAGATATTGAGTTAGTACATCTCCAACAGAGGCCATACATGCACAAGTGATTTTTGAGTTGTTAGTTGCTTCAAATATAAGATCTGCCAATAACTCTAATAAAGAGGTTAGGTTTTTCTCTAGCTCACTCTCTTCTTTTGCTAAGCGCCGCAGCTGCGTTTGGATTTTCTTCTTTGTTTTTTCATCACCAATAACTGTTGAATCATCATCTTTTTGTGGCAACACTCCTGTATGATCAAATAAAGCTTTGGTGATATCTCCGATACTGGGTAACTGTGGTTTTGGCATGTTCAACAATTCCGTATTGTTTTGGGAAAGGTAGCTTAAAAAAGCTACCTTATTCGTGGATGGATTACTTACCTTTAGCCGGTGCATTACCTCTTAGGCCACCAGATTTTCCACCAGTAGTGCTCGGCCAGTTACCACCTGGTCCAGGGTGGCTTGAAGGGCCACGTCCACCACTTTTTGCACCGCCATTACCTGATTGTCCGTTATTACCTTTAGCCATAATATTTTTCCTTTAACTTTAATTGATTAAATTTGAATAGCATTAGCACAAAGCTAAGCTTTTCGTTGAGTACATGGCTAAAGTTACTCTTTGGTGCATTTAAAGGCTTCCTGCATTTTGGCGACATTAATTATTTTGTCAGCTTAGAGTGGTAGTTAGGTTGTAACAGTGAAACTTAACCTTATAAGCTAATTGGATTTTATAGCCTGTTATAACGAATGTTGGTACTATCTTTTGATACCAATCTGTTCTGAATGTTCAAAAGAAGGCGCTATTGATGGGAAGCAATATTAGTAACTTCGATTTTCTTAAGCACCACGATGAGCTATTACTTCGTTTAGCACAAACCGCTGAATGGTGTTTCGCACCAGATCCAAATACCACATTATTAAAGATGCGTCAGTTAGGTGAAGAGTTAGCTAAGAACATCGCTGCTCGTGTAGGTGTTGATTCAGGCAAAGATATTAAGCAAATCGATTTACTCAAAAATCTTGATTACTCCTTAAGGCTTGACCAACGCATCAAAGATGCTTTCCATACCATCAGAAAACTAGGCAACAACGCCAATCACGATATTACCTCTAATAGTCATAGAGATGCCTTGCAGTCTTTGCAAATTGGTTATGCTCTCAGTGTTTGGTACCACCAGCTTTATGGTGGAGAAAAAGCAAAAGGATTTAAGCCTGGGCCCTATATAAAACCCAAAGACCCTTCTGATGAAGTTCGAATGCTCGAAGAAAAAATGCTTGAGCTTGAACGCAAACAGCAACGGACTACAGAACGATTAGCTGTAGCTGAATCTATCAATCAATTAGCCACAGAAAAAGCTGAAGCCGAGCGAAAGCGCTCTGAGAAAATGCTTGCCGAAAGCAAAGTATGGGAAGAGGTTGCAACTGAACAAGAAGCGCAGCTAAACGAATATAGAGCGAAGATGGAAGCGGCTAATCAAGAATTACTGATTAACTTCCAAGCTAAAGATCAAAAAAGCAAAACGACAGAAATCAAACGTATTGAGAAATTGCCATTTCATATGGATGAGGCTGAAACACGCATCATTATTGATAAACAACTTAATGACGCTGGTTGGAAAGCCGATAGTGTTAACCTTAGGTACTCTAAGAATGTTCGCCCTGTACCCAATGAAAATCGTGCTATCGCCGAGTGGCCAACTGAATCAGGCCCAGCAGATTATGTATTATTTATGGGCCTCACACCTGTTGCGGTTGTTGAAGCTAAAAAGACTGCCAAGAACGTTTATAGCTCAATAGATCAAGCAAAGCGCTATGCAAAAGGACTCAAACCCAAAAATTCATTTACTATAGATACCGTATGGGGCGAGTACAAAGTGCCGTTAACCTTTGCAACGAATGGCCGCCCATATCTTAAGCAACTCGAGCAAGAAAGTGGCATTTGGTTTCTTGATGTAAGAGATAACGCAAACAGGCGTAAAGCATTAAAAGGTTGGTATACGCCAACTGAAATAAAATTGTTGCTGAAGCAAACGCCACAGCAAGCAGAACAAAAACTCGATGTAATGGATTTTAATTACGACCTAAAATTACGTGACTACCAAGTTGATGCAATTAAGGCCGTAGAGCAAACCATTAAAGATGGTGAAGATCGTGCACTAGTAGCTATGGCAACGGGTACTGGTAAAACAAAAACCTGTATCGCGTTAGTATATCGTTTACTTAAATCTGAACGTTTTAGACGAATACTGTTTTTAGTTGACCGTTCAGCACTAGGTGAGCAAGCTGCTAACGACTTCAAAGAAGTACGGTTAGAGAATTTGCAAACCTTTGCCGACACCTTCGATCTAATGGATTTAGATGATAAAAGACCTGATGACAGTACCAAGGTCCATGTGGCAACGGTTCAAGGGTTAGTACAGCGTATTTTATACCCTAGTGATAACGATATTAAACCTGGTGTTGGTCAGTACGATTGTATTGTTGTAGACGAGTGTCACCGTGGTTACTTACTAGATAGAGAGCTTAGCGATACTGAAATCCTGTTTCGCGACCAAAAGGATTACCAATCAAAGTATCGTTCAGTAATAGATTACTTTGATGCATTTAAGATAGGTCTAACCGCAACGCCAGCACTTCACACCGTTGATATCTTTGGTGAGCCAGTGTTCAGCTATAGCTACACCGAAGCCGTGCTTGATGGCCATTTAAATGACCATCTACCGCCTATTCGCATTCATACCAAACTTTCAGAACAAGGTATTCATTACGAAGTTAATGAGGAAGTGAAAGTATATGATGTCGAAAATAATGACATCAAAATTTATAACACCCCAGATGAACTCGATTTTGATGTATCAGAGTTTAACAAAAAAGTTATTGCCCCTAGTTTTACCAAAGTCGTCACTAAATGGTTAATTGAAAGCGATGCTATTAACCCTTATTCAGAAGCTAAAACACTCATTTTTTGCGTAACAGATAAACATGCTGATGAAGTAGTTGAAGCACTAAAACAAGCCTGTGAAGATTATCACGGTGAAGTTGAAGACGATGCTATTCAAAAAATCACTGGCGCAACAGATAAACCGCTAGAAAAAATCCGCTTATACAAAAACGACCGCCTTCCAAATATTGCTGTTACCGTTGATTTACTGACAACGGGTATTGATGTACCCAAAATCTGTAATTTAGTCTTTTTGCGTCGTGTGAATAGCCGTATCTTATTCGAACAAATGTTAGGGCGTGCAACTAGGTTATGCCCTGCTATTGGTAAGGGGCCATTTAAAATTTACGATGCGGTGGATATTTATAAACAGCTAGAAAACGTCAATACCATGAAGCCAGTTGTCACTAATGTTGATATCAGCTTTACAGAGTTAGAGCGTGAAATGGCAGATGCTGCGAACGAAGATTTACAAGCTCTGGCTAAAAATCAGTTTATCGCTAAGTTACAAGTAAAACGACGTCACCTTTCACCTGAACAACAAGATAAGTTTGAAACGCTGACTGGTCAGCCACCAGCTGAATTTATTAAAGACTTGAAAGCAATGCCTGTTGAAAAAATAGCCGAATGGTTTACTCGGCACCCTGGTCTAGGTGAGTTGCTAGACGAAAAAGTTAAAGGTGCTGGTGGCGGTAATACGCAATATATTTCAGACCATGAAGATGAATTTACTAAAACCACCACAGGTTATGGTGATGGTCAAAAACCTGAGGATTATTTAAGCTCTTTTAACGACTTTGTTAATGCCAACAGCAATCGTATGCTCGCAATTCAAACAGTCGTGCAAGCGCCATGGGAATTAACCCGTCAAAGCTTAAAAGAACTGGCATTAGTGCTTGAACAAAACAAGTTTAGAGAACAAGATCTGCAGGTCGCTTGGAAAGAAGTGAAAAGTGAAGATATTGCCGCGCGTATCATCGGCTTTATTCGACAAGCCGCTATTGGTGAAGCGTTAATTCCATTTGAACAAAGAGTCGATCAAGCACTTAAGCGAATACTAGCAAGTCAAGAATGGAAAACACCGCAAATACAGTGGCTCAATACGATAGCCAAACAAATGAAGGCTACTACCATTGTTGACGAAGCCGCGCTAGACCAAGGTATATTTTTACACCAAGGCGGAACAAAGCGCGCGAACAAATTATTTGAACAACCCGTATCCAATGTACTACTCATGTTTAATAAGGCCCTTTGGCAAACTGACATGAGTAAATCTGCATAAGTATATTTTTATAAGCAATTCATTTTAAACAATGAGCAAAATTAGGTAATAACATGAGCACTCAAGATCTGGTCGCCAAACTATGGAACCTGTGTAACCTACTTCGTGATGACGGCGTCACCTACCATGAATACATAAATGAACTGACCTATCTGGTCTTTCTTAAAATGGTAGAAGAAACTGGCCGAGAAGAGCATATTCCCGTTGGTTACCGTTGGGCTGATTTAGAAAAGTACGATTCGGCCACACGCCTTGAAGAATATAAAAAATTGCTCATTCATCTAGGTACGCACGGTTCACAAATCACCAATGCCATTTATGCTAATGCCAGCACCGTTATCCGTAAACCTGCCACTTTAAGCAAGCTCGTCAGCGAGATAGATAAACTTGACTGGTACAGCGCTAAAACCGAAGGTTTGGGCGATATGTATGAGGGTTTACTAGAAATCAACGCTGGCGAGAAGAAGTCTGGTGCAGGCCAGTATTTCACGCCGCGTGTGCTCATCAATGCCATGGTCGAATTAATGAAGCCAAACCTTGATGACGTGATTGTTGACCCTACTGCAGGTACCGGTGGCTTCTTAATTAGTGCGCATCATTACATAAAAGAACATCACGACGTACAAGCGTTAGAGCCTGACGCCTACGACAAGTATCAACATAAAACCTTTTTCGGCATGGAGTTAGTGCCAGACACTCGTCGCCTAGCGATGATGAACTTGATGCTGCACGACTTAGCGGTTGATGATGAAAACTCCGGTATTTTATTTGGCGATACCTTATCTAACGAAGGTAAAGCGCTGCCACCAGCTAGCCTGATTTTAGCGAACCCGCCGTTTGGTACTAAGCAAGGTGGTGGTATCCCCACACGTGATGACTTAATCACTTACACCAGCAACAAGCAGCTAGCGTTTTTGCACTTAATGTATTTACGTATGTTAAAGCCTGGTGGCCGTGCCGCAGTCGTCTTGCCTGACAACGTGTTGTTTGAAGGCTCTACCGGCCAAACTATTCGCCGGGACTTAATGGAAAAGTGTAACCTGCACACCATTTTGCGCCTGCCAACCGGTATCTTTTATGCCGCTGGCGTAAAAACCAACGTGCTGTTTTTCTCCAAACCGACAGACCCAAAACAAGACAAAGGCCAAACCAAAAATGTCTGGGTGTATGACTTACGCTCCAATATGCCGCAATTTGGTAAACGCACCGTTTTAACCAAAACGCACTTTGACGAGTTTTATCAAGCAGTGGGTAGTGACTTAACCACAGTGGATGAAGCGGCACGCCAGGCCTTTATTAAAAACCATAAGCATGGCAGTGAAATTGGTAACGTTGATACCTGCCGCTTGCGCTGTTTTAGCCGCGAAGAAATCGCCAAAAAAGATGACTCGCTTGATTTAGCCTGGATCCGAGACGACAGCACCGAGGATAGTGCTAACCTGCCTGAGCCAGATGTATTGATTAATCAAGCCTTAGAAGAGATGGCTGGTGCCATGCATGAATTACAAGCCATTTTGGTTGAGCTTGGTTCTGCTGATGAATCAGATGAGGTGATGCTGTGAGTGAGTTACCTAAAGGCTGGTGCGTCCTACCATTAAATATTGCTGCAACTTTGATTCGTGGCGTAAGCTACAAGAAAAATGAGTCTTCAAGTGAATTTAGTGAAGGTTCTTTGCCCATACTTAGAGCAAACAATATCCAAGATGGAAAGCTATATTTTGACGATTTAGTTTATATACCTGCTGATAAAATTAAAGCTGAGCAAAAGATTAAGGCTAAGGATATTGTAATCGCAATGTCTAGTGGTAGTAAGAAGTTAGTAGGTAAAAGTGGTGTTGCGACTGTAGATTTCGATGGTGGTTTTGGGACGTTTTGCGGCTTATTAAGACCTAATAAACATCTTGATTCGCGGTATATCGGTCACTTTACTCGTTCAAAGTATTACGCTGACTTAGTTTCAAGTTTGTCAAAAGGCGTAAATATAAATAACCTAAAGCCAGCTCATTTTTCTGAAATTATGGTGCCACTTGCACCATTAAACGAACAAATTCGCATTGCTGACAAACTCGATTCGATTCTAGCCAAAGTTGATCAAGCCCAAGCACGCCTTGAAAAAATCCCCCATATCCTAAAACGCTTCCGCCAATCCGTGCTTGCAGCCGCTACGTCGGGTGAGTTGACTAGGGAGTGGCGGGAAGAAAATGGTCTTAGTTATGAATGGCAATCAATAAAAGTATCTACTTTAGTTTCAAAAATTGAAGCAGGGAAGAATATAAAATGTGATGAAAGACCTCCACATGATAATGAATTCGGGATCATAAAAATCAGTGCTGTCACATGGGGTTTTTACGATGAAGCACAAAGTAAGACGTTAAAGGATGATAAATTATTTATAGAAAATCGTAGAGTAGGAGTTGGTGATTTCCTGATATCTCGCGCCAATACACTTGAATTACTTGGAATGCCAGTAATAGTGAAAAAGGTGACAAAAAATTTAATGCTTAGTGACAAAGTCTTAAGATTAGTTATGCCGGAGCAAGAAAAGGCTTGGTTAGATATTTTTCTAAGATCCCCTAAAGGAAGGTTGGAGATTCAATCAAGAGCTACGGGGAATCAGGAGTCAATGAGGAATATAGGTCAAAAAGCATTATTTGACATTGATGTATTGTTACCAACATCAATAGAAAAGACAGAAATTGTTAAAATAGTAGGATTACTTACC
This sequence comes from Shewanella sp. 10N.286.52.E4, assembly GCF_041468785.1. Lineage (NCBI taxonomy): Bacteria > Pseudomonadati > Pseudomonadota > Gammaproteobacteria > Alteromonadales > Shewanellaceae > Shewanella > Shewanella sp. 10N.286.52.E4. Next base: position 69,125 of record NZ_JBFRJJ010000013.1, read on the forward strand.
TCACATGTAGAAATGCTTGAAAAGCAATATTTCATTATTAAAAGTAGGCTCGATAAGCTAGCACAATCCATTTTGGCCAAAGCTTTCCGAGGAGAATTGGTTGAACAAGACTCTAATGATGAGCCAGCCAGTCTGCTTCTTGAACGTATAAAACTGGAGCAACTTGAAAAGCCAAAACCTGCGAAGAGAACTAGAAACACTAAAGATAAGGCAGCTCAAAAAGTTGAAGAAGCCTCATCAACAGAAGCTTCAGAAGAGTCAATCCAGTTACAAAGTGAAGTGTTATCTATGCTGCAAAAAGCGAATGTTGAGTTAAGTGCGCAACAGTTAATGGATAAGTTAACTGAGCAGTCATTTGATGCCGTCGATGTTCTTTTCACCGAGCTAAAACGTTTGCTTGATGCGGCTGTTATAACCAAAGCAGGTAGTGGTGAAAACTGTACTTTTAAGGTTATAAAAAAATGAAGCTAGATTACCTAACCATTCGCTCTGGCTTCAAAAACATCAGTAACCTAACAGTTGATTTTGATGAAAGCCAGCTTTTGACAGTGCTGGTGGGACGTAATGGTTCGGGAAAATCAAATATTATTGAAGCTTTAGTTAAAATATTCCGCTCGTTAGATTTAGGTGAAGCCGCGCCTTTTAGTTATGAGTTAGTGTACTCGCTAGGTGCGGAAAACCGCATTTGGATAAAAGTTGATGCCGACCCAGCATATGGCAACACACCAATATCACAGCATCAAATAGAAGTGACTGAAAAGCATGACTTACATGCCATGCCTACTTGGAGCAAAGTATCTCTGGCCAAAGTGCAACGTGATGATTTAGGCAAATCGCAGTATTTACCGAAACATCTTTTTGCTTATTACTCTGGACCAAGCGACCGGCTTGAGGGCTTATTTGTCAAGCATAGAACTAATTTTTATAACCAGTTGCTTAAAGATGAAGTAAAAATTGAAGATGAAGTTCGGCCTCTTTTCTATGCGAAACCCTACCACAGCCAGTTTGTTTTGTTGGCGTTTTTTCTAAGTGGACAAAGTGATGAAGGACGTAAGTTTTTAGAGTCTCAACTGGGTATCAAGCGATTCCATTCAGCACATTTTGTTTTTAGAAAACCTGCATGGGCTCAAGCAAAAAACAAAACTGATATATTTTGGGGCGCCCGCGGAGTAGTTAGGCAATTTCTAGAACGGTTATTACCGTACACTTATGGCGCAGTGAAGGCTACACGTAAAGAAACAACGTCGTTAACAGGCTCTGGCGTTGATAATGATTTTGTGCACTTATATTTACCTGATTTAGCTGCGTTAAATGCCGCAGCTAACGGACTTGGTCCTAAAAACTTTTTCAAAATGCTCGAGAGCACCCTTCTTTCTGAATTAATTGCCAGCGTTCATGTGAAGGTAATGCTTAATAACGATGAAATCGTAAGTTTCAGTGAACTAAGCGAAGGTGAACAGCAGCTGTTAACTGTATTTGGATTGTTGCAATTTACGGCTGAGTCAGACTCATTGTTTTTACTTGATGAACCTGATACCCATTTAAACCCTGCATGGGCGGCAAAATATCATGCTTTTTTAAATCGCTTTATACCAAATCAAAAACACTGCCACATTGTTATGGTGACTCATCACCCATTAGCAATAGCAGAGCTAGACCGGGGTCAAATTCAAGTACTTCGCCGTGAATCAAATGGTCTTTCTTATGCTGAAAAACCTGCAGAAAGCCCTATTGGTATGGGGGTCAACGGCATATTAACAAGCGACATGTTTGGCATGGCAACAACACTTGATCAACATACCAGCAAGGTTATTGAAGATCGGCGCAAAATTTTAGAGAAAAGTGAATTAAGTGAAGACGATAAAGTAAAGCTGCGTAAGTTGAATAGCTTTCTTGAAAGATTAGGCTATGGATACACGCACCCTGATGAAGACTATAGACAGTTTTTGATTGAGCGGCACAATGCCTTAGAACAAATGGAAGAAAAAGGCTTAGACAATACTGCTTATCGATTAGAGATGATTCAGATGATACTCAAAAATAAAGGATTATTATAAGAGTGCGATATATTGATCTTCAGCAAGTAGAAGCTTGTAAGCCTGTTAATTGGGATGCAGATTCCAGAACTTGGTTAGCAGCGATTAAAGGAGCAAAAGATAAAAGTGCAAAATTTAAAAGCTTAGGTAGTGTGTGGAGTACTTTTAAGCCAAATTTTGTTCTGCAGTTTGGTGACAAATGCTGGTATTCCGAAGTGCCACGAATAGGAACTGATTTCAATGTTGATCATTTTCGCCCTAAAGGTGCGGTCAAAACCGGTAAAGGCATTTACGCTACAAAACTGTTAACAGGCGGTAAGCGTCAAAATCATCCTGGATATTGGTGGCTAGCTTTTGAAGCCCAGAATTATCGTTATTCATGCCAGTATGCTAATCAGCCAAGAGATAAAGGCGGCAAGCACGATTATTTCCCCTTAATAGACGAGTCTACAAGAGTCTGGCGGCCGTGTAGTTTCAAGGCTCACGCCAAAGAACAAGTATACTTATTAGACCCATGTGTTGTAGCGGATATCGAATTACTTTCTTTTGATAAATCCCCTGGCCTTGTACATTCTAGGTTTGATAAAGCAACAGACCCAGATAAATATGGAAGGGTTCAAAATAGCGCTAAATGCTACAACTTAAATCATAAGACAGTCACTGGACCACGATTAGAAGTCATTACAAATGTAAAGAGAGACCTTGATTTACTAGAGATGATTTCTAAGTTACCGCCAGATAGTCAGGAAATTATGCAAGCTCAGTTAGTTGCCACAGAAGAAAGATTAATCAAAGCATGTGATAGAACGTCACCATTCTCCGCTGCAGCAGTTGCTTTTGTAAAACCTAAAATTGGCGAAGCATGGATTGCAAATATTTTACCTCGTTTGGATTTAAAGCCTTAAGGAATAATATGGCTAGATATTGTGGTAATGAAAACTCTTCTCCGTTAATAAAAGTTGCACATGAATTTCAGGCTCAATGTTTAATTGCTGGTAGTTCATTACTGACGAGCAAACTAATTTGGAACCTTAAAACCATCGAAGAGCTGATAAAGTACTTTGTTGACAATTTGGATGAAGGTGAAGGTGACTTTTTCTCTAAATTGGAAACCCAGCTTACCCCTGCTTCTGCCGAAGCCAAGATAGTATTAGCTGAAATGCTTTGGTTCATGTCTTTATGCCCTAGCAGTGTTGGGCCTTCTTCTAAACGAGATACCGTAGAACGTGTATTTGCCTTTTCTGGCAAAAACCTAGCTGGTACTGTTCCTGTGGATGTTCAAAAAGAATACCTTTCTGATGAGGTGCTAACCGGAATAGGTAAAACGGGGGCGGCATATAACACTGGCCGTTGGCGTGAGTTAGTCTATTTTATTCGCTTATTAACTGAATTGTTTAAATTAAGTGCCAGTGAGCGCTCAACCTTACTTGCCAATCGCGAGGCATTTTCAACGTGGTTAGAGCTTATCCCTGAAAACAGTCAACGACAGTTTCGCCACATGCTCTTGTATCTGTTTTATCCTGATTCGCAAGAGCGCATTTTTGGTGGTGGTCATCGCCAGTCACTGCTCACTAAATTTGCCAACATCAGCGCTTCACAATTTAAGAAAATGCCTGCTCATGATGTTGATAATCAATTATTAGATATTCGCAGAAAATTTGAGCAAGAGTATGGCACTCAAACACTTGATTACTATGTTGAGCCGCTTAAATCTCGTTGGGATAGAGAGAATGTTTCAACCATTATTGCTGAGCAAAATGCTGAATATGAGAGTAAGGATAAAACTATGGCGTCCAACAAGAATAACACTAGTTTAAATCAAATCCTTTATGGCCCGCCTGGTACAGGGAAAACCTACAATACAATTAATCGTGCATTACAAATCGTAGCTCCAGAGTTCTACCGTTCGAATAAAGATAACAGAGTTGAGCTCAAGACACATTTCGATGATCTAGTAGCTAGGAACCGTATTGGTTTTGTCACCTTCCACCAGAGCTTTAGTTATGAAGATTTCGTCGAAGGGCTTAGAGCCAATAGTGATGAAGCAGGTCAGGTTAGTTATGATCTTGAGGATGGTATTTTTAAACGAATGTGTGCCGCTGCAAATGCTAAACCTATAATGGCGCGATCTCAGCATCGAGTTGATGTTTCTGGACGCAAGGTTTGGAAGATGTCGCTAGGCGATACTCTCGGTGATGAAGCATATATTTATCAACAATGTATTGAAAATAATTATGTGCTGTTGGGTTACGGTTATAACGTTGACTTTAGTACTTCAAAAGATAGGAAAGGCGTGATTGATGCCTATAAATTCAACGGTATTGAGATAGAAAATGAGAGTAACGACTACAGAGTAACATCGGTTCAAAACTTTAAAAATGTAATGTCTATCGGCGACTTAATCGTTATTTCTGATGGTAATCGAAAATTTAGAGCGATTGCCGAAGTGACTGGTGATTATCAATATGATCCTACGGCCATTGAGGATGATAGTTACTCGCAGATGCGCAAGGTTATTTGGCACCGCGTATACGAACCTTCTTTACCTGTAGATGAGTTGTTTAATAAAAATTTATCGCAGATGACGCTCTATCGATTGCGTGAGCCTGTATTGGATGTAGTAAAGCTTCAGGTAATACTCGCTGGTGAAACCACTCAAAATGGTACCGTGCCAAGTGTTACTTCTGGCTCTCAAATTTCTTCATATGTAGTCGAGTCCATATCTGATGAAATTATCAGCCTGAGAAAGCCAAATGGCACTTTATTGCATTTGCCGAGGATTATTATCGATGAATTGGTTTCTTTGGTGAAACTCAATCGAATATCAGTAGATGATATTCGTTCAAAGAGAGTATTTGAGCGTATTGTAGATTCGGACATGGAGAAGTACATTATCAATGGTTATCCCAATGTATTGGCCCCATTGGTTGAAACTATTCATCATTATGGTTTAGATACAAAAGCAACAACCCCTTCAGATAAGCGGGTCTTGATTATCGATGAAATTAATCGTGGCAATATTTCAAACATTTTCGGTGAGTTGATTACGCTGATTGAACCAAGCAAGCGTGCTGGTGGTACTGAGTCGCTGACAGTCAAATTACCTTACTCCAAAGAACCGTTTTCAGTCCCTTCAAATCTTCATATTATCGGCACAATGAACACCGCTGATAAATCATTGGCCCAAGTGGATATTGCGCTGCGTCGTCGTTTTGAGTTTGTCGAGATGATGCCTAAGCATGAATTGCTTGATGGGGTTTTGGTAGAAGGGGTAAATATTGCTAAGTTGCTTGAAACCATTAATCAGCGTATTGAGTTGCTTTATGATCGTGAGCATACCATTGGACATAGCTTCTTTTTACCATTAAAAGGTGATCCATCCATTGAGCGTTTGGCACGTATTTTTGAGCTAGAAATATTACCTTTACTAGAAGAATACTTTTTTGAAGACTGGGAACGTGTAGGGCAGGTGTTGGGTGATCATCTTAAATCTGATACCAGCTTGAAGTTCATTGAAGAGAAGTTTACTGATGCTGCAGTATTGGCATTGATGGGTAATGACTGGGCACAAGATGGCATAAGGCCCTATCAACGTAATAAAGATGCATTGCATAACCCTGAAGCATATAAAGGCATCTATGGCGCGCAATAGGGTTAACGATGTCACCGTGAGGGAGTTTGCATTATTAACTAATGAGGGTGATGACAGTAGTATTGATTGTCACTCAATACCCAAGCCTGCGTTTGAGTGGTTGCTTGCCAATGGAGTGAGTAGTGGTGAAAAGCAGCGGGAGCTAGTTAAGGTTAAACGCTACGGGAAATCAATCGCATTGCAGGTGGTGAATTTTGTTGGTGTGCTTGAGACGCCATGTAGAACCCGTATTGAGATTTTACCTAAGACCTCTACTGAAGCATGTGAACCTGAAGTTGCCCGTAAAACCCTGCTAAAGATGTTAGCAAAGGTTGAGAATTTAAAGTTGGAGGAGTTTCAGCAATCTCAGCTACAGCTATTGAAACAACCACTCTATGAATTGCTTATCACTCATTTTTTAAACGCTGTCTCTAAGCTAATTAAACGGGGAGTAAGACGCGAGTATCAGCGTATTGAGCGTGAATCATCCTATCTAAAGGGTCAGTTGCAAGTTTCTAAGCAAATCAGACAGCGTCCAGGTCGTCAGCATTACTTTCATATTTCACACGATATTTACCATGCTAATCGGGCTGAAAATCGTCTTCTACATTCATCATTAAAACAAGTGCTCAAGTGGTCTAAGTCTACTGCGAATCAGCGATTAGCGAGTGAGTTGCTTTTTGTGTTTCATGATATTGATCTATCATCGAATTATTCTCATGATTTTAGGTTATGGAAAGATGATAGAGGTCTTGCTCATTATCGTCCTTTAAAACCTTGGTGTGAGCTGATACTGAGTTACCAGTCGCCCGTTGCAATGTTAGGTAAACATAATGGTCTTTCTTTTCTCTTCCCTATGGAACAGCTGTTCGAGAAATACGTAGCTAAACAACTATCTAGTCAACTACCACCAGCATTAAAGCTAAAAGAACAGATTGCTAGTCACTGTTTGACTAATCATAACGGAAACGACTGGTTCAGGTTAAAACCTGACATCGTTGTTTATGATAAATCACAAGTTGTCACAGTAATGGATACCAAGTGGAAGTTGCTTGACGCTTCACTTAATACGACAAAGCATAAGTATAATTTGAGTCAATCAGATATGTACCAGCTGTTTGCTTATGGTGAAAAGTACCTACAAGGGCAAGGTGAGTTGTATCTGATTTATCCGAAGCATAAGGGGTTCACAGTGCCTTTAGCTAGTTTTGCGTTTTTCGATGATTTGAAGCTGCATGTAGTACCTTATGATTTAGAGGCTGATACTTGTTCTATCAACTTCTTAGTTTCTTAGGTAGCTAAATTACATGATTTTTTCGTGGTTATCATGTGTCACCTCAATAGCACTATAGTGGTAATAAAATCCTTGGTTGGGAGACTAAGGTGTTACTGATAAACCTTTATTCTTTGATGTTATTTTGCATGCGATTATAGCGCTCGCACAGCTGTGAATTACTTTCACCTAGTGAAAATGAAATTAATTTTTCTTTGATAATTTCAGGAGTAGATCGGCTATCTCCGAACAGGAAGAATACTATATCGTACAAAATAGATGCAGCTTGTGGATATTTTGCTGTGAGCTCATCGCAAATTTCATATAGCTTGTTGTTTTTCTCTTCAATTAAATTTTGATCCGTTTGGTAAAGTTCTTCAGAGCCTTCTGACGGTGAAAGTGATAACAACGTTTTCTTTATAATCTGAGGAGATAATATGACGAAATCTCCGTTTATATAGGTAATTATGTTGTATAGAAGTGATGCAGCTTTGGGGTGTTCAGCCCTTAGTTCAGTAGCAATCACGTATAGTTCACAGCTACCTTTCTCAAGTATTTCAGGATCCATGTAGCAAAGATCTTCAGTGTTAAATTTCATGTTATTTCCTCTTGTTAAATAAGTAGGTTGATTTATTGGAATTGAATGAGCAAATGGTCATGTCAATAAATGTGACCTGATCACCGGGTTTATCAAAATGCTCTTAACTTTGCTTATACATTTGGTTCTTGATACGCGCGCGCGGTGTTTCGCCGTGTTCACATTGTTAAACTCACGATCATATCCACTGGTTAAGGGCTTCCTCTCGCTCAGATTCAGCCTCTGTTACTGTTGAGGTTACAGGCTCCGGATTAGCTAAAAACATAAAGCAATAGGTGTCAGATCTATCAGGGGATTTGATGTTGTGCTTTTCTCGCATTTCCTTCTTAGCACATACAACCCACTGCCCTAGCTCATTGAGATGAACAGGTAGACGTGACAATTGGCTTTTGGTTAATTCCGAACCATCTATTTGCATTCGACCTGTTTTTATCGCATCGCGCATCATTATGTGGCTATAGGCGCGTTGATTGATGAAACGGCTTTTCTCTTCATTGTTAAATACTGGCTTTCCCCAGCGAACTTCTTGCACGTTTAAACCGAGTTCTAAGGCTATTTTGACTGTTGAAAAGCCTACGCCATCACCATCAATTAAAATGCTGATATTTTGGCTCTCATAGGGCTCTACGTGCTTTTTTATCTCGTAGGCAAAGTCTATTGGATCTATGTCGGCTCGCATTTCGGTTATGCTATGCGAGACCACCAGCCGAGTATTTGCTGATTCGATGGATACTTTGCAGATATTGATTACTGATTTGTCTCTACCATTTCCGACATCACAGGCAGCAACCCAGCCCCATTGACCATCAATTAGCGTTGGTGAGCTTCTTGCTGCACGTTCACAGTCGGTTCTGCTAAGTAGGTAACCGTTCATATTATCTGGAAACTGACCCAATACTTTGATTTGGTATTCTGGTGAGTCTTCGCCGCCATATGAAATTAGTTTCTCCCCGATAAACTGTGGCGTTACCAGTGGTGATTCTTCAGAGTTCAAGGTAATAGCTGTCCAAATTCCATTTGGATTATTTGATGTTTTAGCTAAACGATGGTGAGTGTCGTAAAAGAATCCTGCTGTACGAGTTGGCTGGCTTAACAAGCACATGTTGTTATTGGCTTCAGTTAACGCAGAGCTTAATACGTTGAGCGCTTTGTCAGATAAACCACTTGCCTCATCAACGACTACGAGATACGTATGACAATGCTCACCAGCTAACGCTTCTTCATTGCCTTGGCGAGCCGATTTAGCAATACAGCTCCATATTCCCTTATAACCAATGGCGTAAAACTCTCGTTCATTTAGTTCAAAATAGTGTTCTATCCATGGTAGGTTGCGGCATACAGCTTTGAAGTTGATTTTTAGGTACTTCCAGATGACATTTCGAACTTGGGCTGCGTTATTGGCTACCACTACAACTCTGCTTTCTGGGTTCAATATCATAAAGGCTAATATCATAATGCTGGTCATATCGCTTTTACCCGTTCCATGGCCACTAGAAACAGATACTCTTGACCCCTGCAGTTGAATCGCTGAGATAATTTGTCTTTGTTGCCAAGTTGGACTTTTTCCGGCTAAGACTGAAGCAAACCCAATCCAGTTGTGCTGGAATATTGCTAAAAGCTCAATATAGCGCGGGTCTGATAAAATTGATTTTAGTTGTTTCTTCAATTTTCAATCTCTCTATCTGATCCGTTAAACAGCTGCTCGTTGATTTTCTGTTTTTCAATTGATACCGATAACGCTCTCTGTTTAAGCTGCATTTTTTCAGTGTTAATTGTGTTTTTGTAGTCTTCTAACTTTTCAAATATTTGCTCTCGACTCAGTTCCTCATGCTCATGTTCAGTTTTTTGGTTGGATAGTTCTTGGTTAAGAAGTTGTTGAACGTATTTAGGAAGCTCTCCTAGCTGGTGGATTTCAAATTGATATGCTAATTCAATGGAAGAGCAATTCCCTTTATGAAGCTTGTTCAACCAACGATTACGGGTTTTGTTAACTTGAATCGATTCAGCCTTAGCAAATGAAGAGTCGAGCACTTTGTGAATTTGTGGGACTAACTTAGCAGTTCTATCGGCACATGAAAGCACCACGCTAAGGGCAACAGAATCTTCACCTTCATTAACCAACCTAGTAATTACCTCTTCTCCAAGGATGGTAATATTTGATAGTTGTCCTTTTAAGACTCCTAGCTCAAAACCAAGATCATTATCTAACATTGAGTTAAATAGCTCAGTAGGGACTTTTTTTGAATAACCCCCGTGGATTAAAGCTGTGCTGTTGTTCTTTTGGAATTTTGAACGTTTGGTCGATGGATCAATTGCATAGTCTTGGCCTTTTATTGCTGATTTTTTCTTTGACATTGTCCACCTCCTGATACTGTTTTATGTAGTCGATTTACTTATCTGGGCTTTAATCATTGCTTAATTACAGCCAAAGGAATAAGGCTGTCATATGGGATGATGGTATTGAGCCTGTTATCAATATTGATAGGCAATTTGTTCGCCGTAAACCAACCATATTTTCTAATTACTCTGCTACGAGTCCCGCTTGGAAGCTTACTTTTCTTGAGTGAGTAATAACGTTTGCTATTGTTTTTTGTGTATGTGATTTGTGGGTTTACAAGCAACAAGTCGCAGTTTTTGTCGATTTCTAATTTTGGTTTTAGCCTGCTGTTAATGAAGTTCCTAACTGAGTGGTTTAACTCTTTTGAGTATTGTTTTGTCAGGTAGCTAATACGGTATATCACAGGGTCAATAGATGACTTATTTCCTCTGACCATAGTGCTAAACGCATGTTTTACCTTTGCAAGGTTTCCACCGCAATATTTCTCCCACGACTCTGACATATTCGACACTAATTTACTTGGGTGCTGAATTTTATGACCGCTTAGCATTAGCACTACATGGTAGTGCTCTTTATGTGAATCAACTTGTTCCCTTGCGCAAAAATACTCAACTTTGCATTTGTATAGTTTTTGGAGTTTTACTTTCTCTGATTGAAGATATAAGCCTATGTTTTTGTTTGTAGGTGAGTATTTCTTCGGGTGAAGATCCACTCTTACTACAAACACTTTCTTATAATGACTAAGCATTGTTTCACACAATTCAAAGGCTCTATTTAATGCATTTTTTAAATGGTTTTTAACTTTCGGTTTATAGATTCGATAACAATGATTTTTGTAAGCATATGGGAGGGAGTTATTTTTGGTTATGATAAATGACATAATTTTATTTTCTGTGTGTTTAGTGCTTAATTTGATGGTGACCATGGCGGTTTATAATATTTAAATACCGCCATGGATTGAGCTTGTTAAAAAATCATATTGTCTTGATCTTCATCCATTATTAAATTTAGTAATTCAAGGTATTTATAGTTCACTTTTTTTAGTCTATATATCTCGTCAACAAGAGCCTTAAAATGGCGTTCAGTTTCATGTTCTTCTTCTGGTTTGTTCATTTTCTGTTTCCATATTTAGTTGCTTTTACAACCTTAGTTTATTGATGTTAATGAGGTGCTCTATATCTTTGAGCAACCAGCATTTAGAACTTCCTTTTTTTACTGTTGGCGAAGGAAAAGAGCCCTGCTTAATTCTGCGAGAAAGCGTCGAGCTACCTACTTTTTCTTTGAGGGCTAGTAATAGCTCTTGCCTGTTAATGATTCTTGTACCCTCAAGGTACAACCTACTTTCATTATTAATAAGTTGCATGATCTTGGTTAACCCCTATATTTTTAACTTTTCTAGACTCAATCCAGCTGCTCAATTCAATAAGTGACCATGCCACTTCACTGCCTCCTGGTATCAGCTCTCGTCGTTTGGGGAATAGACCTTGTCGTTCAAGAGACCAAGCTGTGGTTCGTGAAATGCCAGTAAGGTGCTTTCTTTCAGCTTCGCGGACAAGTCTGTCGTAAGGCTTTGGAGTGGTTGCTTTAGGATTCATTATTTACCTCGAAAAATGATTAAGTTGTCATTTGGGTTCGAGGCCATCTTGCGTTGTTTGCGTAGGCAGAAAAATAGCTATCGCTAGCGAAACTATGGTTTCGCTAGCGGTCGATAAGTATTTTGCAAATGTTGTGGTGAAGATGCCATTAACGGCTAGGGTGTTTTCAAATGTTAGCACTAGGGTGTGAATTGTTGATATTCTGCATGTCATGTAATGCTCATCACTTTAATCAAGTGACAACAATTGTTATAGCAATTCACTCTGGGTAAAATAGTCAAGCGTAGTAATTAGGCTAGTTACAAGGTCACCATGTCCCGTAAGAACACATTAGATTTGATTGAAAAGCATCATTTTGAAATAGCTAAGAAGAAAAACAAAGCTAAGTTTGATAGGTTAGCTGAGCTTGAGCTTACGGCGATGCGTAATAAGGAACCCTTTCAGGAAAAGACTAAATCCCCTAAAGAAATACGTAAAAAAATTGAAGCACATCAGCGTAAAATTTCTAACAATAAGCGATTTTCGGAAAGAGATAGGCTAGTAGAACTTGAACTTGAAGCTATGCGTAATGAGAGTGAACCTCTGCAAATTTCCAAGATACCTATAGTTGTAGAGTCAATCGAGACTACAAAAGCCACGCTTGATAGAAGTATACCTGAGTTAATTGTTCAGGCTTTACCTCAAGCGGAGCAAGTAGTTACTCGAACATATACTAAAAAGGTTAGTCATGTATCACCTATTAACGCAGCCGAGGGTTATGTATATTGCTTACGCAGCACTTTCACCAAGCTAGTAAAAATAGGGTTCACCACGCAAACACCTCAAGCGCGATGTGCTGAGTTAAATGAACATGGTGGTACAGCGTTACCAAGTCAATGGATATTAGCATGGTCAGAACATTGCCAATACCCATATCAAAAAGAGCAAGAAATGCACAAAATATTCGACCACGTGAGACACAACAGGAGTCGTGAATTTTTTAATGTCGATGCTGTTGTAGCGCATTCTAAGTTTAAGGCACTGTATAAATGAAGTAACTGATAAGGTTATTCTTGTTTACAATAAATTAGGTTGTTAAGTAAGTAGGTTAGCATATTGGTTCTTAATGTACTCTTGGACTATTAACTCACTCATGTGCTCTTTGCACGGGCGTCCACCAGCTTTTGCTTTTACTGGTACGTAGTCGAAAATTTGCCTTTTTATCACGCACTCAGGTATCGAAGACTTTTTATTTTCTCGGATAAGCTGTTTGATAGCTTTCGTTACATAGGAGTATTTTACTGCTTGGTGTTCAGGTTTTTGATAAAAATCTTTAGCTATTGAGATGGTTTTTTCTCGATATTGATTATTTTTTGCTATGACTGCATCCGCTCCACTTTTAGAATCCCTCTTCGATTTTACACCGTAAGTCATAGCTTGATTCGTTTGAGCTGCTGTATTGTGAATGCCGACTTCGTACATTATGGCACCAAAATTTAGTAGGATAATATTTAGTTGCTGTATTGCGGCTTCTGCTGGTAATTGATTAAGTAAGGCAATGTCTTCTTGAAAACAATTAATTTTAGTTTGAATGTTCCGTAGAGATTCGAAATCATCAGTATCAAAAACTGCTATGCCAAGTTTTTTTTGAATGTGAACTAATGATAATTTTATGTTGTTACATATCTCGACTGGCGTAGCTGCCTTTTTAGGACTAGCTCTAAGCTCACGGATTTTTTTTTCGGTAAGCTTATCATCTGAAAGATGTAGAGCGATATCATCAATCCATATGTGGCAATCTAAGTTAAGATCAAATTTCATATTATTACCCCTATAAATTTTTAAGCGCGTTTTGTGAATGGCGTAATGTTGTTTTCATCGTTAACCATTGGTGCAACCATGGATGCTAGTTTTTCAAGTGCTTCAGTCCTCTCCTTTAAGTAGTCATAATGATCATAAATATCTTCTATTCGACCTCGTTTATGATTGAGGCATCTTTCTGCAACATCGTTGGATACTCCTATTTCGGCGAGTAAACTTCTGCAAGTTCTTCTTAAGTCATGAATAACAAAATGCTCAATACCAGCAAGGCCTAAAAAGTTTTCGCTTGGTTTTTTTTTGCTATCGACTTTTTGCCCGAACATCTTTGCTAGGGCGTGATTTAATGTGTCATTAGAGATATGGCTTTTAGGCTTATTTTTATCAGGTTTGTTTATTCGTCTTGATGGTAGTAAAAACTCAGAACCGTTGGCTTTGACGTATAACTCTTTAAACCATGGAATGATGTGGTTAGATAAAGGAATTGTTATTGCAACTTTTGTCTTGGTTCTGTTCGCGGGTAGGTGCCATAGCTGCTTATCGAAATCAAATTCTTCCCACTTTGCTGCAATTAACTCGCCTTTGCGTACGCCCAAGCAAACTAACAATGAAATTGCTAAGTAGTTGTCTCTATTGAAGGAGTGATCGTTGTCGCGCAACACTTTTAATGTTGCTTTTAACTCAGTAAACGTAAGTCTTCTTGTTCTACTTGTTTCTGTCCCACCTGCATCAGAGACTTTAAATGCACTGGCGGGGTTTGCTGGGATAAGATCTAGTTTGCACGCATGATTAAATAGTTGTTTACAGCAAAATAGAACCTTATTTGACACAGTTGCTCGGTCACTTGCAGCAACTTTACTTATGATGGCTCTGATATCTCTGGCATTTACATCTTTGACTTTGATTCGACCAATAGTAGGTTTTATATCCTTGGTATATTGACGTTCAGGTATTTCAGGGTGTTTACGTTTACTAGCGACATGCAGATACCAGTCTGCATAAAGGTCATCAACAGTTACAATTTCCTCTTCGTTATTTCTTTCTCGCTCAGCTAGAGGGTCAATCCCCTGTTTTGCTTTATGGATGAGTATTGCGGCTGTCATTTTTGCATCTGCAAGACTCATTTGTGGATATGTACCACCATCAATGGTCATTGTTCTGCGCTTGCCATTTATAGAATAGCGAATTTCCCAGTATCCAATTCCTGTACCTCTAGAGCGAATGTACAGCCCGGCACCAATTGCTTTACGCTCAACTAGTCCAGCCCTTAAAAATGCTTTTATTTGCTTATCATTCATGACCTTACCTATGAAATGGTGACCATAAGTCAATTTGGGTGAAATTTAGGGTTTAAAAAGTGTTTTGGTCACCATTATGGTCACCACTTTTACTGAACAATAGCAAACAATCTAGGATATGTAAAAACATAAAAAACCTGTTATAACAAGCGTTATAACAGGGTTTTAGGTAGACTTGATGGGGTTGTTGAGCTCTATTCCACGTTCTGAATTTGTTCTCTCATTTGCTCAATCAATACTTTCAGTTCTACCGCTGCTGCGGTAACTTCTGCGCTGATTGATTTAGACGCTAGGGTGTTAGATTCGCGGTTAAATTCTTGCATCATGAAGTCTAAACGGCGGCCTTGTGCGCCACCTTTTTTGAGGATTAAGCGCGTTTCAGCAACGTGTGCATCAAGGCGGTCCATTTCTTCTGCGACATCCATTTTTTGTGCAAGCAAAACCATTTCTTGTTCCATACGTGCTGGATCAAGTTCGCCGGTGATTTCGGCTAAACGGTTAGTGAGCTTGTCACGTTGCCATTGCATTACTGCAGGCATGTGCCCACGTACAATCGCTACTTGCTCAACGATTTGGTCTAAACGGGTTTGAAGCATAACGTTAATCGCTTCGCCTTCACGGCCACGGGCTTCGATGAATTGCTCTACTGCGTCGTCAAATGCAACCAATAATTCTTTGTTGATTGCGCCCATGTCTTTTTCTTCACCCGCCATCACACCAGGCCAGCGCAAGATATCGACTAAGTTAAGCTCGCCTTGATTGGCTTCTTTTTTTAACCATTCAGCAGCATTGAGTAATTGCTTGGCTAAATCTTGGTTTAGGCGCATTTCACTGCTGCCTGAATCAGAGAGTTCGTAACGTAAGTTGACCTCAACTTTACCGCGATTTAAGCGTTTACGTAGGCGATCACGTAATACTGGCTCAAGGCTGCGCATTTGCTCTGGTAAACGCAGGTAAGTTTCTAAATAGCGTTGATTAACTGAGCGAAGTTCCCAAGAGGCAGTGCCCCATTCGGCTTTGTGCTCAATGCGAGCGTAGGCGGTCATACTTTGGATCATTGTTGAACCCTGATTAGTTAGCAGCAATATAGTGTGTCGATTATAGTCTGCTGAGGGCTAAGGTCAAAGCTTACAAAAACTTATGTGTGAGTTGAGGGCGGTTGTTTACAGGCTTATGCGCTTTTAGGGTTTATTGATTGTACTTCGCAGATTGCACAGTGCTGATCGTACTTCGCTAATCGTACTTCGCTAATCGTACTTAGCTAATCGTACTGTGCGGCATGAAACTAAAAGGGGTTAACTGAGTCTGAGCTTAGGGCGTTATCTTTAAGCTGTTTGTTTTTGTTTAATCGCGCCGTTTTAACCGTTTGCTTTTTAGTACTAGTTTAGTGCTGGTGAGTGATGACTATAGTGGGGTGTCGTGAGATGTTGCGGGTTAATTTCGCTTATCAAGGCTTTGTCATCGAATTAAGCTGATGAATTGTTTATAGTATGGCACATTCACGTTTAGACCTTGTGGTTTAGATGTTTTCAAATTTTGGAGTAGGCAAGTGGACCATTTTGTGTGGAACCTCGACCCAGTATTGATTTCTTTTATGGGTCTAAAAGTGCATTGGTATGGTGCGTTATTTGCGTTGGCAATTGCCAGTGGTTTTCAGGTAATGAAGCGCATGTACAAAAAAGAAGGCTTGGATGTTGAGTCGCTAGATAACCTACTCATGTATTGTGTGGTGGGGATTATTGTTGGTGCGCGTTTAGCCCATTGTTTCTTTTACGATCCGAGTTATTACTTTGCCAATCCGATGAAAATTTTAGCCATATGGGAAGGCGGCTTAGCCAGTCATGGCGGCGGGTTAGGGGCGATATTAGCGCTGTATTATTACAAGCGTAAAACCGATATGCCGTTTTTATTCTTATTGGATAGGTTGGCGATTGCGACGGCGATATTTGGCTTCTTTGTGCGTATGGCTAACTTTGCCAACTCTGAGATTTTAGGTCTGCCTACCACTAAACCTTGGGGCATTATTTTTGAGCGAGTGGACTTACTACCGCGCCATCCTGCGCAGTTATACGAAGCGATTAGCTACTTAATTATCTTTATCTCGCTTTATGCTGTGTACAAGTTTACTAATTTAAAAGAAAAGCACGGCGTTATTTTCGGCTTGTTCTTATGTAGCGTATTCAGTGCGCGTTGGGCCATTGAAATGGTCAAAGTGAAGCAAGCAGCTTATGCCACTGAGTGGACCATGAGTGCAGGGCAGTTACTGAGTATTCCGTTTTTAGTTGTGGGTATTGCGCTGCTGATTTTACCTATGCTTAAAAAGAACAAGTAAATGCTAATTAGTTTGAGTTAGCGCTTTATTGGGCTAATAGATAAAAAGGCCGATGCTCTTAGTGAGTATCGGCCTTTTTATTATTCTGCTATTAAGTTTTGATGCTGAGGGTTCATCAAATAGCATTTTTATTAATGCTTTCAGAGAAAGCTCATTAAAAAAGCTCGCTATAGGGGTGTTATAAAAGCTCTGTGATATTGACTGGTATACCTTGTTCGAGTTTTTTGATACCGGCACAAATAGCGGCGTTAATAGGCGTGTTGACTTGATATTGCTTACCTAATTCAACAACCGCTTGGTTAAGGTAGTCTATTTCGGTTTTACGTTTGGCTTGAATATCTTCCCACATGGATGAACGCGCCTGAGGATCGATATCGAGCATCTGTTTTGCCAGTAAAGTAAATAAACCATCAGGCAGCGATAGTATCAGTGGCAACCATTGGGGGCTGACTTTGGTGAATTGCGCTAAAGGGAGCTGGGCTTTTTTGCACACAGCTAACCATTCTTTCATCGCAAGGCTTAATAGTTTACGAGTTTGTTTTTGACTCAGTTGCTGCTTAATGGGTACATCGGTTATGGCATTGAGCGCATTATTGAGGTTAAGCAGCAGTTTGCCGTAAATGATCGGCGCCATGTCCTCTGCCAAGGTGCAACTTAAGCCAGCAGAAAGCATTGCTTGTTGAACAGTTTGCGTATGGGACGTGTTGGCAAAAGTGAATTCGCCTTCAGTGCCTTTATGAAAGGTGGCATGTTCTTTTTGCAGGACATTAAACGGGGTTATGCCTTGTATCAGCAGTCTTGGCTGCGCTGAGATGTTAGCGAGTGCTTGCTTAACTTCATCTAAACTGCCTAAGCCGTTTTGCATTAATACTATGGTGCTTTGCTGGTGGGATAACTGCAGTAGTTGTTCACTAATCTCACTAACTTGATGACATTTTAAGGTGACAAAAATCAAATCGAATTTGGGTGTGTCAGTGTCAACTTTGATAAACAGTGCGTTCGGCATGACTTTTTGATGTAAGCCTTGGTAGCTTGTGAGCGTGATACCTTGATTGTCGGCAATGCTGCGTTTAATCCGCTCGCGACAAATTAAGCTGACATCGAGTTTAGCCATGAGTAATTCGCCGGCTAAGTAACATCCTGTTGAACCTGCACCAAAGATGGCTATTTTCATCATTTCCCTTAAAGCATGAGTCACATTCCGCCTACCAGTGTGCCGTTTTGTTAATAAAAATCCAATAAGGGTTTTGTTTGACGTGGCATCAAGGCTAACAAGTCACTATAATGCTGTTCAATTATGAGCGTTGATTGCTGGTTTTGTTTTGATTGAGACGTCGATTGAACGATAATTTACAGCCAATTTCAGCTTAAAACCCAATTTAGTCACTGATCCCACACAATAGGAAATGCATATGCGTCCAAGCGACAGAACACCTGCACAATCTCGTCCAGTTACGATTACTCGTCAATTTACAGCTCACGCTGAAGGTTCGGTGTTGGTCGAGTTTGGTGACACTAAAGTGTTATGTACTGCAAGCTTTGAAGAAGGCGTACCGCGTTTTCTTAAAGGCCAAGGTCAAGGTTGGGTGACTGCTGAGTACGGTATGCTTCCTCGTTCTACTCATAGTCGTATGCAACGTGAGGCGGCTCGTGGCAAACAGTCTGGTCGTACTCAAGAAATCCAACGCTTAATCGGCCGTTCATTACGTGCTGCTGTAGACATGAAAGCCTTAGGTGAAAACACTATCGTTATCGATTGTGATGTGATTCAAGCTGATGGTGGTACACGTACTGCTGCGATTACTGGTGCCTGTGTTGCATTAGTCGATGCATTAAACTGGGCGCGTGGTAAAGGCATTTTAAAAACTAACCCGCTTAAGTTCTTAATTGCTGCTGTAAGTGTGGGTATTTACAAAGGTGAGCCAATCTGTGATTTAGAATATATCGAAGATAGCGCTGCTGAAACAGACATGAACGTTGTGATGACTGAAACTGGCAAGATGATTGAAATCCAAGGCACTGCCGAAGGTGAGCCATTCAGCCACGAAGAGTTATTAAGCTTACTTGAGCTTGCGAAGCACGGCATTCGCGAAATTGTCGATACGCAAAAAGCGGCATTAAGCTAAAACGTATTTGATTAAGGGGCTCTGTTAATAAGAGCCCCTTTTTTTAAGCTGTATTTAGGCTTAGTCATCATTAAATAAAAAAATAGATAACAGTGTTAAGGAGATAATGTGAAAGCATATCAACGTGAGTTTATTGAATTCGCTCTTGAGCGTCAGGTATTACGCTTTGGTGAGTTCACCTTAAAATCAGGCCGTACTAGCCCTTACTTTTTCAATGCGGGTTTATTTAACACGGGTCGTGATTTAGCGCGTTTAGGTCGTTTTTATGCTGCTGCATTGGTTGATTCTGGTATCGACTACGATTTAGTGTTTGGTCCTGCTTATAAAGGTATCCCGATTGCGACAACTACCGTTGTGGCTTTATGTGATCATCACGATGTGGATGTGCCTTACTGCTTTAACCGTAAAGAAGCGAAAACCCATGGCGAAGGCGGCTCATTAGTGGGTAGCGAGCTAGCGGGTAAAATCATGTTAGTGGATGATGTGATCACCGCAGGTACAGCGATTCGTGAGTCTATGGAAATCATTGCTGCACACGATGCCAGCTTAGCGGGTGTGTTAATTGCACTTGATAGACAAGAAAAAGGTAAAGGCGAGTTGTCAGCGATTCAAGAAGTTGAGCGCGACTTTGGCTGTGACATCGTATCTATCGTTAAGCTGTCTGACTTGATTAGCTACTTATCTGAAAAACCAGGTATGGAAAAAGAGCTAGCGTCAGTGAGTGCTTACCGCGAGCAATACGGTATTTAATCTCACTTCGCTAAAAGCTAAAAGCCAGTCATATGACTGGCTTTTTTGATTCTGTCGTTTGGCAATGCAGCCCATTTATACCGAGTAAATTAGCACTTAGATTGGTGTAAAAACTCAGCGCGGGTAGCAGGGTTAGATTTAAAAATCCCGCCTAATGCAGTGGTGGTGGTTGAGCTGGTTGAGTCCATCACACCGCGAGATTTAACGCAGTAATGCACAGCATCCATTTTTACCGCCACATCTTTGGTTTCAAGCAAGGTTTGCAGGGCAACCAGCACTTGCTGAGTGAGTCTTTCTTGCACTTGTGGGCGCTGGGCAAAGAAGCGCACAATGCGGTTAATCTTCGACAGGCCAATAATTTTGGTACGTGGCAAATAAGCGACAGTGGCAAAGCCATCAATGGTTACTAAATGGTGTTCACAGGTGCTGGTGAGGCTAATATCTTGTACTCGCACCATTTCATCAACGCCCATCTTGTTATCGATGACGGTGATTTTAGGGAAGTTTTGATAATCAAGACCAGAGAATATCTCATCAACATACATCTTTGCGATTCGACGTGGTGTGTCCATTAAGCTGTCATCTGATAAGTCTAACGCCATTAGGGTTAGCACTTCTTTCATGTGATGCTCAATTTTCTCTTTACGCACTTCAGGAGTATGAGTTTGCGGCAGCATCGGGGTTTCAAGCCCTTGCTCAGTTAGTGCTGCTTTAACTTTTATTGCTGCGTCACTTAATGCCATCTTATCCTCCAACCACAATGGTCAAACTTATTACTGAGTGTATGTTATAAATCGCCTTAGTGCTGAGTTTGAGCAAATAGCCCAGTAAGCATAAGGGACGGGGATAATAACGTGATTTGAGTCAAATTAATATTATTGAAATAAAAAAAGCCGACCTTTTTAGTCAAGTACTTGGTGTTTGATGATTTTTTACAGAGCCAATTTGTTGAGCGGTAGCTATTTAAAATAAAAAACGCACTCAGTTGAGTGCGTTTGATTGGTGGCTTTCAGTCACTTGTTAGCTTAGCTACGTAATAATTGCTGCTGCACAAACTGCCACTGTTCATCGAAGTGTTCTGTCGGCTTTTGCTTAAACTCACTGCGCACGAACTGAGCTATTCTGCCTTCTGCGATAGCTAAAAGCAGATTGGCTAAAATGGCTTCGTCTAAGTTAAAACCATGGCCTTCACGTAGTGTTTTCTCACGTAATATTTGCTTGATTTGAGTTTCAATTTTGGCAAATAACCCGCTGACACGGCTACGTAAACGTTCATTTTCACCTAATAGCGCATCGCCATTCAGTACCCGTGAAATACCTGGGTTACGTTCTGAAAAAACTAATAGTAACTGTAAGACTAACTCACAGCGTTTCATGGTGTCTTTTTCTTCATCCATGATGATATTAAGTCGAGACAAAATTGCATCTTCGATGAATTCTATTAGACCTTCAAACATTCTTGCTTTACTTGGAAAGTGGCGATAAAGCGCCGCTTCAGAAACACCAACTTCCGCGGCTAATTTAGCTGTGGTTATCCGTTGGCCAGGGCTGGTTTCCAGCATGTGCGCAAGACATTGTAAAATGTGCTCACGACGATTTATTTTTGGGCTAGCCGCCATTTGTTATTCCTAGGCTTGTGACTACTTGTAAAGGTTACTTGGTACCTGAGTGACCAAATCCGCCTTCACCACGATCTGAGGTATCAAACTCATCGACTAAGGTAAATTGTGCTTGTACTACGGGGACAAAAACGAGCTGTGCTAATCGATCTCCAATTTCTAAGGTAAATGGCTTATCACTGCGGTTCCAGCAAGAAACCATTAATGGACCTTGGTAATCTGAATCAATTAAGCCGACTAAGTTACCTAACACGATGCCGTGCTTATGGCCTAACCCTGAGCGCGGTAAAATGACAGCCGCTAAGCTTGGATCTGCCACATGCACTGCAATCCCTGTAGGGATTAATACTGTCTTACCAGGCTCTATCACCATGGTGGTATCAATCATGGCGCGTAGGTCCATGCCAGCGCTGCCAGGTGTGGCATAGCTTGGTAATGGAAACTCACTGCCGATGCGTGAGTCGAGTAATTTGAGTTCTACAGGTGTTTTCATGATGTTTTTATTTTTGTCGCTATCAGAGTAAGTAATTGTTTTGCCAACGTCAGTTTATCGGTTGCAGGCAGTTGTTGACTACCGTCTTGCCAAAAAACATGTAATGCATTGGCGTCGGCATTAAATCCAAGACCTGCTATTGATACGTCGTTAGCGGCAATTAAGTCCAACTTTTTACGTTCAAGCTTTCCGCGTGCATATTCTTCTACGTTATCGGTCTCTGCTGCGAAACCTACAGTAAAAGGTCGTTTAGTCAGCGCAGAAACGCTGGCTAAGATATCAGGGTTGCGCACAAGCGCAAGCTGCATATTCTCTGACGACTTTTTAATTTTTGACTCGGCCACTTCTGCGATTCGATAATCTGCGACTGCAGCGCAACCGATAAAAATATCTTGGTTATCGACATTATCCATCACGGCATCAAGCATATCTTGTGCTGACTCTACATTAATTCTTGTCACACCTAGCGGGGTGGCTAAGTTAACTGGCCCTGTCACTAAAGTGACTTCAGCGCCCATTTGGGTGGCTGCAGTGGCTAATGCGAAGCCCATTTTGCCAGAACTATGGTTTGAAATATAACGCACAGGGTCAATAGGCTCGCGGGTTGGGCCAGCTGTTAACAAGAGTTTATGTCCGGTTAACGGTTTAGGGCCAAAGAACTGCACTAATTGTTCGGCAATCGCTAGTGGTTCTTGCATACGGCCAGGGCCGACTTCACCACAAGCTTGATCGCCACTTGCAGGGCCCCAAACTGTGATGCCTTTGCGAGCGACATTAGCAAGGTTTTCTTGAGTGGCTTGATTGCGATACATCTGTTGATTCATCGCAGGGCATACAATTACAGGTGCTTCAGTGGCTAAGCAGGTTGTGGTTAACAGCTCATCTGCCATGCCTGCATTAATGCGGGCAATGAGGTTGGCGGTTGCTGGTGCGACAATTACGACGTCAGCCCAACGTGCTAGCTCAATGTGCCCCATTGCTGCTTCAGCTGCTGGATCAAGTAAATCAGAGGCTACAGGATGGCCTGACAAGGCTTGAATCGTCAGTGGAGTAATAAACTCCATTGCGCTTTGGCTCATGACCACACGGACATCAGCGCCGCGCTCTTTAAGACGACGAATTAAATCAGCGCTTTTGTACGCTGCAATACCGCCACCAATTCCTAATAGGACATTTTTATTTGTCAGCATGTTGTGCTTAATCCTGCTATTCACTTTATTGCCGCTACGATATCACAATCCGATTAATGGGGGATGATCCGAATTTAAAAATTTAGACCATACTCTTTAGTCGCAAGTGGCCATAAAAGGTCGTAAAGAAAAGAGTTAACTCGTTAACCTAGATTATAGAAGCAATAAACAAGGGAGTGTTTATGGCAATTAAAGATTGGCCGGAGGGAGAAGGACCGAGAGATAAACTATTAAAGCACGGTGCGGGGCATTTATCTGATGCAGAGTTATTGGCGGTATTACTGCGTAATGGGTTAGCGGGACATAATGCGGTTGATTTGGCCCGAGGGATGCTCAGCCAGTTTGGTGGATTAAGGCCATTATTTGCAGCGCCAAAATCACAAGTGTGCAAATTGGCGGGTATTGGGCCAGTAAAATATGCTCAATTACAGGCTGCATCCGAGATTTCGAAGCGAATTTTTGAAGAAAATATGCATCGAGGGCAAATTTTAATAAATCCTGATTTAACTCGGGACTATTTAATGAGACAATTAGCAGACCGATCCTATGAAGTGTTCGCATTATTATTGTTGGATAGCCAACATAGAGTGATTCAGTTCGTAGAATTATTCCGCGGAACGATTAATTCGGCATCAGTTTATCCACGTGAAGTGGTGAGCTTAGTGCTGGAGAAAAAGGCTGCGGCAGTCATAGTGTGTCACAATCACCCGTCTGGCATTGCAGAGCCAAGTCAGGCAGATCGGCAAATTACTGACAGATTAAAAAAAGCCCTCTCAACTATCGATGTTTCTCTATTAGATCATATGGTTGTAGGCGATCAAGAGATAGTATCCTTCGCTGAACGCGGGTGGATATTATAAACAATGCTTGATCTTAGTTTTGTTATCGTGTATAAAATGCGCCCTCTTTGTGCCTCGGGCGACGGCCACACGAGGCACATAAATGCTCGAGCGTTTTAAAATTGTTTTTGGAGAAGATTGACATGTCAAGAGTATGCCAAGTTACTGGCAAGAAGCCTATGGTTGGTAACAACCGTTCGCACGCTAAAAATTCGACTCGTCGTCGTTTTTTACCTAACCTACAAAACCACCGTTTTTGGTTAGAAGAAGAAAAACGCTTCGTGCAACTACGTGTATCTACTAAAGGTATCCGTATCATCGACAAAAAAGGTATTGAAGTTGTAGTTAAAGAACTTCGTGCCCGCGGCGAGAAGGTATAATAGAAAATGGCTAAATCTAAAGGTAATCGTGAGAAGATCAAATTAGTATCTAGTGCTAAAACTGGTCACTTCTACACTACTGAAAAAAATAAGCGTAACATGCCTGAAAAAATGGAAATCAAGAAATTTGATCCAGTTATTCGTCAGCACGTTATGTACAAAGAAGCTAAAATCAAGTAATTGATTCGCATCTTTTAAAAAGCCCCTTTATTGGGGCTTTTTTTTGGCCTTTTTTCAGTTAACCAGCCCTAGCTTTTATTTGTATAAGTACGCTCTCGCTTTATCAAAACTTTAGTCAGCGTCACTGAAACTCACCTTTAAAACTAGCAAGATATCTTTACAGCCGTTGAATTTACTAATCCAAGTTTGGTAGTCATTCTGTCATCTTATGGGACTAGGCTGCCGATTTAGTGGCTGATGTCTTCTGTTTCACCACAATAGCCTGATTAAAATGACCTAGCAGTGCACTGTTTGACTAGAGTCATAAATCATACGGTGTGCCCTTCGTTTGAATAGTGTGTGCAAAAATGTGTTAACACTGACGAATGGTCGCCTTATTCTGTTGCTATTGTTGATGTGTTTAAACAAAGCAAATGAGACTTGTTTGAATAGAGTGGAGATGATTGAGCAGTAAATTGTTAGCCGTAATCAATAAGTATTCACTCATAAAAGAATAAAAAGTCTTAGATAGACCAACATAATGCTTTTAAAGTGAATTTAAATGCAATATTATTGATTAATTATATTGTTGGCGAATTCGCTAATGAAACCGATTAGTTTACTTGTTAGGGGTTAATGTGCCTTTGAGAACCACAGAACTTGTTGATGGCTTCCGTCATTCTGCGCCGTATGTCAACGTACATAGGGGTAAAACCTTTGTTGTCATGTTAGGCGGTGAAGCGCTATTACATAACCAGTTCCGCAGTATTTTAAACGATGTTGCGCTGCTGCATTCATTAGGCATTAAAGTGGTACTGGTGTATGGCGCTAGGCCGCAGATTGATGCAGCGCTTCATGACGCAAACATTGAACCTAGTTATCACAACGGCGTTCGTATTACTGATGAAGACTCGCTAAAGGTCATTAAACAAGTCGCGGGTGCGGTGCAGTTTGATATTACCGCTCGGTTATCAATGAGCCTTGGCAATACGCCGATGCAAAATGCGCAAATTAACTTAGTCAGTGGCAACTTTGTTATCGCACAGCCTCTAGGTATCGATGATGGTGTTGATTTTTGCCTAACGGGTAAAGTTCGTCGTATTGATACCCAAGGACTTGAGCGTCAGTTGAATAACAACTGTATTGTGTTGATGGGCCCTATGGCGGTCTCAGTGACTGGTGAGTGCTTTAATTTAACAGCGGAAGAGGTTGCCACCAAAGTTGCGATAAAATTGAAAGCAGACAAGATTATCGGCTTTAGTAGCACCCACGGTATTTTAGATCAAGCTGGTGAAGTGATTGCTGAGCTTATGCCAAATGGTGCGCAAACCATTTGGGATGAGATGAATCAAGCTGGGCAAGCTTGTGTGGGGACTATGGCGTTCTTAAAGGCCAGTATTGATGCTTGCAGAAACGGCGTTCCGCGTTGTCACTTAGTTAGTTATCTTGAAGATGGTACCTTACTGCAAGAGCTGTTCTCTCGTGAAGGTATTGGTACCCAAATTGTTACTGAAAGTGCTGAACGTTTAAGGCGGGCTAACATTGGCGATATCGGTGGGGTATTGGATTTAATCCGCCCATTAGAAGAGCAAGGTATTTTGGTGCGTCGGTCACGTGAGCAACTTGAAATGGAAATTGAACAGTTCATGCTGATTGAGCGTGACAGTTTAGTGATTGGTTGTGCGGCTTTGTATCCTTTTGAAGAAGACAATGCCGGTGAGTTTGCATGTTTAGTGGTGCACCCTGATTATCGCGATGCGGATCGTGGCAGTGTGTTATTGAATAACATTATTGGTCAGGCGAGAGTGCGCGGTTATTCACGCTTATTTGCATTAACCACGCGTAGTATTCATTGGTTCTTAGAACATGGCTTTAATATCGTTGAAGTTGATGCTTTGCCGAATGTGAAAAAACAGCTTTATAACTTTCAGCGTAAATCAAAAATTTTAGCGTTAGATTTATAAACCTAACAAATTTGACGTAATAAATGCCACTTCATGGTCATACATGGGTGGCATTTTTGTTATGCTCGACAAAACTATCAGCTCGCTATTAGCACTTATAAGCCTTTGGAATAATAATGAATATTGAACTTGCAGGACTCTCTAGTAATGCCATGGCGAATTTTATTGGCTTGTTAATTGGCTTAGTGCTGTTAACGATTTTGCTCAAAGTAAAAAAATTGCCGAGTGCGGCGTTTTATTCAAGCTTAGGGATCATTATTGCAGTTTTCGCTTTGTTTTCGGTCACCATGTATCAATCGAGCCAGTCAAGGGTATCGGTAAGTCAGTCGGGTGCTGTTGAGGTGAATATTCCATTATATGGTCAACACTTTGAGGCGGGCGAGGTGGATTTGCAGCAAGCGCAGTTAATAAACCTATCACAAGCGCCTCAATTCACCCCTAGTAGACGAACTAATGGATTGGGTCTGACTGGATACTCTTTAGGTTGGTTTACGCTTAAAAACGGCGATAAAGCCTTAGTATCGGTAACAACTATTGAAGGTGTGCTGCTTGTGCCAACTGACAAAGGGTATTCGCTATTATTGTCAGTGGAAAATCCGCAAGCAGCAATGGCTAGCATCACTGCGTTGCTAGATTAAGATTAAGTCTGCTTTAAACGTCGTCTGCGTTGCAGTGCCATGTCAGTGGTAAAGATCAGCAGTGCACTCCAAATAAAGCCGAAGGTAATGCCTTTTTCAATATCAAAGGGTTCGTTGTATAAGAATATCGCCAGCACAAACATGATACTTGGGCCGATATATTGGAAGAAGCCCAGCATGGATAATGGAATACGCATTGCAGCCCCTGCAAAACACAGGAGTGGCACAGTGGTGACAATACCGGCTGCGATAAGGGTTAAGTTCATCGTCAGAACATTGGTAAAGATGTTTGCTGTTGCCGTATCTAATGTCAGCATTAAATAGCCTAACGCCACAGGCAACAAAATCGCAGTTTCAACCAGCAAACCGGTTTTTGCATCAATGTTGACCTTTTTACGCAATAAGCCATAAAAACCAAAAGAACAGGCTAAAGCCAGTGATACCAGCGGAATTGAACCAAACGAGATAAGTTGGATCAGCACTCCAATACTGGCTAGCGCCACAGCCACCCATTGCAGTTTTCTAAGTCGCTCAGATAAGAACACCATGCCAAGTAACACATTGAATAATGGGTTAATAAAATAGCCTAAACTGGCATCTAGCATGTGGTCATTATTTATCGCCCAAATAAAAATCAGCCAGTTAACAGCAATCAGTACCGAGGTTACGGTTAACACCAGCAGTTGTTTGGGCTGTTTCAGAACGAGTTTCAGGCGCGAAAATCCACCGATAAACTGCATTAAGATAATGATAAAGAAAAATGACCACACAACACGGTGAGCCAAAGTTTCAAATGCAGACACATCGCTTAATAATTTAAAATAAAGCGGCGCAATTCCCCAAAGGAAATAGGCACAAATGGCAAGGGCAATGCCTTTACGGTGTTCAAGATCTTGCATGGAAACCAACTGCGCGGAAATAAAGAAAGGGCGATTGTAGGTTGCTCGGGATGATCACTCAAGTTATTAGCGTAATCATTTGTTTCATGATGTCTCTCAGGTACGTGATGAACTAGTGCAATATTACCCAAGTTCATCATATTAGCGCCTAGTTCCTTATATTAAACCATCACATTAGCCGACCATATAAGTGCCCGTGCCAAATGCTAAATGGGTGCCTTCTTCGTTATGCAGTTCCATACGGCATACTGAAACGCGGTTTCCTGAGCGAATAACACAACCTGTGCCTGTGAATACTTCACCGCGACCAGGGCGTAAAAAGTCTACACGCATGTCGATGGTACCTAAGGTGGTTAAGCGTTTTTCTAATTGCTCTATTGTCCAATCTTCTCGACTTGAAACTAACCCAGCAAATGCGGTTAACCCGCCAACCACATCGAGCAAGGTGGCTGTGACACCGCCATGGAGAATATTTTGATGTATATTGCCGATGAGTTCAGGCTTCATTCGAATGACAACTTCAACACCCTCAGTGTCGTAGCGTTTAATGTCTAATCCTAAAAGATTATGAAATGGCACATGCTTATCAAAAATTTCAGCCACTTGTTTTAGGGCATTTAATTGAACTTCCGTGGTCATAGATAGCCTTTTTATTGTTATTTTATCTGTAAAAACATGCTTTTAATTAGCTAGGGTCTATTGAACTTTTCTGGTTGAATTTTGTTCGAAATAAAAGCGTTTTAATCGAGGCGGATGAATTGATGCCTAGTCATCTAAGCAAAATTTATCCAACAAAGAGTAAAACGCTTTTAGTCGAACCCTTCGGGCAGCGTTTGTTGGTTATTTTTACTGCGGTATCGACTTATTATGTAGAATAACTACACTACAAAGTCTCTGCCTTGCGACCTTGATGCATAGAATGGCCAACAACTCGCTGTAAAAACAACCTTGAAAGATCAATAGACCCTAGAGTATTTAATCTAACTTAATTAGCTTTATAAAATCAATGATGCATATTTGAGCAGTTAAAGCTGGCTTAATCATATTGAGTCGAGACATCTGCACTGCAGTGCTTTAAAATGATGCTTCTTATCTGCAGCCCAATAGATGGATAGCCCTATTTCCAGTTCAAGCTCAAGCCAAGCGATAGATCAAATCGACATTGCCCCCGCTGATTCTCAACATGAGTCGCAGGATGTGCTTGGGCATCAGTTACAACAAATTTTTGGTTACCGTGATTTTCGCGAAGGGCAACGAGAGATTATTGAGCAGACACTAAGTGGTCAAGATACCTTGGTGATTATGCCTACGGGTGGCGGCAAGAGTATGTGCTACCAGCTGCCAGCATTAATTCTTCCGGGTTTAACTGTTGTTGTTTCTCCTTTGATTTCCTTGATGAAAGATCAAGTTGATAGCTTAACGCAATCGGGCGTTGCAGCCGCTTATTTGAACTCTTCTCTTCCGCGCGATGAAACCGTGGCTATTTTACGTCGTCTTCATCAAGGCGAAATTAAATTACTCTATGTCTCTCCTGAGCGTTTATTAAGACCTGACTTTATCGAGCGCTTACATGAACTCAATGTGTCATTATTTGCTATTGATGAAGCGCATTGTATCAGCCAGTGGGGACATGACTTTAGACCTGAGTACGCCGCACTTGGGCAGTTAAAACAGATATTTCCTTATATTCCTTTGATGGCACTAACGGCCACCGCAGATCAAGCGACCCGAGACAGCATTTGTCAGCGCCTGCAAATTCAGCCGTTTTGTCTTTTATCGAGCTTTGATAGACCGAATATTCGATATACCGTGGTTGAAAAACTCAATGCTGCCAATCAACTTAAGCAATTTTTACAATTGCAAAAAGGCAGTAATGGCATCATTTACTGCAGTAGTCGTCGCCGAGTCGACGAAGTCGCTGACAGGCTAAAACTGCAAGGTTTTAGTGCTGCGGCATATCATGCGGGCATGACTCAAGAAGAGCGCATTGATATTCAGGATAAGTTTTTAAAAGACAAAATTGACATTGTGGTCGCAACGGTTGCGTTTGGTATGGGGATTAACAAGTCCAATGTTCGCTTTGTGGTGCATTACGATATTCCCAAAAGTGTCGAATCTTACTATCAAGAAACCGGCCGTGCTGGGCGTGATGGCTTAGATGCCGAAGCGTATATGTTGTTTGACCCGGCAGATATTGGCCGAGTAAAACATCTGATTGAGCAATCAGAGCCAGGGCCACAGCAAGATGTTGAGTTTCATAAAATGAATACCATGGCGGCTTTTGCTGAAGCGCAAACTTGTCGTCGCCAAGTGTTATTGCATTACTTTGACGAAAGCGCAGATAAGCCTTGCGGTAACTGTGACGTTTGTATTGATCCGCCAAAGCGCTATGACGGTACTGAAGATGCAAAGAAAGTCCTTTCTTGTATCTTTAGACTTAATCAACACTTTGGTGTTAATCAGGTGATTGATGTACTGCGCGGCTCAAAAGCCGCGAATGTGATGGACCGAGGTCATAATAAGTTATCGACTTGGGGCATTGGCAAAGAGCATAGTCATGAATATTGGTTATCGGTTACTCGTCAGCTCATTCATCGTGGACTGGCTAGCCAAGATATCACTCGAGGTTCATCGGTTAAGTTAAACGAGTCAGCAAGACCAGTATTAAGAGGCGATGTGACTTTGCAGCTAGCTGAGCCACGTATTCAGTTAGTGACCACCAAGCGCCGTTCGAGTTCATCACGTGCACCACAACAATATGATCGCAAATTGTTTGCTCGTCTTAAGTTACTGCGTCGTGAGTTAGCTGAAGAACATGATGTGCCACCTTACTTGGTGTTTAATGACGCAACCTTAGCCGAAATGTCGGCCATGGTGCCGACCAGTGCTGGCGAGATGTTGGCGGTCAATGGTGTCGGTGAACGTAAATTAAGCCGTTTCGGTAATGCGTTTTTAGATGAAATCAGTCAATACCTGATTGAGAACTAGTCCTTTCGCCTTTTATGGTGCCTTTGCTAATGTCCTTCCATAAAATGAACCCTTTAAAGAACACTAAAGGCTGCGTTGTCACTCCTGAACCAATGTTTTAATTCTCGAACGATACTCACTTCTAAAAATTCTTTCTTGTGACTTACAGTAATAGCAATCAGATTAAGTTTATTTCATATTTTATATAATCAAAATGATGGATGCTTGTTCAATTTTTTTATGCAAATTTTATCCGTTGCTAACTTGGTTGTTTTTCAATGTAAAACTGAGTAAAAATAAATGCTTAAATCACTGTATATCAAGCTTTACGCTTAGTTGTTGTGTTCAAAAAGATTGGTTTTACTCCATTTATGCTAAGCAAACCTAAGGTATTCTCTTAACCAATGGTAAAAAGATGAATAAATTGGGGTTGACACAGCAGGCTGGTCACGTTAAAAAGTGGGTATAGAAAAATTTAATTTAAGAATAATTAGTTAACTTTAATGAATATTTATAGTGGTAACATTCTCCTAGGTCTCCTTCTTCTCTTACGCAATATTTGCGCGGAGTCCTTTGTGTTACTTGCTAAATAAGTTTACTGGCATTCACAAACCCCGCGCTAACAGCCGCGGGGTTTTTTGTTTCTAGAACCGATTGATTTTAAAAACAGACCAATTAAAGCAACAAATTGAACGAACAAATACAGCTAACGAATTGGATTTAAGCACGACCAGAAAGATGGGATTAAATCGTTAGCTAAGCGAACAAACTTTTACTTGAACAATAGGTTCGATGGAGAAAACTGATGTCCAATAGAGTCATAATATTTGATACTACATTGAGAGACGGCGAGCAGGCGTTAGCAGCGAGTTTAACGGTCAAAGAAAAACTGCAAATCGCACTGGCGCTTGAACGTTTAGGTGTTGATGTTATGGAAGTCGGTTTTCCTGTTTCATCACCTGGTGATTTCCAGTCGGTACAAACTATTGCGAAGACAATTAAAAATAGCCGCGTGTGTGCTTTGTCCCGTGCATTAGAAAAAGATATCGATGCTGCAGCGCAAGCAATGTCTGTTGCAGATCAGTTCCGTATTCACACCTTTATTTCAACTTCAACGATTCACGTAGAGAGCAAATTAAAGCGCTCTTTTGATGATGTACTAGAAATGGCCGTGAGCGCGGTTAAATATGCGCGCCGTTTTACTGATGATGTTGAGTTTTCTTGTGAAGATGCTGGACGTACACCAATTGATAACTTGTGCCGCATGGTAGAGCAAGCAATTAAAGCAGGCGCGCGCACGATTAATATTCCTGACACTGTGGGCTACACAGTACCAAGTGAGTTTGGTGGCATCATTCAAACTTTATTCAACCGTGTCCCAAATATCGACCAAGCGGTTATCTCAGTGCATTGTCATGATGACTTAGGTTTATCGGTTGCTAACTCGATTACTGCCGTTGAACACGGCGCACGTCAAATTGAATGTACTGTTAACGGTATTGGTGAGCGTGCAGGTAACTGTTCATTAGAAGAAATCGCGATGATCCTTGCTACGCGCAAGAATTTGCTAGGGCTTGAAAGCAATATCAATGCAAAAGAAATCCACCGCACCTCATCGCTTGTCAGTCAGTTATGTAATATGCCAATCCAAGCTAATAAAGCGGTGGTGGGCACCAATGCATTCTCTCATTCTTCAGGTATTCACCAAGATGGCATGCTTAAAGCGAAAAATACCTACGAGATTATGACGCCAGAAAGCATTGGTTTAAATCGTAATAACTTAAACATGACCTCTCGTTCAGGCCGTCACGTGATTAAGCACCGTATGGAAGAAATGGGCTACAAGGCAACTGATTACGATATGGATACCTTGTACGAACAGTTTTTAAACTTGGCAGATAAAAAAGGCCAAGTGTTTGATTACGATCTTGAAGCATTGGTGTTTATGGAAGCGCAATCTCAAGACGATGATAACTATTCATTAGAGCACCTAATGGTGCATTCAGATTCGACAGAAGGTGTCGCAACGGCAACGGTTCGCATCATCGTGGATGGTAAAGAAATTACAGAGGCTGCGACCGGTAACGGTCCAGTTGATGCGGCGTATAACGCGATAGCTCGCGCTACTGGTCGCACCATCAATATTACTAATTACAAATTAGGTGCAAAAGGCGAAGGCCAAAATGCATTAGGTCAAGTGGATATAACTGCTGAGTACAATAAGCAGACATTCCACGGTGTTGGTCTAGCGACAGATGTGGTTGAGTCTTCAGCACAAGCATTAGTGCATGTGATGAATTTGACATACCGCGCAGATAAGGTCGCCAATTATAAACAACAGATTCATAAAGATAGGGAGTTAGGTGGAGTATGAGTTATCAAGTAGCAGTATTAGCAGGTGATGGTATTGGTCCAGAAGTTATGGCTGAAGCACGTAAGGTGTTAAAAGAAGTTGAAGCCAGATTTGAACTAGACATTGAATATGCTGAGTACGATGTCGGTGGTATCGCCATTGATAACCATGGTTGTCCGCTGCCTGATTCGACCCTTAAGGGGTGTGAAGCTTCTGACGCAGTATTGTTTGGTAGTGTCGGTGGTCCTAAGTGGGAGCATTTAGCACCAAACGATCAGCCTGAACGTGGCGCACTTTTACCATTACGTGGTCACTTTGATTTATTCTGTAATTTACGCCCAGCCAAACTGCATGCAGGCCTTGAGCATATGTCTCCGCTGCGCAGCGATATTTCATCTCGCGGGTTTGATGTGCTTTGTGTACGTGAATTAACTGGCGGTATTTATTTTGGTAAGCCAAAAGGGCGCCAGGGTGAAGGCGCTGATGAAGAAGCCTTCGATACTATGCGTTACAGCCGCCGTGAAATCGAACGTATTGCACGTATTGCATTTGAAGCCGCCCAAGGTCGCAGTAAAAAAGTCACTTCGGTAGATAAAGCCAATGTACTTGCGTGTTCAGTGCTATGGCGTGAAGTGGTTGAAGGCGTGGCGAAAGATTTTCCTGATGTTGAGCTTGAGCATATCTACATTGATAACGCGACAATGCAGTTATTACGTCGTCCGAATGAATTTGACGTGATGTTATGTTCAAACTTATTTGGCGACATCATTTCAGATGAAATTGCCATGTTAACCGGCTCTATGGGCTTATTGTCATCAGCCAGTTTAAACAGTTCAGGTTTTGGTATGTATGAGCCTGCTGGTGGCAGTGCACCTGATATCGCAGGACAAGGTATTGCAAACCCTGTGGCGCAAATTTTATCGGCGGCATTGTTACTTCGTCACAGTTTAAAACTTGAAGATGCAGCTAGTGCAATTGAACGTGCGGTGAGTAAAGCATTGTCGGCAGGGTATTTGACCGGTGAGTTATTAAGTAGCGATGAGCGTCACAATGCGAAATCGACCTCAGAAATGGGCAACTTTATCGCAAATGCTGTTAAGGAAGGTGTCTAATGGCCAATCAAGTTTCAGCGCAAACCTTATATGAAAAAGTATGGGATGCTCATGTGTTAGCTTCGCCAGAAGCAGAAGCGCCGATTATTTATGTGGATCGTCATTTGGTACATGAGGTGACGTCACCACAAGCTTTTAGTGGGTTGAAAACGGCGGGTAGAAAACTACGTGCGCCAGAAAAAACCTTTGCGACTATGGATCATAATATCTCTACCTTGAGCGCAAGCTTAGATGCCATGAGCCCAATGGCGCGTATTCAAGTGGAAACCTTAGCGCAAAACTGTAAAGAGTTTGGCGTCAAGCTTTACGATATTCACCATCCAAACCAAGGTATTGTCCATGTGATGGGCCCAGAACTTGGGATTACCTTGCCGGGTACAGTCATTGTGTGTGGTGATTCTCATACCGCAACCCATGGTGCTTTTGGGGCATTAGCATTTGGTATTGGTACCTCTGAAGTTGAACATGTATTAGCCACGCAAACCCTGCGTCAACTTAAAGCGAAAACCATGAAAGTGGAAGTACGTGGCAATGTAACCGAAGGGATTACTGCTAAAGACATCGTACTCGCTATCATTGGTCGCTTAGGCATGGATGGCGGCACAGGCTATGTTGTCGAGTTTTGTGGTGAAGCCATTGAAGCTTTATCAATGGAAGGCCGCATGACCTTATGTAACATGGCCATCGAAATGGGCGCTAAAGCGGGTATGGTTGCACCCGATCAAACCACGTTTGATTATCTTGAAGGCCGTGAGTTTTCACCTAAAGGTGATGACTGGGAACAAGCCGTAAAAGATTGGACTGCACTGAAAACAGATGCAGGTGCTCAGTTTGATGCTGAAGTTGTATTGGAAGCTGCAGATATTGCCCCGCAATTAACTTGGGGTACTAACCCAGGCCAAGTCGTGCCTATTGATGCAGAAGTGCCAAACCCAGCCACAGAGTCTAATGCCACTGTACGTGGCAGTATGGAAAAAGCACTAAAGTACATTGGCCTAACGTCAGGGACTAAAATGGTCGATATTCCAATTAATAAGGTGTTTATCGGATCGTGTACTAACTCCCGTATCGAGGATTTACGTGCTGCTGCTTATCATGCAAAAGATCGCAAGGTTGCTGATGGCGTTGTGGCGATTGTGGTGCCGGGCTCTGGTCAAGTTAAGCTACAAGCTGAAGCTGAAGGCTTAGATAAAGTGTTCCTAGAAGCAGGGTTTGAATGGCGCTTACCGGGCTGCTCAATGTGTTTAGCAATGAATGATGACCGTTTAGAAGCGGGCGATCGCTGCGCATCAACCAGTAATCGTAACTTCGAAGGTCGACAAGGCCGTGGTAGTCGAACTCACTTAGTGAGCCCAGCTATGGCAGCCGCAGCTGCTATTGCTGGTCACTTTGTTGATATTCGTAAGCCTTACTAACGGTCAAGCAAAAGGACAAACAGATGCAAGCTTTTACAGAACACACAGGCTTAGCGGTTGCTATTGATAGTGCCAACATCGATACCGATCAAATTATTCCTAAGCAGTTTTTATCGAAAGTGACTCGCGACGGTTTTGGAGTGCATTTATTCCATGACTGGCGTTATTTAGATGAAGCGGGTGAGCAAGATAACCCAACATTTTCGCTGAATTTACCTCGCTATAAAGGTGCGTCAGTCCTTTTAGCACAAGAAAACTTTGGTTGTGGCTCGAGT
Organism: Shewanella sp. 10N.286.52.E4; assembly: GCF_041468785.1. NCBI lineage: Bacteria > Pseudomonadati > Pseudomonadota > Gammaproteobacteria > Alteromonadales > Shewanellaceae > Shewanella > Shewanella sp. 10N.286.52.E4. The sequence continues at coordinate 105,202 of NZ_JBFRJJ010000013.1, forward strand.
CGTGAACATGCGCCATGGGCATTAGCAGATTTCGGTTTACGAGTGGTTATTGCACCGACATTTGCGGATATTTTTTACGGTAATTCAATCAACAATGGTTTGTTGCCTGTCAAACTTACCCATGAGCAAGTTAATCAGCTCATGGCTGAAGTGGAGGCGAGTGAAGGTGCGGAGATTACGGTGAACTTAGAATCACTCACTGTGACTTCACCGTCAGGCAGTGTGTTTAGTTTCACTATTGCAGAATCAGCAAGACATAAACTATTAAATGGATTAGATGCGATTGGCTTAACGCTTGAATATGCTCAAGCAATTACTGAATATGAAGCCGCTATTCCAGCTTGGCGTGGTTAGTTTTATGACTTAAATACGCTTTTAAAAGTCATTCCATTATAAAATGGAATATTGAGCGTACACGTGTACCAAGATTATATTGGACAAAGCCTCTACTGCTATCAGTCGAGGCTTTTTTATTGGTATCATAAAATAGTTGTACTTTATCTTACTGTATTTAAAGGTTTAATATTTGTATTGGTGTCTTTTGTTAAAAGCTTAGCTGAATTCACTGGCAGTTTAAGCGAACCAGTGTTTTACATTTTTAACTTTATATCCATATGAAAAATAACAGTTTAACTATTGTTTTGTTTTTGTATCGTACCAAGCTTAGCGAATAATTTTTTGAAAACGCATCATTTTCATTAAAAATTGTGTGATACACGTCACTTAAAATGTTTCTTAATTATCAAAATGTAGTTATTTACTCTGTTTTAAGGCTTTTGGTTGTAAATTTATTCTGCATCAGTAAACTTGCCGCGATTTCAAATTGAGCAATTGCTCTAATGATGTAAGAGATTAGGCAAACATAAGATTTGCTATAAACAGAGACTAATAATGAAAAAGACAATATTGACTGTGGCCGTTAGTGCCATGCTTTTCGGGGCAACGACTCAAGTGAATGCTGCTGGATTCCAGTTAGCTGAATATTCTTCGACTGGTTTAGGTCGTGCTTTTGCTGGTGAAGCTGCTATGGCTGATAATGCTGCGGCTCAAGCAAGAAACCCTGCAATGCTAACGTACCTTGAAGGTCGTCAGCTTTCTGGTGGTGCGATTTACGTGATGCCAAATGTTGATGTGATGGGTGATGTCAGTATTTCTTCTCCATTATTAGGTGACGCTCCTGTTATGGTGCCAGCAGATGCTATCGATATTGCTGGTAACGCTGTAGTGCCAAATTTTTATTACTCAAATCAGCTGAATGATCAGTGGACTTGGGGTTTAGCTGTGAACTCTAATTATGGATTAGCAACAGAATTAGATGCTAACCATGCAGCAGCAATTTTTGGTTCAGAAACCGGTATTACCACTGTTGAATTCAACCCGAACATTGCTTACAAAATCAGTGAAGCATTCAGTGTCGGTGCAGGTTTACGTGTTGTATATGGCGAAGGTCATGTTGGCGCATCAATGCCAGGTTGGATTGATGGTGTTAAGCAAGCTGTGCCAGATTTAGCGCCAATGTTGCCTGATGCTGGTGCAAGCCTTAAATACATGGAAGGTGATGATATCGCGTTTGGCTGGCAATTAGGTACTAGCTGGCAGATTAACGAAACTCACCGTGTCGGTTTTGCTTATCATAGCGGTGTTGAGTTAGAACTTGATGGCGAGGCTTCAGGTTTACTTTATGATGGCGGCCAAGACGTTTACATCGAAGGTTACTTACCGATTGAGCTACCTGCTTTTGCTGAGTTAGCTTCTCATCATCAGTTCACTGACAACTGGGCAATGCACGCCAGTGTTAACTGGACTCAGTGGAGCGTTTTTGAAGAGTTAGTGGCTTATTTCCCTGGCGAAAACAAGCCGACTGGCGACCTTGATTCTGATTTAGTTAAAGAAGAAAACTTTAAAGACAACTGGCGCTTTGCTTTAGGCACGACTTATCAACTTAACGACAAGTGGTTAGTGCGTGGTGGTATGGCTTTAGATAAAGGCGCTGCTCAAGACGAATACCGTTCGACAACGATTCCTGATTCTGACCGCTTATGGTTCAGTGCGGGTGCAGGCTACCAAGCGACTAAAAACCTAACCGTTGATTTTGCTGTGACTTACCTTAAAGGTATCGGTGATGCGCCAATCAATGAAACACAAGATTTATTGGGTTTAGCGTCGGTTAACTACAGCGGCGATGTTGAAGCTGACGTATGGTTAGCGGGTATTCAACTTAGCTACAAAATGTAATGAGTTAGCCCATTACGCTAGATTCATTTAAAGCCTCGCAATTGCGGGGCTTTTTATTGCGCTAGATTCCGCATTCTATGCTGAGTTGCATGCTGAGTTGCATGCTGAGTTGTGTGGTTAGCGGGTATTCAACTTAGCTACAAAATGTAATGAGTTAGCCCAATACGCTAGATTCATTTAAAGCCTCGCAATTGCGGGGCTTTTTATTGCGCTAGATTCCGCATTCTATGCTGAGTTGTATGGTGAGTCGTATGCTGAGTTGTGTGGTTAGTTACTTATTATGGAGTGTTGAATTCATCACATTATTAATCGCCTTGTTACAAGTGACTTGTGATTAGTCGATATCCGTCTTAACTTATTATGATGAAGTGAACATGGTGCTAGCATTAATTACAATGCACCTTCGGTATTGAAAGGCAAAAAATGAATTCAAAGAAATATGTTATCGCGCTCGATCAAGGTACCACCAGTTCAAGAGCCATTGTTTTCGATCATAAAGCCAATATGGTGGCAGTATCTCAGCGTGAGTTTACTCAAATATATCCTCAAGCAGGCTGGGTTGAGCATGATCCAATGGAAATCTGGTCTTCACAAAGTTCATCATTAATTGAAGTACTCGCAAGGGCAGGGATCAGTGGTGATGATGTTGCGGCTATTGGGATTACTAATCAGCGCGAAACGACAGTTGTGTGGAACAAGCACACGGGTAAACCTATTCACAATGCCATTGTGTGGCAATGTCGTCGTAGCCAAGCCATTTGTCAGCAATTTAAAGCTGATGGCTTAGAAGATGATATTAAGTCATCAACAGGCCTAGTGTTAGATCCTTATTTTTCGGCCAGTAAAATTAAGTGGCTATTAGACAATGTTGAAGGCGCGCGGGAACAGGCTGAAGCGGGAGATTTATTGTTTGGCACAATTGATACTTGGTTGGTGTGGAAACTCACCAAAGGAAAAGTCCATGTCACTGAGCCAACAAATGCATCTCGTACCATGCTATTCAATATTCATCAGCAGCAATGGGATGAAAAACTGTTAAATGCCTTTGGTATTCCCCGTGCAATGTTACCTGAAGTGAAACCATCGTGTGCGGTTTACGGTACAACGAGTATTGCGGGTGGCGAGATTGCCGTGGCTGGTATGGCAGGCGATCAGCAATCTGCTTTATTTGGTCAGCTGTGTTTTGAGCCTGGTATGGCAAAAAATACTTATGGTACTGGCTGTTTCTTACTGATGAATACTGGCGACAAAGCTGTTACGTCGACCCATGGCTTATTAACTACGATTGGTATTGGTGCTGATTTATCGGTGAATTACGCTTTGGAAGGTGCTGTCTTTATGGGCGGCGCGGTTATTCAGTGGTTGCGGGATGAAATGGGCTTAATTCAAGACGCACAAGATACAGAGTACTTTGCTAATAAAGTCTCGGATACTAATGGGGTGTATTTAGTGCCCGCTTTTGTTGGGCTAGGTGCACCATATTGGGATGCCGATGCCCGAGGGGCCATTGTTGGATTAACCCGAGGCGTTAATCGAAGTCATATTATACGTGCGGCATTAGAGGCAATAGCGTATCAAAGTAAGGATTTACTTGAAGCGATGAGCCAAGATTCGGGTGTCGCACTGAAACAAATCAGAGTCGATGGCGGCGCTGTGGCCAATGATTTTTTGATGCAGTTTCAGGCTGATATTAGTGATGTTGATGTTATCCGTCCCCAAGTGACTGAAACTACCGCAATGGGCGCCGCATTTTTAGCGGGTTTGGCGGTTGGGTTTTGGCAATCAACTGATGAGCTTAAAAATATCGCTGTGACGGATAAACAATTTAGCGCTCAAATGCCATCCTCTACCCGAGAGCAACTTTATTTGGGGTGGAAAAAGGCAGTGAAACAAACCATGTCAGCATAAGATTAATGATATCAATTAAGGGAGTATGGCTAAACTTCGATATCAATGTGCTTGATATAAGGGGAATCAGCATCTTGAGCAGATTGCTCATGAGTAGGGTGCTCTTGAATAGATTGCTCTCGAGCTAATTGTGCTTTTGTGGACTGTTTTTTCACTGATGGATTATCTGCGGGCAGTTGTGATTGTGGATCTTCATGACTGTCAGCAGCAATAGAGTCACTATTACCAACTTTGTTTACCTTTCTTTTCACACCGTCAACTTGTCTAGGTGGCCTAGCGACAATGGCATATATGCTATCTAAACTCATGTTGACCTCCTTATTGCGATAGTTGTTTTACTGACACGGACTGGCTGTTAACTTTATATCGGCCATTGCTGATTATTATTTAATCTATTTTAGTATAGTACGCTTAGTAACAGCCCGACAAAAGCCACAGTCTAGTTGTTAATAACAATTTGGCAGTCAACCTTAAATGACTGGCACAATTTATACGTTAAAAGTGACCTATCACACATTGGATGGATATTTATTAATAAATAAATCTGCTGAGATCGATCCCTATTGTTATTTTTATATGAAAATAGTCACAATTTAGATCATATTCCCCACATTTATTACTGATATGAATGCTGTTATGTCTATGGTTTCGTTCATTTACCCGCCTAAAAGCCACTTTTCTCCACCTGAAACAACCTAATTATAATTTGCTGCTAACCCGCTTCAGAACTGGATTTAATTAATGTTCTCATCCCTTGACAATACTTGTGTTGTATCCCTAAACTTAAGGGTTGTGGGGAATTGTGGATATTTGTGGGAATTTTAATAACAATTAATAGGAATCGATGGCAGTGTTTCGGGGTGCTAGTGCGATAAATATGGATGCAAAAGGTCGGATCGCTATTCCAATGCGATACCGAGAATCCTTGCGCGCCGAGCACGAAGGCATTGTTGTTATCACGGTAGATATCCAATCACATTGTTTATTGATCTATCCGATCCACGAGTGGGAGTTGATAGAGGCGAAATTACTGCAACTATCTGACACCGACAAAGTTGAACGTTCCATGAAACGAAGATTACTAGGCCACGCTCATGAATGTGAGTTAGATGGCAATGGACGTGCGCTCGTTCCTCCAGCTTTAAGACAGTATGCAGGGTTACAAAAGAAAACCATGCTGGTGGGCTTATTGAATAAGTTTGAATTGTGGGATGAAGCAGCTTGGCAGGTACAAATGGATGAAAGCCATGAGTTGATCCAAGCTGAAGATCTCGCTAGCCATGAAAGATTAGCGAATTTTTCATTATAAATAACCAATTAAGAAGAGTCTGATGAGCCAAGAATTTGCCCATTTATCTGTACTACTGAAAGAAACCGTTGATGGTTTGAATATCCATGAAGATGGCATCTATATCGATGGCACTTTTGGACGTGGTGGTCATTCTAGGCATGTGCTGAGTCAACTCGGTGAAAACGGTCGTTTAATAGCAATTGATCGCGATCCGCAAGCGATTGAAGCTGCGAAACAGTTTGCTGACGATCCACGTTTTCAAATTGTTCATGGTGGATTTGGCCAGTTAGCGGATTACGTTACTGAGCTTGGCCTTAAAGGCAAAATTGATGGTGTGTTACTTGATTTAGGTGTGTCATCACCTCAATTAGATGATGCTGAGCGTGGCTTTAGTTTCCTACGTGATGGCCCATTAGATATGCGTATGGATAATAGCCAAGGTCAAACGGCAGCGCAGTGGATTGCCAAAGCAGAAATTGAAGATATGGCATGGGTCTTTAGAACCTATGGTGAAGAGAAAAACTCTCGCCATATTGCCCGTTGTATTGCTGCAGATCGTGATGAAACACCGTTTTTAAGAACTAAAGATTTAGCCGATTTAATTGCGCGAATTACTAAAAATAAAGAGCGTAATAAACATCCTGCTACGCGAGTGTTCCAAGCTATTCGTATTTATATCAATAGCGAGCTGGAGCAGATTGAACAAGCACTAGAAGGTGCTGTTTCTGTATTAGCGCCAGAAGGACGTTTATCAGTGATCAGCTTCCATTCGTTAGAAGACAGAATGGTGAAACGTTTCATTCGTAAGAATAGCCAAGGTGAGAGCGTGCCACATGGCCTGCCTATCACTGAAGCTGAAATCAATAAATCAAGAAAACTGAAAGCAATCGGTAAGGCCATGAAGCCTTCGGATATTGAAATTGAGCAAAATCCACGTTCACGTAGTTCGGTGTTACGTGTTGCGCAGCGTCTTGATTACTAATATTAAAATTGAACATTAAGCACTATTTTACGGTGTTTAACTCGGCCATATAAAGAACAAAATGGGGTTAACTTGGGGCAATCATCGATAAAATTATCACGTATTGTGCTTGCCGATATCTGGCGACATAAGTGGATTTTATTAATGTCGATAGTTGTACTGAGTAATGCAGTTGGGGTGGTGTATACCAGCCATGCTACGCGCAAATTAACCTCACAAATGGACCATCTATTACAAGAGCGCGATAGGTTAGATATTGAATGGCGTAACTTGTTGTTAGAAGAGCAATCTAAGTCAGAACATAGCCGTGTGACGAGGATTGCCACTAAAGATTTAAAAATGGTGCGACCGTTACCAAAAGAAGAAGTGGTTATTCGGTTGCAGTAAATTGAGTGAGAGACTTCATTAAATAAGGATTGTTGGGTAAGTGACTCGAATATAACTATGAGCAGACAAGCCAAACGTAAGTTAAACCCAGAGCTAATTCCATGGCGATTATTCGTTGTGGTTGGCTTTGTGTTGCTTCTATTTACGGCGTTGATTGCTCGAGCGGCTTATATTCAAATTATTGAACCTGATAAATTACGTCACGAAAGTGATATGCGTACCTTAAGAACCAGTAGTAACCAGGTTCAACGTGGCTTAATTACTGATCGTAATGGCGAAATGTTAGCGGTAAGCGTGCCAGTTCGTGCCGTTTGGGCTGATCCTAAAATTTCCCATGATAAAGATGCGTTTAAAGACATGCGCCGCTGGCAAGCTCTGGCTGACGTGTTGCATGAACCCGTCGATAAAATTGTGAGTAAGGTACAGCGCGATCCCAAGCGTCGTTTTATCTACCTGAAGCGCCAGGTCACTCCAGCAGTTGCTGAATACATTAAGCAATTAAAAATTTCCGGTATTTATTTAAAGTCTGAATCGCGCCGTTATTACCCTGCAGGTGAAACTGCTGCTCAGCTTGTCGGCCTGACTAACATTGATGACGTGGGAATTGAAGGCATTGAAAATGCGTATGACAGCTGGTTAACAGGCACACCGTCAAAGCAGAAGGTGCGTAAATCTCGCGATGGTAAAGTGGTTCAACGACTAGATATTGTTGAAGAAGGCGAAAGTTCAAATGATTTAGTGCTCAGCATTGATCAGCGTATTCAACAGTTAGCCTATCGTGAACTTAAACGTACAACAGAAATTAACCAAGCCACCTCAGGTTCAGTGGTGGTACTTGATGTGCTTACTGGTGAAGTGCTTGCGATGGTCAATACACCATCTTACAACCCTAATTCACGTGAAAATTTACAGTCATATCGTATGCGTAATCGTGCATTAACCGATACGTTTGAGCCGGGTTCGACTGTGAAGCCATTTGTGGTTGCAGCTGCATTAGAAGCGGGCACGGTTGAACGTGATGAATTAATTAATACCTCTCCTGGTTGGATGCGTGTAGGTGGACGACAGGTCCGCGATACGATCAATTACGGCAATATGACTCTAGATAAGATCCTCGTGAAATCCAGTAACGTTGGCATCAGTAAAGTCTCGTTATCAATGCCAGTACAAGAATTATTGGGCACTTACCAATCAATGGGCTTAGGTAATTACTCAGGTATTAACCTTGCTGGTGAAAGTGCTGGTCTTATACATGATCGCCGCCGTTGGTCTGATTTTGAACGCGCAACCTTATCTTATGGTTATGGCCTTACGGCAACGCCACTACAGTTAGCAAGAATGTATGCAACCTTAGGCAGTGGCGGGGTTCTGTACCCAGTATCGATTTTAAAACTAAAGCAAGCGCCTCGTGGTGAACAAGTGATTTCAGAGCAGACGGCGAAAGATGTCATGGAAATGATGTTAGGCGTCACCGAAAGAGGTGGCACTGCCACTCAAGCTCATATCGATGGTTACCCTATAGCAGGTAAAACAGGTACAAGCCGTAAGTCTATCGCAGGTGGTTATGGCGATGATTATGTTTCACTGTTTGCGGGTGTAGCACCGGTACATAACCCGCGTTTAGCGATTTCAATTGTGGTGAACGAGCCAAAAGGCGATCGTTATCATGGTGGTGATGTTGCTGGCCCTGCGTTTGCAAAAATTATGTCTGGAGCATTACAAATGCTCAATGTTGAGCCGTTAAATGAGAAAGAAAAAGTTGAACTGGCCGCAATCGCTAGGAGGGCAGAATAATGCTACTTAGTGATTTATTAGCCCCTTGGTTTCATTATGCTGGCCGTGAGTCGGTCTCAACGATGACTCTAGATAGCCGAGACGTTAGTGAAGATTGTTTATTTGTGGCATTACCAGGTCATCAAGTTGATGGTCGCCAGTTCATTAATAAAGCAATTGCGCAAGGTGCTTTAGGTGCATTAATTCATACTGACAATCCTGATGAGCATGGTCAGGTTAATTACCATGAGTCGGGCGCGGTATTGGTGTCCTTTTTTCAACTGAGCCGTCAATTGTCTGCAGTGGCAGCACAGCTATATCCGTTACAAAACGCTGAAATGGCCATTATTGGTGTCACTGGCACTAACGGTAAGACTTCAGTGAGTCAGCTTATTGCGCAGCTTGTGACCCTTAAACAGCAAAAAGCGGCTGTTATGGGCACATTAGGCAATGGTGTTTGGGGAAGCTTGATTGATAGTGGCAATACTACAGCAGATGCCATTACCTTGGTGCGTCAACTACACGAGTTTCAGAAGCAAACCGTCAACACCTGTGCGATAGAAGTCTCTAGCCATGGTTTAGTGCAAGGTCGTGTAGAAGCTGTACCTTTTAATACTGCAGTATTTACTAATTTAAGCCGCGATCACCTTGATTATCATGGTGACATGGACGCTTATGGCGCTGCTAAAAAACGCTTGTTTAATTTCCCTTGTATCAAAAATGGGTTACTGAACCTTGATGATGACGTTGGTGAACAATGGTTTACAGCGCTGCAATCGACCAACATATTCGGCTTTAGCCTTAAAAAGCATCCTTTAGCGCGTTTTTATACTGACAATATGCATTTCAATGATGCGGGTGTGACCTGCGATTTTTATTATCCTGCAGATATCCACGACAGTAGCTCAGCAATGTTGAAAGATCAGTTGTCTTCGCCTCTTTTAGGTGACTTTAATCTATCAAATCTTGTTGCTTCGCTGGGCGCACTGTATTTGCAAGGTACTGACAACATTTTAGCTACCCAAGATGGTTTGATGGCCGAGTTACTCTCATTAGTGCCGCATTTAACGCCTGTAGCTGGACGCATGGAGCGATTTAATCAAGCTAATGGCCCAACCTTAGTGGTTGACTATGCTCATACTCCTGATGCCATCGAGCATGCTTTGAAAGCGCTGCGCATCCATTGCCAAGGCACCTTATGGTGCGTGTTTGGTTGTGGTGGCGATCGCGATACGGGCAAACGCCCCTTGATGGCTCAAGCTGCTGAACAATTTGCTGATAAAGTGATGGTGACGAGTGATAATGCCCGCAGTGAAGAGCCGATGAGTATTATCAATGATGTGGTTGCAGGATTAACGCATCCAGAGCAAGCATTGACTGAAGTCGATAGAATTAATGCGATTAAATCCGTGGCGCAATTAGCTAAAGCTGGCGACATTGTCTTATTAGCGGGTAAAGGTCATGAAACATATCAAGAAGTTGCTGGTAGCAGAATTGATTACGATGAACGCGCTTTAGCGATGCAATTAACAGGTGGCAATGAAGCCTCAGATGAACCTCTTGTTAGCACTGGAGGCCTTTGATGATTGATATTAGATTATCAACCTTAGCTGATGAGCTTGATGCTCAACTTGTGGGTACTGACCTTATTATTGACGACGTCACCAGTGACAGCCGAAAAATGCACACTAATAGCCTTTTTGTTGCGTTAAAAGGTTTACGCTTTGATGGCCATAGTTTTGCTGCAACAGCGATTGAAAACGGTGCTAAAGCATTACTGGTTGAACATAAGCTGGATGTCGACATTCCTCAACTAATTGTCAAAAACAGCCAAAAGGCGATGGGGGCTATCGGTGCTTATGTGCGCCAACAAGTGAACCCATATTCGATAGCACTAACAGGTTCTAACGGTAAAACTACCGTGAAAGAAATCGTCGCAACAATTTTGTCTCAGCATCACAAAGTGCTGTTTACTGCTGGTAATTTTAATAATGAAATCGGGGTGCCGTTAACCTTATTAAGATTAGCGCAAGAGCATGAATTTGGTGTGTTTGAGTTGGGTGCTAACCATCAGGGCGAAATTAATTATACTTCATCTTTAGTGACGCCTCAGGTGGCATTAGTGAATAATGTTGGCCGCGCTCACCTTGAAGGTTTTGGTTCAATTGAAGGTGTAGCCCAAGCTAAATCAGAAATATTTAATCACCTAAGTCCAGACGGTACAGCCATTATTAATGCTGACGATGATTTTGCAGATTTTATGGCAACTAAAGCGGCAGCATTTAAGCAACTTAGCTTCTCAGTTTCTGAAAACGTCAATGCTGATATTAAAGCGGTTGATATTGTTGCTGACGATAGCGGCTGTTATCAGTTTTCATTAGTGGTTTTAGGTCAATCTTACCCAGTACAACTTCCATTAGCTGGCTTGCATCAAGTAAGTAATGCACTAGCCGCTAGCGCCATTTGTATCGCACTCAATATCCCTGTCGCAGACATTGTGACGGGGTTAAGTGCGTTAACACCTGTTAAAGGTCGTATGGTGCCGCATAAAATGGGTCGTATTTTATTGGTTGATGATAGTTATAACGCAAACCCGACGTCTGTTGATGCCGCGATTAGCTGGTTAAAACAAACTCGAGGTTTTAAGTGTTTAGTGCTGGGAGATTTGGGCGAATTAGGTGACAATAGCGCCCTTTTGCATTTTGAGGTTGGCGAACAAGCCAAACTAGCTGGGATTGACGATCTGTTCTGTTGTGGTCAACTGACTGAATCGACAAGTAAAGCATTTGGTTCTGAGCACTTTAGTGACTCGGACTCCCTTGCTCAAGCATTAAAGGAAAAGATAAATCAGTTGCCGGATCAAGTAACTATTTTAGTAAAAGGTTCTCGAAGCGCAGCGATGGAAACTGTGATCGAAGAGTTATTAAATGCCAATAGGCGCGGGGAGTTTGTTTAGATGCTGGCTTATTTAGCTGAGTATTTAACCCAGTTTTACAGTGGGTTTAATGTATTTTCTTATCTGACCTTAAGAGCCATTTTAGGGCTTATGACAGGTCTTATTTTTAGTTTATGGTTTGGTCCAAAACTGATTGAGCGATTGCAGTTATTGCAAATAGGACAAGTCGTCAGAAATGATGGCCCAGAATCTCATTTTAGTAAACGCGGTACCCCTACAATGGGTGGTTTGCTGATACTCGCAGGGATTTTTGTCAGTGTTTTATTGTGGGGTGATTTATCCAATCGATATGTCATTGTGATGCTGTTTGTATTAGGTACCTTTGGCGGTATTGGTTTTCTTGATGACTACCTTAAAGTGGTTAAGAAAGATTCAAAAGGTCTGATTGCGCGTTGGAAATATGCATCGCAATCCATTGCCGCTTTGGCTGTGGCATTTTACTTGTACAGTTCAGCGACATTACCTGGTGAGACACAGTTAGTTGTGCCGTTTTTCAAAGATGTCATGCCGCAATTAGGTTTGCTTTATATCGTACTGGCTTATTTCACCATAGTGGGTGCGAGTAATGCGGTAAATCTAACCGACGGTCTTGATGGTTTAGCAATTATGCCTACAGTCATGGTTGCAGCGGCATTTGCACTGATTGCCTATTTATCAGGGCATGCACAGTTTGCCAGTTACTTACATATTCCGCATTTACCTGATGCAGGTGAGCTGGTGATTGTCTGTACAGCAATAGTCGGTGCGGGTTTAGGATTTTTGTGGTTTAACACTTACCCTGCGCAAGTATTTATGGGCGATGTCGGATCGTTAGCACTTGGCGCTGGACTCGGTGCCATTGCAGTATTAGTGCGCCAAGAAGTGTTATTAGTGATTATGGGCGGCGTTTTCGTTATGGAAACCGTATCGGTGATTTTACAAGTGGGTTCATACAAATTACGCGGCCAGCGTATTTTTAGAATGGCACCAATTCACCATCATTACGAATTGAAAGGTTGGCCAGAACCAAGAGTGATTGTTCGCTTTTGGATTATTTCGTTGTTCCTAGTGATGCTAGGACTGGCAACGCTTAAGTTAAGGTAGTTAGTAATGCAATCAAGCTATTCGCATATTGTTTTGGGCTTAGGTGCAACAGGTTTATCTGTTGTGCGTTATCTGATGTCCCAAGGTATTACACCATTGGTGATGGATAGCAGACGAACGCCACCTGGCCGAGAGACGTTAGCACAGGAATTTCCTGATGTTGAGCTACTGACAGGTGGGTTTGTATGTCGTTATTTGGTACAAGCAAAACACATTATTGTAAGCCCTGGCATTGCGGTTGATACGCCAGAGATTCGCGCTGCAATTGATATGGGCATTGAAGTGATTGGCGATGTTGAACTGTTTGCTCAAGCCGTTGCTGATAGAGGCCCTTGTGTTGTCGCTATTACGGGCTCAAACGGTAAAACAACGGTAACGACATTAGTGTACGACATGCTTAAAGCAGCCGGTAAAAAGGTTGCGGTAGGTGGCAATATTGGTATTCCAGTGTTGGATTTATTAGCAACAGATGCTGAGTATTTCGTATTAGAACTGTCGAGTTTTCAATTAGAAACAACTCACAGCTTAAATTGCATCGCGGCGACGTGTTTGAACATCAGTGAAGATCATATGGATAGATATCACGATATTCATTCGTACCGCGCAGCTAAGTTACGTTTATATCAGCAGAGCCGTTTTGTGATGTTCAATCGTGACGATGCACTGACTTTTCCTGACGAGCCAACAAATCAAAATACCTTTGGTTTAGGGGTACCAGAAGGAGATGAGTGGGGTATTGCCGATGGTAAAATATTGCACGGCGAAAGTGAAATAATGAACCTGCATGAAGTCAGCTTAATCGGTAGTCATAATCAGGCTAACTTATTAGCTGCAATGGCATTAACAGATGCGTGTGGCATTGATAAGAATACCATGGTTGAGATTGCATCCAACTTTGCTGGTTTAGAGCATCGTTGTGAAATGGTTGGCCTAAAGCAAGGTGTCACTTATATCAATGATTCGAAAGCGACTAATGTGGGTGCTACCGTTGCGGCATTAAATGGATTGAGTGATCACTTAGGTGACTTGATTTTGATTGCAGGTGGCGAAGGCAAAGGCGCAGATTTTAAAGAACTTGAAGCTTCACTGAATAATGTGACCCAAGTGATCACGTTCGGTAAAGACGGATCTAAAATTGCGGCACTAAAAACTGACAGTATTAGCGTTAAAAACCTAGAAGAAGCGGTTGCTAAAGCGGTTGAAATCACTTTTTCAGGGGATATCGTTTTATTGTCTCCAGCTTGTGCTAGCACCGATATGTATAAGAACTTCATGGAAAGAGGTCATCACTTTAAGCAATTAGTGGAGCAGATTGAAGATGGCGAGGGGTGAGCAACAACTTAGCTTATTCCAACAAGTCCTGAAAAGGTCTTGGCCGGACATTCTGTCTGAAACGTCGCCAGGTGATCAGCTGTATGATAGAAGCTTATTTGTCGCCGTTTTAGGGCTAATTACATTTGGCTTTGTCATGGTGATGTCAGCCTCTATGCCGGAAGCGCAGAAGCTAACAGATAACCCGTTTCATTTCATATATCGCCACGTTGCATATTTGATGGGCTGTGGCGTTATCGCTTATGCGGTACTAAACATAGAATTGAAGTTGTGGGAGCGCTATAGCGCTTATTTAGTACTTCTAGTGTTGTTGATGTTGATGGCTGTTCTGGTTGTAGGCACCACGGTGAATGGCGCAACACGGTGGCTGGCGATAGGGCCCGTAAGGATCCAAGTCGCTGAGATTGCCAAATTTGTATTTATTATTTATATGTCGGGATATTTGGTGCGCCGACATGGTGAGTTGAGAGAGAACAGTAAAGGGTTTTATAAGCCAATTTTTGTGTTTTTACTGTTTGCATTTTTGATTCTTGCCCAACCGGATTTAGGTACTGTGGTGGTACTTTTCGTATGTACCGTAAGCCTATTGTTTTTGGCGGGTGCGCGAATTATGGACTTTTTGGTACTGATATTTTTTGGTATCGCAATGTTTGTATTTTTAGTGGTGTTTGAGCCATATCGGATGCGGCGTGTAACGTCATTTTTAGACCCATGGGAAGACCCATTTGGTAGTGGTTATCAATTAACTCAGTCATTAATGGCATACGGACGCGGTGATATATTTGGCCAAGGTTTAGGTAATAGTATTCAAAAGCTGTCATACCTGCCTGAGGCTCACACTGATTTTATTTTTGCTGTGATCGGCGAAGAGTTAGGTTTTGTAGGCATCGTTTGTGTGCTAACCGTATTATTTTTTGTGTCTTTTAGAGCAATTAGATTGGGCAACTTGTGTTTGAGTATTCAACGCCCATTTGAAAGTTACTTAGCTTACGGCATCGGCATTTGGATTTGCTTCCAAACCGTTGTAAACGTAGGCGCGAGTATTGGTATGTTACCGACAAAAGGTCTGACATTACCCTTTATTAGCTATGGTGGCAGTAGTTTGTGGGTCATGACGGCTGCGGTCATGTTATTGATACGCATAGATTATGAAAGGCGGCTAAGTTTGACGCAGGCGGTGCAAGGGAGAATAAAGAAATGAGCCCTAATATAACAGATGCACCCAAGTTATTGGTGATGGCTGGCGGCACGGGTGGACATGTATTCCCGGCGTTAGCAGTGGCAAAAGCATTGGCTAAAAAAGGTTGGCAAGTTCGTTGGTTAGGGACCGCTGACCGCATGGAAGCACGCTTAGTGCCTCAACATGGATTTGATATTGAGTTTATAGACATCAAAGGCGTTCGTGGCAATGGCATTATTAGAAAGCTTGCTGCGCCTTTTAAGATTTTGCGTTCAATTATGCAAGCAAAATCTTTCATTAATGAATTTAAACCTGATGTGATTATTGGTATGGGTGGATTTGCCAGTGGGCCTGGCGGGGTAGCGGCAAAGTTGTCGGGCATACCGTTAGTACTGCATGAGCAAAATGCAATACCTGGAATGACCAATAAGTTGTTATCGCGCATAGCTACTAAAGTGTTGTGTGCATTTCCAAATACATTTTTACCAGCAACGAATGCAGAGGTAGTCGGTAACCCAATTCGACAAGAGTTAATCGAATTAGGACAAACGACGAAAGTGTGTGATGACTCAGCACTTAAAGTATTAGTGGTGGGTGGCAGCTTAGGCGCCAAAATTTTTAATGATGTTATGCCAGATGTTGTGGGGCAATTAAGCCAACAGCACTCAATTACGGTGTGGCATCAGGTAGGTAAAGGAAATGAGCCTGCCGTTAAAAGCCATTACCAAGACAAGGGTCAAGCGGCCAGTGTCAATGTGGCAGAATTTATAGATGACATGGAAGCCGCTTATCGCTGGGCTGATGTTGTTGTTTGTCGTTCAGGAGCATTAACGGTTTCTGAATTAGCCGCGGTGGGAAGAGCCAGTATTTTAGTGCCTTATCCCCATGCAGTTGACGATCATCAAACAAAGAATGCTTCAGTATTAGTAGAAGCCGGTGCGGCATTTTTATTACCGCAGACCATATTAAACGCAGATAATTTAGCTGAGAAATTAACCCTCTTTGCTGAACAAAGACACGTTGTTTCAGAGATGGCACAACAAGCCAGAAGTGTTGCAGTGTTAGATGCAACCCAACGTGTAGCGAGTATTTGTGCTGAATTAGCACGAAAGGATTGAAATGACTAAAACAGAGAAGTACGCCCAATTACGTAGCATGATCCCTGAGATGAGACGGATTAAGAAAATCCATTTTGTCGGTATAGGTGGTGCTGGAATGGGCGGGATAGCCGAAGTATTAGTAAATGAAGGTTATCAAATTAGTGGTTCAGATATTGCTGTTAATAGCGTGACAGAAAGGCTCGCGAGCTTAGGCGCGAAGATTATTATTGGCCATCAGGCTGAAAGCGTTGCTGATGTAGATGTTGTGGTGGTATCGACAGCAATTGAGCAAGAAAACCCTGAAATCATAGCTGCAAAAGAGCGTCGAATTCCGATTGTACGCCGTGCAGAAATGCTAGCAGAGCTTATGCGTTACCGACATGGGGTCGCGATTGCGGGCACTCATGGTAAAACCACAACGACAAGCTTAATTGCTAGCGTTTATGGCCAAGCAGAGCGAGATCCAACATTTGTTATTGGTGGTTTGCTTAATAGTGCAGGCACGAATGCTCGTCTTGGGACAAGTCGCTATTTGATTGCAGAAGCAGATGAAAGTGATGCCAGCTTTTTACATTTACAACCTATGGTCAGTGTGATCACCAATATCGAAGCTGACCATATGGACACTTACGGTGGTGATTTTGAAAAGTTGAAGACCACCTTCGTCGATTTTTTACATAACCTGCCTTTTTATGGCGTTGCGGTAATGTGTATCGATGATGAAGTGATACAAGAAATTATGCCAAGAGTGGGCAGACAAGTGGTCACTTACGGCTTTAGTGACATTGCTGATGTGCAAGCACTTAACTTTAAGCAAGTCGGACACCAGAGCCAGTTTAGTGTTCGTCGTAAAAACCGTGATGATTTAGATATTGTATTAAATCTACCTGGTGAGCATAACGTGCTAAATGCGTTAGCTGCGATAGCAGTAGCTAGTGAGGATGATATTGATGATGAGGCTATTGTCGCCGCATTAGCAGAATTTGAAGGTATTGGTAGACGTTTTCAGCACCTTGGTGAATTTGATACTGCTAATGGCAAGGTGATGTTGGTTGATGATTATGGTCATCATCCAAGTGAAGTACTTGCAACGATTAAAGCTGCAAGAGCGGGTTGGCCAGATAAACGATTAGTGATGGCGTATCAACCACATCGCTATAGTAGAACCCGTGATTTGTATGAAGACTTTGTTGAAGTCTTATCGCAAGTAGACGGTTTATTGTTGTTAGATGTTTATGCCGCTGGTGAAAGCGTGATACCAGGTGCAGATGGTCGCTCATTGTGCCGCTCCATAAGATTACGCGGCCAAGTGGACCCTATTTTTGTTGCATCACCAGAGTTGTTAGCTGATGTATTACCTGATGTATTGCAAGAAGGCGATTTATTGCTGACTCAAGGGGCTGGTAATATTGGCGCTCTGTCAAAGTCGCTGGCATCAAGTAATCTTGGTTTTAGAAAGTAGGTTTTAAAAATAGTTTTTGAAAAGTAGCTTGAGTCAGTCGCAGGGAAATGGTGAGTTTTGATTGATTTTTATACTATAACTGCTTGTAAATATAAACTTTAATACAGTCAGCATGCTAGATATAATGGTGAATTGCCCAATGAAAGTGACAGTGTACAGTTTGGAGTTACAGTAGCTGTGGCGTGGAGTGATAAAGCTCGCCAGTTAAAAGGCCATTTGAGTGAAGTCAATTGGTACTTATACACCGGGTTACTGTTTTTACTGACGGTATTACTCACCATTGTTTGGGCTGGCCTTAAGCTTAATGTATTACTGAATGATGCTGATGCATTACCGATAGATGCCGTCGCGATAAAAGGCGAGCGAATTTATACCTCGGATGCTGAAATTCAGGCTGCGCTACAAGCGTTAATGGAACGCAGTTTTTTTAGCGCCGACGTTGGTGAAGTACAGCAAGCTTTAGAAGCATTACCTTGGGTCTACCATGCGTCTGTAAGGCGAGAGTGGCCTGCAAAATTAAAAGTGACCTTGCAAGAGCAACATGTTGTTGCACATTGGAATGGAGATGACTGGCTAAATGTGAATGGCGAAGTGTTTGCAGCTGAATCACATTCGAGTATTAATACATTGCCGGTACTTTCAGGCCCAGAAGAAATGTCTTCTGAAGTGTTAACTAGTTATCAGCAATTATCTGATTTATTGAGTATTAATGGTTTTAAGCTGGCAAGTTTAAGTTTAAGTCCACGACATGCATGGCATGCAAGATTAGATAACGGCATTCTTCTCGAATTAGGACGAGAAGATAAGATGTCGAGAATACAAAGATTTATTAATGTTTACCCTGAAATAACACGAAATCAAAAGCCAATAGCTACGATCGATTTACGCTATGACACCGGAGTCGCCGTTGGCTGGGACGATACTAAAACAGAGAGTCGACACTAAATGACCAAAAATCAGGAAAGAAATCTTATCGTAGGCCTAGATATTGGCACGTCCAAGGTCGCAGTGATCATTGGTGAAGTGCTACCTGACGGTGAGATAAGCGTGGTCGGTTTAGGCAATCATCCTTCGCGCGGAATGGATAAAGGTGGCGTGAATGATTTGGATTCTATCGTTAAAAGTGTGCAGCGCGCACTTGATCAAGCAGAGTTAATGGCTGATTGCCAAGTGTCTTCTGTGTATTTAAGTATTTCAGGTAAGCACATCGCATGTCAGAACGAAAATGGCATGGTGTCAATTAACGATGAAGAAGTGACGCAAGAAGACGTTGATAACGTTATTCATACAGCGCGCTCAGTGAAGATCCCAACTGAAAGACGGATCCTTCATGTGTTACCGCAAGAATATTCAATTGACGTTCAAGATGGTATTAAGAGTCCTATCGGTATGTCGGGTATGCGAATGGAAGCGAAAGCACATATCGTGACCTGCGCCAACGACATGGCAAAAAATATCACCAAAAGCGTCGAGCGTTGCGGCTTAACAGTTGATGACTTAGTTTTTTCAGGTATTGCGTCAGCAGATTCTGTGTTAACAAATGATGAAAAAGATTTAGGTGTTTGTATTGTTGATATTGGTGGCGGCACAACAGATATTGCTGTTTATACCAATGGCGCACTGAGGCATTGTGCTGTGATATCAGTAGCTGGTAATCAGGTAACCAGTGATATCGCTAAAATTTTTAGAACACCATTGACACATGCTGAGCAAATCAAAGTGCAATTTGCTAGTGCAAGAAGTTCAATGGTCAGCCGCGAAGACAGCATCGAAGTACCATCAGTCGGTGGCCGCCCTTCACGCAGCATGTCACGTCATACATTGGCGGAAGTAGTAGAACCAAGATATCAGGAGTTATTTGAACTGGTATTAAAAGAATTAACTGACTGTGGCTTAGAAGATCAAATAGCCGCAGGTATAGTATTAACCGGTGGAACAGCGTCAATTACTGGCGCTGTTGATATTGCTGAAGCTACTTTCGGCATGCCAGTTAGGGTAGCGTCGCCGCTACCAGTAAAAGGGTTAAATGAATACGTGGATCAACCTGTTTATTCTACTGGAATAGGGTTGCTTCATTATGGCGCCAGACGCGTAATCGAACGTCAGTTCGAACGCCCTGAACGTCAAGGGGTTACCAGTCTTTTGAATCGGGTCAAAAGCTGGTTTAAGGGTGAATTTTAATAACGCAGACTAACGGAGATCAGACAATGTTTGAGATCATGGACACACATAATGACGAAGCGGTGATCAAGGTCATCGGCGTCGGTGGTGGTGGCGGTAACGCTGTCGAACATATGGTTAAACACAGCATCGAAGGTGTTGAGTTTATCGTAACGAATACGGATGCTCAGGCATTACGCAAATCAGGTGCAGGCTCAACTATTCAATTAGGACGTGATGTCACTAAAGGTCTAGGTGCTGGAGCAAACCCTGATGTGGGTCGCCAAGCTGCTGAAGAAGATAAAGAAAACATTCGCGCTGCAATCAAAGGGTCAGACATGATCTTTATTGCTGCTGGAATGGGTGGCGGTACAGGTACTGGCGCCGCACCAGTTGTAGCTGAAATTGCTCGCGAAGAAGGTATTTTGACTGTTGCTGTCGTCACTAAGCCGTTTCCTTTCGAAGGCAAAAAGCGTATGACTTTTGCTGATCAAGGTATTGCTGAGCTTGCAAAGCATGTTGACTCATTGATTACTATCCCAAATGAAAAGCTATTAAAAGTATTGGGTCGTGGTACATCATTGTTGGATGCATTTGCTGCTGCTAATAATGTGTTATTAGGCGCAGTGCAGGGTATTGCTGAGTTAATTACTCGTCCAGGTTTAATTAACGTGGATTTCGCCGATGTTAAAACAGTTATGTCAGAAATGGGTAATGCCATGATGGGCACAGGTGTTGCAACGGGTGATGATCGCGCAGAAGAAGCGGCAGAAGCTGCAGTGGCAAGTCCATTACTTGAAGATATTGATCTAGCTGGTGCGCGCGGCGTATTAGTTAACATTACAGCAGGTATGGATATCAGTATTGAAGAGCTAGAAACAGTGGGTAACCACGTTAAAGCATACGCATCTGATAATGCTACCGTGGTTGTTGGCGCAGTTATTGACCCAGAAATGAGTGAAGAGCTACGTGTAACGGTTGTTGCTACTGGTATTGGCGCAGAGAAGAAGCCTGATATCCAATTAGTGACTAAGCCTGTTTCACGCCCTGAACCTGCTGCAGTTATTGAACCAAAAGTTGAGCCAGCTGAAGAACCAGCTATCACGACTAACTATGTAGCACCGACAGGAAATGCTGTTCCTGCTCCTCAGCCAGCAGCTCAACCTGCTGCACGTGTTGATGGTGATTACTTAGACATCCCAGCATTTTTACGTAAGCAAGCCGATTAGTCGCTGAAAGTAAAAATGAAAATCTGTAAAAGCTAAGATGTTGATAGAATGTTACTTATGTAAGTAGAGGCGTATAAAAAGACTCTAAAGGGTACTTTTTTGTGAAAAGACAATTTTATGTTAGTATACCGCCTCAGCTTACTGGGTTAACTCAGTATATATAGCTCAAGAATGTTTATTTTAAAGTGATTAAAACGGGTAACTGAATGATTTTTCAAAGAACTGTTCAAAAAATGGTGAAGAGTACTGGTGTCGGATTGCATTCCGGCAACAAGGTAACTCTGTGCATTATGCCCGCACCTGTCAATTCTGGTATCGTACTTAGACGTACAGATTTAACGCCTGCAGTGGAAATTCCTGCAAAAGCGAATCTAGTTCGTGAAACAACTATGTGTACGGCATTAGTAAATGATGAAGGTGTTCGCATTTCAACTATCGAACATTTATTTGCAGCACTTGCAGGCCTTGGCATAGATAACGCTGTTATCGAAGTTGATGCTCCTGAAATCCCGATTATGGATGGCAGTGCAAGTCCGTTTGTTTTCTTACTGCAAAGCGCAGGTATTAAAGAACAATCGGTAGCGAAAAAATATATCAAAATCAATCAAACCATTCGTGTTGAAGACGGTGATAAGTGGGCTGAATTAAAGCCTTATAAAGGTTTTAGAGTTGATTTCAAAATTGACTTTAATCATCCAGAGATTTCTCGCAGCCAACAACATATGGTGATGGATTTTTCAACATCTGCTTTTGTTAAAGATATTAGCCGAGCTAGAACTTTCGGCTTCATGCAAGATATCGAATACTTACGTGCTAATAATTTAGCACTAGGTGGCAGCATGGAAAATGCTGTTGTGCTTGATGAATATCGTGTCCTTAACCCTGACGGTCTGCGATATGAGGACGAATTTGTAAAGCATAAGATTCTTGATGCGTTTGGTGATTTATATGTAGCAGGTCACGCGATTGTTGGTGAATTTTGTGCATATAAAACAGGTCATGCTTTAAATAACCAATTGGTTAGGGCATTACTTGCACAACAAGAAGCTTGGGAGTTAGTCAGCTTTGAAAACGAAGTTGATGTACCACTGAGCTTTATGGTGCCAGGCGCTACATCTTTAGCGTAAAAATTAAGATTGCCTATTACGGCTGGCTAATGCAGCCAGCCGTTTTAGTTTTTCACCAAGTGAACCTTCTACGTGATCAGCCAATGACTGCAGGTGTTCTGCAGCTACAGGGCTGATTTTTGCATAGTTACTTGGTGCTTTACTTGGCGTAATTGCTATCCCTGGGTTGACTTTAACCTCTATAGCGGTAAGCATTGGAAGCGTTTCTTCCTGAAGTTGTTGCAGTAGTTTGGTCTTTTGGAAATTTATTCTAGCAGCCCATGCAGCCGAAGTAGTTTCAATAACAAGAACACCCTGACGAAGATTAGCGACTTTTAGCTGTTCACTAACAGGACCATTTAAGCACTGTTTTACGTAAGTATTCAGTTGATTTAATAATTCTGCTTTCTCAGCGAGTTCCGGTAATGTTCCCGATTGATGTAGCAATCTACTGAGATCTTGAGGGGGCTTTTTCATATGATAATAAGATGGCTGAGTTAGGCTATGAGTGTAACAGTTTTTATTCAAGGTCGAAATGGAGTAACACGTTGGCATCCTAGCAAACGATGGTTACTTCTACCTATCCTTTTAGTGGCGGCAGGAACTGGTCTTTACCAGCAGAGCGCCGATCGTTTTGCTGCGCAGCAAACTAAAGTTGATGAAAATCAAAAGTTGCGTGAACAGCAAAAACAACAAGTCATGAATCTCAAAAAAGCGACAGAAACACAATTAAGCACCTTAGTTGCCCACGTCGCGAGAATGCAAGCTAACGTTACTCGTTTAGAGGCGTTAGGCCAGCAAGTTGCCGAAAATAATTTACTTGAAGATCAATTTGATTTTTCTACCGAAGTGGGTGTCGGTGGTCTAAGTGAAATCGGTGCAGGTGTAGAGCTCAACCAACTGTTAGATGACATGTCGCAGTTGGCCTCCAGAATTGATAATAATAATGTTCAGCTGTCACTACTTGAAACCGTGGCAACTAATCTCCATATAGATAAAGAACGTTATATATCAGGGCGACCAATCGTTAAAGGTTGGTTATCTTCGCCCTACGGTTTACGAAATGACCCTTTTAATGGTCGTAGAACATTGCACAAAGGCATTGATTTTGCGGGTAAGGAAGGCGGCGATGTAATTGCAACTGCTGCAGGAGTGGTTACATGGTCCGGAAATATGCTTGGTTATGGCGGGCTTGTGGAAATTGATCATGGAAATGGTTACCGCACTCGTTATGGACACAATAAATCTATGTCAGTAAACCTAGGTGACGTCGTTGCCAAAGGCGATAAAATTGCCAGTATGGGTAGCACAGGCCGGTCCACCGGTCCCCACGTGCACTACGAAGTATTGCGAAATGGACAACAAATCGATCCACGAAAGTTCGTCTATCGCAAGGCTAGTTAATAACATTTTCGGTTAAGTCGCTCAATTGAGCTCAACCTACAAGAGATAAGTGATTAAGATGTTAGGCAAATTACTGACAAAAGTATTCGGCAGTCGTAACGACCGCACCTTGAAAGGCCTTGGTAAAGTTGTAACTAAGATAAATGCGTTAGAAGCTGAATATGAAAAGCTGACTGATGAAGAACTAAAAGCAAAAACAGAAGAGTTTCGTCAGCGTATTGAAAATGGTGAAACATTAGAAGCGATTATGGCTGAAGCATTTGCTACAGTTCGCGAAGCATCAAAGCGTGTTTTTGAAATGCGCCATTTCGATGTCCAATTATTGGGTGGTATGGTACTAGATAGTAATCGTATCGCTGAAATGAGAACGGGTGAAGGTAAAACACTTACCGCAACACTCCCAGCATACTTAAACGGTTTAACTGGCAAAGGTGTTCACGTTATTACCGTGAATGATTACCTTGCAGGTCGTGATGCTGAGAATAACCGTCCTCTTTTTGAATTCCTAGGCTTAACAGTCGGCATTAACGTTGCGGGTTTAGGTCAAGTTGAGAAGAAAGAAGCGTATAACTCTGATATTACCTACGGTACTAACAACGAGTTTGGTTTTGATTACCTTCGTGACAACATGGCGTTTTCTCCTCAAGAACGTGTTCAACGTCCTCTTCATTACGCATTGATCGATGAAGTCGATTCAATCTTGATTGATGAAGCACGTACACCATTGATTATTTCTGGTGCAGCTGAAAACAGTTCAGAACTATATATTAAAGTAAACACACTGATCCCTAACCTTATCGTTCAAGAGAAAGAAGATACTGAAGATGAGATTGGCGAAGGTGACTTTAGTATTGATGAGAAAGCGAAACAAGTTCACTTCACTGAACGTGGTCAAGAAAAAGTAGAACAACTGCTTATTGAACTTGGCGTGCTAAATGAAGGCGACTCACTTTATTCCGCAGCAAATATCTCTTTATTGCACCATGTGAATGCAGCACTGCGTGCGCATACATTATTTGAACGCGATGTAGATTATATTGTTCAAGATGGCGAAGTCATCATTGTTGATGAACATACTGGCCGTACAATGCCAGGTCGTCGTTGGTCTGAAGGTTTACATCAAGCTGTAGAAGCTAAAGAAGGTGTAAATATTCAAAATGAAAACCAAACATTAGCGTCTATCACATTCCAGAACTACTTCCGTCAATACGAGAAGTTAGCAGGTATGACAGGTACAGCAGATACTGAAGCATTTGAATTCCAGCATATCTATGGACTTGATACTGTCGTAGTACCGACGAATAAGCCAATGGTTCGTAATGACATGGCTGATTTGGTGTATTTGACTGCAACTGAAAAATACAACGCGATTATTACCGATATTAAAGGTTGTCGTGAACGTGGCCAGCCAGTACTTGTTGGTACGGTATCGATTGAACAGTCTGAATTATTAGCGACTTTATTAAAGCAAGCTAAGATCCCACATTCAGTATTGAACGCGAAATTTCACGAAAAAGAAGCACAAATTGTTGCTGATGCAGGTAGCTCAGGCACAGTGACCATCGCAACTAACATGGCCGGTCGTGGTACCGATATCGTGTTAGGTGGTAACTGGAAAGTTGAAGTAGAAGCGCTTAAAAACCCAACAGAAGATCAAGTCGCTAAAATTAAAGCTGAATGGCAAGTACGTCATGACGCAGTAATTGCAGCTGGCGGTTTACATATTCTGGGTACAGAGCGCCATGAGTCGCGCCGTATTGATAACCAATTACGTGGTCGCTCTGGTCGACAAGGTGATGCAGGTTCTTCACGTTTCTATTTATCAATGGAAGATAGCTTAATGCGCATCTTCGCATCTGATAAAGTCACTGGCATGATGAAAAAACTGGGTATGGAAGAGGGCGAAGCCATCGAACATCCTTGGGTATCTCGTGCTATTGAAAATGCACAACGTAAAGTTGAAGCACGTAACTTCGATATCCGTAAGCAATTACTTGAATATGATGATGTAGCTAATGACCAACGCCAGGTTGTTTACTCACAACGTAATGAGTTGATGGATGCGGAAAGTATTGAAGACACAATCTCAAACATCGAACAAGATGTAGTTAGTACTGTCATTGACCAATATATCCCACAACAATCAGTTGAAGAGTTATGGGATGTACCAGGTTTAGAGCAACGTCTTGAGCAAGAGTATGGTTTGAAACTGACTATTCAACAGTGGTTGGATACAGAAGATGACTTACACGAAGAAACGTTACGTGAAAGAATCGTAACGAGTTGGAGTGATGCATACAAAGCTAAAGAAGAAATGGTCGGTGCACAAGTACTACGTCAGTTTGAAAAAGCGGTTATGCTTCAAACCTTAGATGGTTTGTGGAAAGAGCATCTCGCAGCAATGGATCATTTACGTCAGGGTATTCATTTACGTGGATATGCACAAAAGAATCCTAAGCAAGAGTATAAGCGTGAATCATTTGAGTTATTCCAGCAAATGTTGGAATCACTGAAGCTTGATGTCATTAGCGTACTGTCTAAAGTACAAGTACAAGCTCAATCAGATGTTGATGAAATGGAACAGCGTCGTCGTGATGAAGAAGCTAAGATACAACGTGACTATCAACATGCAGCATCAGAAGCTTTAACGGATAACACAGAAGCAGAAGCGGCAATCCCAAGAACGGTTATTCGTGATGGGGAAAAAGTCGGTCGAAACGACCCTTGCCCATGTGGTTCAGGTAAAAAGTACAAGCAATGCCACGGTAAGTTGACCTAAATAAGGTTTTCTTAAGAGTATTTTAAAAAGCAGCTATTAACAGCTGCTTTTTTTATACCTATAAATCAGTCTATTAAATAATCATTATCTTTGGTTTTGTGGATAACGTTGTGGATTATAAGTGGTTAGCTTGTGGCTAAATCAAAAGATTTAAAATAATTGAAATTAATTCAAAAAAGCCCTTGCGGTGTT